>NZ_JBFBAE010000008.1:0-329794 GCF_040689465.1 Amycolatopsis sp. NPDC051373 | reverse complement strand
GCGCGACCGTCGCTGTGGCGGGGGGCGCGATCTACAACGCCGCCGACCCGGGTGCCGCGGCGAAGGAACTCAAAAAACGCGCCACCGCCTGACCGAACCCACTCGCTGTGTGCCGGGCACCGGCTCGGCACACAGCGAAAAAGACCCCATATCACATTTTCGAATTTGGCCGGAATGTGCCGAGTGAGAATTATCAGGAGTGCGCGTCCATGGCAGCAAACGGATCGATCTCCCGTTCCCGCGCGATTGAATCAGCCGAAGAGCTTGTTCGCTTGACCACGAAGCGACTCCCCGAAGACTGGACCGAGCTGGACCGGCGTGCGGTGGACACTGCCCGCGTGCTGGCGGCGGACGCGGTCGAGCACTGCGGGAGCGGGCACCCCGGCACGGCCATGAGCCTCGCGCCCGTCGCCTACGCGCTGTTCCAGCGGGTCATGCGGCACGATCCCGCCGACGCGCAGTGGCTCGGCCGGGATCGGTTCGTACTGTCGGCCGGGCATTCGAGCCTCACCCTGTACGTCCAGCTGTTCCTCTCCGGCTACGGCCTGGAGCTCGACGACCTGAAAGCCCTGCGCAAGTGGGGTTCGCTGACCCCGGGCCACCCCGAGTACGGGCACACCAAGGGCGTGGAGACCACCACCGGCCCGCTGGGCCAGGGCCTGGCCACCGCGGTCGGGATGGCGATGGCCGCCCGCCGCGAGCGTGGCCTGTTCGACCCGGACGCCGAGCCGGGCAAGAGCCCGTTCGACCACCAGGTCTACGTGGTCGCCTCGGACGGCGACATCGAGGAGGGCGTCACCTCCGAGGCTTCGTCGCTGGCCGGCACGCAGCAGCTCGGCAACCTCACGGTGATCTACGACAGCAACGAGATCTCCATCGAGGACGACACCCGCATCGCGTTGTCCGAGGACACCGCGAAGCGCTACGAAGCGTATGGCTGGCACGTCGTTACGGTCTACGGCGGTGAGGACGTGACCGGGATCCTGGCGGCGATCGAGCAGGCGAAGGCAGAGACCACCCGCCCGACCCTGATCGTGCTGCGCACCGTGATCGGGTACCCGGCCCCGACCAAGATGAACACCGGCAAGGCGCACGGTGCCGCGCTGGGCGCAGACGAGCTCGCCGCGGTCAAGCGCGCCGTGGGCCTGGACCCGAAGCAGAGTTTCCAGGTCGACGACGACGTGCTGCGCCACACCCGTGAGGTGGCCGAGCGCGGGCGGGCCGACCACGAGAAGTGGCAGCTGGAGTTCGACGCCTGGGCGAAGAGCAACCCGCAGCAAAAGGCGCTGCTCGACCGCATCAGCAGGCGCGCGCTGCCGGCCAGGTGGGCCGACGATCTGCCGACCTGGCAGCCCGACGCCAAGGGCGTCGCCACTCGCAAGGCGTCGGCCGCGGTACTGGCCAAGCTCGGCGCCGTGCTGCCGGAACTCTGGGGCGGATCGGCGGACCTGGCCGAGAGCAACAACACCACGATCAAGGGCGCGGACTCCTTCGGCCCGGTCGAGATCTCCACCAACGCCTGGCAGGCCAATCCCTACGGTCGCACGCTGCACTTCGGTATCCGCGAGCACGCGATGGGTTCGATCCTCAACGGCATCGCGCTGCACGGCGGAACCCGCCCGTACGGCGGTACCTTCCTCATCTTCAGTGACTACATGCGCCCGGCTGTGCGCCTGGCCGCGCTGATGCGGCTGCCCGTCATCTACGTGTGGACGCACGACTCGATCGGCCTCGGTGAGGACGGCCCGACGCACCAGCCCGTCGAGCAGCTGGCGTCCCTGCGCGCCATCCCCGGGATGTCGGTGGTCCGCCCGGCCGACGCGAACGAGACCGCGTACGCCTGGAAGGCCGTGCTGGAGGACACCGCCGGTCCGGCCGGGCTGGCGCTGAGCCGCCAGGACCTGCCGACGCTGGAGGGCACCTCCGCCGAGGGGGTGGCCCGTGGCGGTTACGTCCTCGCCGAGGCGTCCACGGGGCGGCCCGAGGTGCTGCTCGTGGGTACTGGTTCCGAGGTCCAGCTGGCCGTGGCGGCCAGGGAGGTGCTCGAGGCCGAAGGGGTGCCCACCCGGGTCGTGTCGGTGCCGTGCGTGGAGTGGTTCGACCGGCAGGACCGGTCCTACCGGGACAAGGTGCTGCCCCCGTCGGTGCGTGCGCGGGTGATCGTCGAAGCCGGTATCGCGCAGCCGTGGCACCGGTTCGCCGGCGACGCGGGAGAAATCGTGTCACTGGAGCATTTCGGCGCTTCGGCCGACTTCAAGACCCTGTTCAGCCAGTTCGGCATCACCACCGAGGCCGTGGTCGAAGCGGCCCGGCGGAGCGTGCGCGCCGCGCGGCCGTGAATTCGTTGTCCTACTTGAGTTGTGGAGGAAGATCTCGGTGACGCACTCGATTTCGAAGAAGCTCGACACCGGCCTGTTCGTGGACGCAACGCGAGCTGTCATCGGCGAAGTCGACCGGGTGAGCGCGGGAGTGCAATCCCCGTCCTGGATCCGGGCCGGCGCGTTGTTGCTCAAGGCTCCGGCCGTGTTCACGATCGGCACCGGCCGCAGCGGGCTGGCTCTGCAGATGGCCGCGATGCGGTTCATGCACCTCGGACTCCCCACCCACGTCGTCGGTGAGGTGACCGCGCCGGCGATCGGCGCGCGCGACGTCCTCGTGGCGGCGTCGGGCTCGGGGACCACGGCGCGCGTGGTGCGGGCCGCTCAGACCGCCCGTGACCAGGGCGCGGACGTGATCGCGCTGACCACGGCGGCGGAGTCACCACTGGCCAAGACCGCGACCGAGGTGCTCATCATCCCGGCCGCGGACAAGCAGGACTTCGACGGCGCCGCCTCCGTGCAGTACGCCGGCAGCCTGTTCGAGCAGTCGGTGCTACTGACCACCGACGCGCTGTTCCACGCATTGTGGAAGACCAGCGGGAGCCAGGCCCGCGAACTTTGGCGGCTGCACGCGAATCTCGAGTGACCGCAACGCAAGTGCCGCGATCTCACTGTCCTGATGCTACAGACGAGAAGAGGAGTTCGAGATGCAGTATCAGACTGAGGTCGAAGCGCGGGCTTGCGTTGACATCCACACTTTGGAGGCGGTGGCGCTGGCCGCCACCTGCCACGCCGCGGTGGCCAGCTACGCCTGGGTGGGCCGGCACGACCAGAAAGGCGCCGACGCGGCCGCGACCGCGGCCATGCGGGCGGCTCTGGCCGACGCACCCGGGCGCGGGACCGTCGTCATCGGGGAGGGCGAGAAGGACGACGCGCCCATGTTGTTCAACGGTGAGGTCGTGGGCAACGGCCACGGCCCGGACTTCGACATCGCCGTCGATCCCCTTGAGGGAACGTCGTTCTGCGCGAAGGACCTGCCCGGTGCGCTGGCCACGATCGCGTTCGGCGAGTCGGGAACGTTGTGGTCACCCGGGCCCGGGTTCTACATGGACAAGATCGTGGTGCCCGCCGCGGCGAAGGACGTCATCGATCTCGACGATCCCACCGAGGAGACCTTGGCCAACGTCGCCAAGGCGCTTGGCAAGCAGGTCAGCGAGCTGCGCGTGGTCATCATGGACAAGCCGCGGCACAAGGACCTGATCGCCCGGGTGGTGCGGGCCGGCGCGGCCGTGCAGACCCCGGCGGGAGGCGACGTCGGGGGCAGCCTCGCGGTGCTCCTGCCGACGCTCGACGTCGACCTGCTCATCGGAGTCGGCGGCACGCCCGAGGGAGTGCTGACCGCCGCGGCGGTCAGCGCGCTGGGCGGCGGGATGCTGGGCCGCCTGGCCCCGCAACGTGACGACGAAGCGGACGCCATCCGCGCCGCGGGCATGTCCCTCGACCGCGTTTACGAGTGTGGCGAGCTCGTGACCGGCGACGCGTTTTTCGTCGCCACCGGCGTCAACGGCGGGCCACTGGTCGGGCGGCCACGCAGCGGTGCCGGGGCGACCATCACCGAATCGCTCCTGATTTCCCGGGGCCAGGTTCGCCACGTAACACACACCACCTTCGACTGACTTCCCGGCTGGTTCGCGCTCAACGCGAACCCCGTTGACCATCGAGATCAAGGAGACACGGTGACGTTGCACCTGGACGACCTCGGCGTTCGCCGCCTCGGCGAGTGCCGTTACGACTCGCCGTTCTCCGAGATGCTCTCCACCAAGCAGACCTCTCCGCACTACGTCGCGGAGGGCGACCGGGTCCTGCTCGAGGACACCGTTTCCATGCTCGCCGAGCACAGCCTCCCGCCCGGCCAGGTGCCGAGTTTCGAAGCCGCCGGTCCTCGGCGGAAGATCTATTTCGACCCCGCGCGCGTGACCGCCGGCATCGTCACCTGCGGAGGGTTGTGCCCCGGGCTCAACAACGTCATCCGTGGTCTCGTGCAAGAACTCGCGGTGCACTACAAGGTCAAGCGGATTCTGGGTTTCCGCAACGGTCTCCAGGGCCTGACGGAACAGCACCGCTACGACACCGTCGAACTGACGCCGGATCGCGTTCGCGACATCCACAACGCGGGCGGCACCATCCTGGGCAGCTCGCGCGGCGGCCAGGACGCCGACGAAATGGTCGACAGCCTCGTCCTGCGCGGCGTCGACATCATGTTCGTCATCGGCGGCGACGGGGGGATGCGCGCGGCGACGTTCCTCAGCAAGGCGATCCGGGCGCGTGGTCTCGACATCGCGGTCATCGGTGTGCCGAAGACGATCGACAACGACCTGCCCTTCACCGACCAGTCCTTCGGGTTTCAAAGCGCGTTCGCGCGGGCCACCGACTTCATCACCGCGGTCTCCGTCGAAGCCGCGGCCAGCCCGAACGGCGTCGGGATCGTGAAGCTGATGGGCCGGCACTCGGGTTTCATCGCCAGCTACGCCGCGTTGTCCGCCAACGCCGCCGACATCGTCCTGATCCCCGAGATCCCGTTCGCTCTCGGGGGAGCCGACGGCCTGCTGGCCCACGTGGAGCAGCGCGTGAGAGCCAAGGGTTTCGTCGTCATCGTCCTCGCCGAGGGAGCGGGCCAGGACCTCCTCGAAGAACACGGCCTGCCGCAGCTCAACGGCCGCGGCACCGACGCCTCGGGCAACGTCAAACTCGGCAACATCGGGGAGCTGCTCAAAGAGCGCATCACAGCACACCTCGTTTCCGTCGGTCTGCCCCCCACGATGCGCTACATCGACCCGAGTTACGCGGTCCGCAGCATCGCCGCCAACGCCTATGACGCCGTCTACTGCCTGCGGCTGGCCCACGCCGCGGTGCACGCCGCCATGGCGGGCCACACCGAAGCCGCCGTCGCCCGCTGGCGGCGCCGCTTCGTCCACGTCCCGCTGTCCCTCATGACCAGCCGCCGCAACCAGGTCGACCCCGACGGCGACCTGTGGATGTCGGTTCTCGAGACCACCTGCCAACCGGCCGAGTTCGGCTCGGTACCGGACCGGGTCCGGGTGCGCTCGGGGTTCTGCTGACACTTCGGAGCAGGTCGCAGCTCGACCACTTCCTGCCGCCCGATCAGCGCGGTGTGAACCACGGCTTGCACGTGTTCCCCGAGCTCGTCGGCGCGAGCTCGACGCCGCCGAGGCGTGTGGCCTGACGCGCCAAGGCATGCGCCAGCGATACCAACGGCTTGGTGGTACTCGCCGGTGGAACGAGCGCTGAAACCTCACCCCTGCACGGAGCCCGACGCCGACCACGTCGGGGAGTCCACCGCGGAGTATTCCTCGCCCTGGCCGTCGAGGCGGCGCATGCGGCGGGAGGCGCGCTCGGTGAGGACGGCGGGGTCCAGAGGGGGCACGAAGGCGTTGTCCACCACGGTGTATTCGGCGGCGAGGCGGGCGATGGGGGCGATGGCGCCGAAGTCGATGCGGCCGTTGACGTAGAGGTCATCGCGGACGTAGAAGTTCACGACTTCGCCCCAGACGATGTGGTGGAGGCCGTCGGGGGCGGAGAAGATCTGGTCCACTTTGCACTCGAGGGCGACGGGCGCGTCCTTGATGCGCGGGGGTTTCACGAGGGCCGAGGCGACCTTTTCGACGCCGACCGCATCGAACTCGTCGACGTCGGGTTCGAACTCGGTGGCGCTGCGGTGCAGGGCGAAGACCTGGGGCAGTGTAGCCATGTTGGTGACGAACTCGCCGGTGTCGCGGATGTTGACAAAGCTGTCCTTGAGCGTCGCGCCGTCGGATTTCGGTTGGATGGACAGGGAAACCTTGGGCGGTTTGCGGCCGACGCAGGTGAAGAACGACACGGGCGCGAGGTTGCCGACGCCGGACGTCGACTCCGTGCTGATCCACGCGATGGGGCGCGGGATGATGCTGCCGATGAGGAGCTTGTACGCGGACTTCGCGTCCAGGCCCGCGGATTCGATGTTCATTCAGTCCCCCAGCAGTGCGACGGCGCCGTACCAGACGGGGCCCGGGTTGAGGCGCTCTGGGTGCAGGCGCAGGATTTCGTCGTAGAACTCGCGGGCGGTCGGTTTGGTGTCGAGCAGGCGGATGACGTCGAGCAGGTAGGTACGCGTCTGGTCGATGGTGAGCGGGTCGTCGGGCAGGGCCTGGTTCTTGTGGCCGGCGACGACGGCGCGCGGCTCGAGTTCGGCGATCCGGTCGAGCGCGTGGAGCCATTCCTGCAGGCCGCCGTTGCCGCCTTCGAGGATGTACTGGTGGATTCCGTTGTAGACGGTGTCGCCGGCGACGACGAGGCCGAGGTCCGGCACGTGGAGCACGGAGGTGGCGTCGGTGTCGGTGTGGCCGACGTCGACCGCGCGCAGGACGTGGCCCTCCAACAGGAAACCGGCTTCGGGGACCGGTTGCGCCAGCACGGGTGACGGCGGGATGCGCCCGGGGAAGTCGAGGTCCCACATCTGAGCGCGGCCGTCGGTGGCCTGCTTGTGCATCACGTCGATGGTGCCGGGGGTCGCGTAGACCTGGGCGCCGGGGAAGTGTTCGAGCAGCTCGGCGGTGCCGAACCAGTGGTCGCCGTGGCCGTGGGTGGCGAAAATGTGGCGCAGGCGTTTGCCGCTGCGGACGACCCAGTCGGCGACCTCGCGGATCTGGAAGTCGAGGAACGGCGGGTCCACGAGCACGGCGTCCTCGGCCCCGGTGATGAGCGTGGTGGAGACCGGCGAGGAGATGATCGGCTCGCCCGTCGGAAGCGTCTGGCCGCGCTCACGTCTGGCGCCGGCGGTGACCAGGACGTCGTAGCACAGGGTGGTCATGAGGTTCGCCTCTCGACATAACTGTAACTGTGTTAGCTCTGTCTTTTCACAGTATGCGTCGAGGTGAGCACGTTGCCGTGGTGGAGTGATGCAGGTCTCGCGCCAGACGAAGAAATAGTCGAACGAGCTACACGTCTGTCCCTAACGAAGGACGGAGTCCACAAAGGACCATCAGTGCCGCGTGACCTCTGCCAGCTCGAACTCCATCAGGCCGAGGGAGGCGAACGGCAGCTGCGCCAGCTTGGCTTCCGCGTCTTCGCGTGAAGCGGCTTCGACGACGTTCACCACGCCCGGGCCGGGCCGCAGGAAGAAAACTTCCTGGATGAAGCCCTCGGCGCGCAGGCGGTCGAATTCGCGGACCTCTTCGGGCACGTGGGCGGCGGTTTCTTCGGGGCGAAGAATCCGACCCGTCGCGAGGAAGTACATGGTTTCTCCTGGTCAGCGGCCGGATTTGCGGGCGCGGTGGGTCGCGACGTTGGCGCGGTTGCCGCAGATCTCGTAGGAGTGCCAGCGGCGCGTGCGGCTGCGGGTGGTGTCGTAGAAGACGCTGGCGCACTCGTGGTTGGCGCAGATCCGAAGCCGTGACCAAGTGCCGTTCGCCACGAGCTCGGCGACGTGCAGCGTGATGCCGCCGACGACCGCGTCGCCGGTGATCTGGTGGGGGACGACCTGGCCGGGGGTCGAGAAGTCCTGGGTGAAGGCGACGCCGGACGTGCGTTCGGTGAACGTCGCCCAGGCCTCGGCCGGGTCTTCAGTGCTCAGGAGCGTCATCAAGTTGCCCCGCAGGCCACGGACCAGGTCCAGGCGCTGAGGCGGGATGGCGCCGGCCTCCTGGCCGAAGGGGGCCAGGAGGGTGTGGGCGAGGGCCGGGTCGTCGAGTTTGTCGGCGTGGATGGCGTAAGCACGGGAGTTGAGCAGGCCCGCTCCACCCCGCGCGAGGAGATCGAGCGGGTCTACGGCGAGCTCGCCGGCCTCGTGGCCAACGGGGAGCTGGCAGCGGCGGTTGAGGCAACCTACGCCCTCGGCGACTACCAGGCCGCGTTCGACCACGCTCGCAAGCCCGGCCGCGCGGGCAAGGTGCTGTTCACCTTCTGAGAATGGCGCTTCGGATGTCGGGACCTCCTTGACATTCGGTAAGACGACCGGTCATATTCGACAGCGGGTGCGGGTGTTGCCGTCCTCCAGCGGCAGTGCCCGCACCCACTGTCCGCACCATCTCTGCCGAGCACGGGCTACCACCGGCGCTCGGGACTGCCGAACCGGGCGCCGGTTTTCGGTTGTGCCACAACGAACTTCCGCTCACACCCCCGTTCGGACGAACTCGTGGCCGGCCATGTCTTCCAGGGTCACCGCGGCGACTTCCGACGCGGGCATGCTGGCGGAGCCGTACAGCTCAGCCTCGTCATCGGTGGCCGAAGTCGAGAACTGCCAGCCGCCGGTGAGTTGGCGGGTGCCGTCCTTGCCGAGGACGACCAGGCGGCACTGGGTGCCGTCCGGGAGGCCGCGGACGTGGGCTTCCACGCGGACCCAGCCGCGGGCCGGGGTGACGGCGGCGGAGAGGTGGGTGGGGCCGGCGGAGCCGGTGAGCAGCACGGGGTCGGGCCTCGGCGCGACTGCCAGGTCCGGGTCAGGGGCGGCGGCCGGGAGCAGGGGCGGCGCGGTGCCGGTGTGGCCGAGCAGCGCGCCGAGGCCGAGCGCGGCGGCCACCACGGCCACGGCAGCCGTGGCGGCCAGCGTTCTGCCGCGCCGGCGCGCACCCGACGCTTCGGAGCGCACCTGCCGCAACGTGCGTTGCAGCAGCAGGTCCGCGTCGTCGGGTGGGCCGTCGAGGAGCAGTTCGGGCGGGATCGCCTCGAGGAACTCCTGCATCTCGCGCACTGAATCCACCTCCTTCCGGCAGTGCTCGCAGGTCATCGCGTGGGTGTGGTCGAGGGCGTCGTGGTTCACGCGGCACCCACCGGTTGCCGGCCGCCGAACGATTCGCGCAGCAGGCGCAGGGCGCGGTGCGAGCGGGACTTCACGGTGCCTGCCGGAATGCCCAGCTGTGCTGCGGCTTCCGGCACTGTGTGGCCGTGCAGGTACACCTGCTCCAGCACCTCGCGGTGTTCGGGCGACAGGCCGTCGAGCGCTTCCCGCACCACGATCGAGTCGACCACCGCCGAGGAGTGGTCACGTGCGACCGGCACGGTCGTCGGCGATTCGGCGACCTCCGTGGGCCGGGCGGCGCGCGCCCGGACCTTGTCGACGACGAGGTTGCGTACGACCGTGAGCAGCCACGCCCGTACGGAACCCTTGCCGTTGACCAGGCTGTCCGGGTTGCGCCACGCACGGATCAGCGCCTCCTGCACCACGTCCTCCGCCGCCGCGCGATCCCCGAGCAGCCGCGTGGCGTAGGCGAGCATCGCCTTGCCGTGCTCGGCGAACAACGTCCGCACGAGTGCCTCGTCGGCCACCTGCCGGCGGGCTCGCATCCCGGTCATCCGTCACCACCTTCTCGTCCGATGCTCTGAAAACGGACGCCGACCTGGGGGCGGTTCACCGATCGCGAAGATTTCTACCCGTCGTCCGGAGATCGCACCGGCTTCACGTCGACCACGGGGGTGCCGTCGATCGCTTCGAGCTGCGAAACGAGCACGCGCAACCCGTCGACCTCGACGATCTCCGCGCGGTGCAGCCCGATCGGATTCGGCCGCGCGGGCGAGCGTGTGCTGAACACCCCGGCCATCGCCCGTGAGGGGTCGCTGCGCGGGCGCACGGACAGCACCGAGCGGTCGGCCAGGTGCAGCCAGGTGAACACGAGCACCTGCTGACCGGCCTTCAAATCACGCAGGCCTTCGGCAAACGACGGCAAGAACACAAGCCACGCCGAGGGCGCGCCCTCATCAGGTTGTTTCGGCGCCCCGTCAAGATCCTTCACCGAGGATTCGACGTGGGCGATGGGCTGGAGCTCGAAGTGGGTCATGCCTGCAGAAGCTAGCGCCGCCATCCGACAACAACCGGCCACGAAGCCGAAATGGACCAAGGTTGTCCACAACGCCCGGATGGCTGTGGACAACCTTGGGGACCCAGCGGTGACGGGGGATGAGCGCGCCAACGCCGGGGGGGCGAAACGGGTCAGACAGCCGCCGGCTCGGCGGGGATTTCCTCGATCTGCTCAGGCGCCGGCCGCGTTTCCTCCACCGGACGACGCGGGGTGCGGTTCAGCAGCAGCCGCGTCACATCGGGCCGCGAGTAGTGCCCGACCGGGTCCGCCGCCGCCTTCGCGAGCGGGATCGCCGAAAGATCGATGTCCGCGTACAGGATTCCTTCCTCGTCCTCCGCCAGCGGCTCGGCGAGCGGGCTGCCGTCCGGGCCGAAGATGCGCGCGAACCCGCCGCCGCGTTGCAGCAGCTGCTCCTTCATCGGGGTGTCGCAGAACAGCTCCATCCCGGCGTCACCCACGAGCGCGCACGGAGCGATCACGAAACACTGCCCCTCCACCGCGTACATGCGCGAAGCCGACGTGTTCACCTCCGCCCCGAGCGCGTACGCCGCTCCCTTGTAGACGGAGAAGCTCGGCCACGAAGCCACGTGCACCTGCTCGTCCATGCCGTACATCGCGTACTTCGTGAGCGGCTGCAGATGCTCCCAGCAGCACAGCGCGCCGACGCGGCCGATGCCGGCGACGTCGTGCACCACCAGGTCGGAGCCGTCGCCCTCGCCGTACACCGTGCGCTCCACGAACGTCGGCTTCAGCTTGCGGCGGGCGCCGACCAGCTCGCCGTCGGCGGAGATCGTCGCCTGCGCCATGTACAGGCTGCCGCCTGACTGCTCGGAAAAGCCCAGCACCACGTTGATGCCGTGCTGCTTCGCGCCGTCGAGCAGCCGCTTGAAGCGCGGGCTGTCGAGGCTGATCGAGTTCTCGTGATAGCGGCCCACGAATTGCATGCCCCACGCAGGCGAATCCAGCCACAGCCACCACGGGTACCCCGGGACGAACGTCTCCGGGAAGGTGATCAAACCGGCGCCGTTGCGCGAGGCCTCGGCCATGAGATCGATCGACTTGTCGATGGTCGCGTCGGCGTCCAGCCACACCGGCTCCGCCTGCACGGCCGCTGCCTTGAAAGAGCCCGAGTAGGTGATCACGCGCTGTCCTTCCCTTCGCCTGCCTGTTCGGCCGAAGGTAGGAGCACCCGAACCCCGTGGCTTGCCTCACAGTGCACCGGGGGTTGACGGAGAGCGCACGGCTGGTGTGTCGCGCTCGGATCAGCGCATACTTGCTGCTCAGGTGGTGGTGCGATGAGCATGGTGCTGACAACCGACACGCAACCGGAGGCCGAGCGCGTGGCCTTCTGGCACGAGGTCGTGTGCCGTTCGTTCGTGCCGCTCAACGTCGCCACCCCCGACGCCGAAGCGTTCTCTGGCTCCGTCGCCAACGACCGCCTCGGCCGCCTCCAGCTCTCCACCGTGCACGCCGCCGCGCAGCGCGTCCGCCGGACTCCGCGGCTCGTGGCCGAGGCCGGCGACGAGTTCGTGCTCCTCGGTTTGCAGCGGCTCGGCCCCGGCGTGGTCACGCAGGACGGCCGCCGCGCCGTGATCCGCCCCGGCGACCTGGTCTTCTACGACGCCGCGCGCCCGTACGAGCTGTGGTTTCCCGGCGAGTTCGAGATGAAGGTCTTCATGGTGCCGCGCCGGTTCCTCGGCGTCGGCGACGCGGACCTGCGTCGCGTCACGGCCACCACGCTCCGCCCCGACGCCGGCGTGCCCGCGCTCGCCTCGCCGTTCCTGGCGCGGCTCACCGCGGCCGAAGGCGCGGCGGGCGAACGGCTGGCCGCGTCGGCGTTGAACCTGCTCGAATCGCTGGTCCTCGACGGCGCCGAGACGCCCGAGCCGACGCTGCTGCTGCGGATCCGCACCTTCATCGCCGACCACCTCGGCGAGCCCGACCTGTCGCCGGCGACGATCGCCGCAGCGCACCGGATTTCCGTGCGCTACCTGCACAAGCTCTTCTCGGCCGACGGCGTGTCCGTCGTGCGCTGGATCCAGCAACAGCGGCTGGCGGAATCGCGCCGCGACCTGGGCCGCACCAGTGCGACGGTCGCCGCCGTCGCCCATCGTTGGGGCTTCTCGGACGCGGCGCACTTCAGCCGCTCGTTCAAGGCGGCCTACGGGGTTTCACCACGGGAGTGGCGCATCGCTTCCGCTCCCGGCCGGGGCGGCGCAGACTGAGCCGATGGCGCTCGGGCGCTGCGCGGTGCGGGTCGACGGAGTGGTGCAGGGCGTGGGGTTCCGGCCCTTCGTCCACGGGCTCGCGCGGCGGTTCGGGCTCGCGGGCTTCGTCGGCAACGACAGCCGCGGGGTGTTCGTCGAGGTTGAAGGCACTTCGGAGGCGCTGAACGCCTTCGTGACGGCGCTGCGGGCCGAGGCGCCGCCGTTGGCTGTGATCGACGACGTGCGGGTGACGTCAGTGCCGGCCACGGGAGCAATCGGGTTCGAGATCGTCGCCAGCCCGGCCGGCGGCGAGGCGGCGACGTTGGTGTCCGCGGACAGCGCGACCTGCGTGGACTGCCTGGCCGAGCTGCGGGATCCGGGGGACCGGCGGTACCGGTACCCGTTCGTCAACTGCACTAACTGCGGGCCGCGGTTCACGATTGTGCGCGGGGTGCCGTACGACCGGCCGTTGACGACGATGGCCGGGTTCGCGTTGTGCGCGGAATGCAAGCTGGAGTACGAAGATCCGGGTGATCGGCGGTTCCACGCGCAGCCGGTGTGCTGCCCGGCTTGCGGGCCACGGCTGGTGTTCTCAGGTGGCGGGGAGCCGATCGAGTCCACTGTGGACTCATTGGCAGCGGGCGCCGTGGTCGCGGTGAAGGGACTCGGCGGTTATCACCTCGCCGTTGACGCGGCGAACGAGACGGCCGTGGCCGCGCTGCGCGGCAGGAAACACCGCGAGGACAAGCCGTTCGCCGTGATGGTCCCCGATCTCACGGCCGCGCGGGAGATCGCGGAAGTCGACGAGATCGCCGCGGCAGCGCTGACCGGGCACCGGCGGCCGATCGTGCTGCTCCCACGCGTCGCCAACGGACCGCTCGCGCCCTCGGTGGCGCCCGGCAACCGACGCGTCGGGGTCATGCTGCCGTACACGCCGCTGCACCACCTGCTGCTCGGTGATCTCGGCCGGCCGATCGTGCTGACCAGCGCGAACGTGTCCGACGAACCCATCGTCTACCGCGACGAAGACGCCTTCGCGAGGCTGTCCGGGATCGCTGACGCCTTCCTCACGCACGACCGGGCCATACACACCCGGACCGACGACTCCGTGGTGCGGGTGTGGCGCGACCGGGTGCATCTGCAGCGCCGTTCGCGTGGTTACGTGCCGGAGCCCGTGACGCTGCGCTCAAGGCTCACCGAGCACATCCTGGGCTGCGGCGCCGAACTGAAGAACACGTTCTGCCTGGCCAAGGACACCCACGCGTTCCTCTCCCACCACATCGGTGACCTCGACAACTACGAGACGTTCAAGGCCTACGAGACCGGCATCGCGCACTTCCGCGAGCTGTTCGACCTCACGCCGACAGTCGTCGCCCACGACCTGCACCCCGAGTACCTGTCGACGAAATACGCCCTGGACCTGGAAGACGTCGAGCTCGTCGGCGTGCAGCACCACCACGCCCACATCGCCTCCTGCCTGGCCGACAACGGCGAAGCCGGCCCCGTCCTCGGCGTCGCGTTCGACGGCACCGGCTACGGCACCGACGGCACGCTCTGGGGCGGCGAGTTCCTGAAAGCCGACCTTGCCGGGTTCGACCGCCTGGCGCACCTCGCGCCCATCCGGCTGCCCGGCGGCACCACGGCCATCCGCCAGCCCTGGCGCATGGCCGCCGCCTACCTCGACGCCGCAGACGCCCAGTCGACGGCGCTCCGAGCCCGCCACGAAGACCAGTGGGAAGACGTCCTCCGCCTCGCCCGCACCGGCCTGGCTTCCCCGCTGACGTCCAGCGCCGGCCGGCTGTTCGACGCCGTCGCCGCCGTGCTCGGCGTCCGCGACGAGATCAACTACGAGGGCCAGGCCGCCGTGGAACTGGAACAACTCGCCGATCCTTCAGAAGGCAGTGCTTACCACTGCGAGCAGACCCCGACGGAACTGTCCGGTGTGGACTTGCTCCGAGCCGTCGTCGAGGACCTCGACCACGGCACCCCACGCGCGGTCGTCGCCGCGCGCTTCCACAACGGCGTCGCCGAAGCCATCACCGAAACCTGCACCCGCCTGCGCGACACGACCCGCCTCCAGACAGTCGCCCTGTCCGGTGGCGTCTTCCAGAACCTTCTGCTCCTGGAAAGAACCGTAGCGTCCTTGGAAGACAACGGTTTCCGCGTCCTCACCCATTCCCGCGTGCCGACCAACGACGGCGGCATCAGCCTCGGCCAGGTCGCTGTCGCAGCCAGCCGTACCACTCGTCCAGGCCGTCACCCCGGGTCGCGCTGATCTCCACCACGCGCGCGTCCGGGTTGACGTGCTGCAGGTCGTGCAGGAATTCCGGCACCGAGAACGACACATACGGCAGCAGGTCGATCTTGTTGAGCAGCACCAGATCCGTCGACGCGAACATGTGCGGGTACTTCAGCGGTTTCCCCGGCCCCTCCGTCACGGACATGATCACCACGCGCGCCGCCTCGCCGAGGTCGAACAACGCGGGGCACACGAGGTTCCCGACGTTCTCCACGAACACCACCGAACCCCGCGCCGGCGCCAACGTGTCGAGCGCGCGCGAGAGCATCGTCGCGTCGAGGTGACAGCCCGCGCCGGTGTTGATCTGCACGACCGGCGCGCCCGAAGCCTTGATCCGGTCGGCGTCCAGCAGGGTCTCCTGGTCACCTTCCACCACCGCGAGCGGCACTGAAGCACCCAAAGCGCGCACGGTCTGTTCCAGCAACGTCGTCTTCCCGGCCCCCGGTGAGCTCATCAGGTTGACCGCGAAGACACCCAGCTCAGCGAGCCGCGACCGGTTGTGCCCGGCCAGATGATCGTTCTTGGCCAGCACGTCCTGCTCCAGCACCACAGTGTGAGAACCCTCCGCGTGCGAATGGTCCGCCGCGTGCGAATGAGCATCAGCGTGCGAATGAACCGAAGCCGAGTCCGAACAACCACACGTCGCACACACCTCAAACCACCTCCACGGATTTGATGCGCAGCTGCCGCCCCGTCAGCACCTCGACGTTCGCGCTGCCGCACGCGCACAGCAGGATCGGGTCGTCGATCCCGAACTCCGCCCCGCAGTCACGGCACGCGGCCCGCCCGGGCGGTTCGTCGATCTCCAACTCCGCGCCCTGCAACGACGTCCCCTCGCAAACCACGTCGAAGCAGAACCGCACGCTGTCCGGCACCACGCCGGACAGCCGCCCGATCTCCAACCGCACACTGCGCACGGCCTGCCAACCCAGCCGCGAGACGATCGCGTCCACGACGCTTTGCGTGATCGACATCTCGTGCACTAGCAGATCCTCGGCAGCGGGTCGCCCACCAGCATGTCCACGATCCGCGTGCCGCCGAACGCGGTGTTCAGCAGCACCAGGCCCGGCGGGTCGTCGGCGACGCGGCCGATCACCGCCGCCTCCGCGCCGAGCGGGTGCGAACGCAGCGCGGCCAGCGCGGCGTCGACCTGGGCGCCGTCGACGAACGTCACGATCCGGCCCTCGCACGCCACGTACAGCGGGTCGATGCCCAGCAGCTCCGACGCGCCGCGCACTTCGTCGCGCACGGGCACGGCGTTCTCGTCCACGATCACCGAAACCTGCGCGCCGGCCGCGACCTCGTTGAGGATCGTTGCCACGCCGCCGCGGGTCGCGTCGCGCATCGAACGCACCCCGGGCACCGCCGCGAGCAGCCCCGCCACCAGCCCGTGGACGGGCGCGGTGTCCGATTCGATGTCGGCGTCGATGTCCAGCTCGCCACGGGCCAGCATGATCGTGACGCCGTGGTCCCCGATCGGCCCCGACACCAGCACCGCGTCGCCCGGCCGAACCGAGGAAACGCCCAGTCCCGAACGGATCGAGACGCCGATGCCGGCGGTGTTGATGTACACGCCGTCGCCCTTGCCGCGCTGCACGACCTTCGTGTCCCCGGTGACGATCTGCACGTCGGCCGCGAGCGCCGCCGCCTTCATCGAGTCGACGATCTTCAGCAGGTCCTCGACCGGGAACCCTTCCTCGAGGATGAACCCGGCCGTGAGGTACAGCGGCCGTGAGCCGGACACGGCGAGGTCGTTGACCGTGCCGTTCACGGCCAGGTCGCCGATGTCGCCGCCGGGGAAGAACAGCGGCGACACCACGAACGAGTCCGTGGTCAGCGCCAGCTGCGCCCCGCCGATGGCGAGCGCGGCCGCGTCCTCCATCGGCTCCAGCAGCGGGTTGCGGAACGCGTCGAGGAACACCGCCTCGATCAGCGTGTGTGTGGCCTTGCCACCCGAGCCGTGGGACAGGGTGATGCGCTCCTCGCGCACCTTCGCGCGCCGCCGCCGGGCGCGTTCGATGCGGTCGAGCACCTGCTGCTCGCGTTCCGTGGTGGTCATGCGTGGCTCGCCTCCCGCACGCGCTTGCGGCTGAACCGGCCGAAGTTGTAGTACGCCGCGCACGCGCCTTCGGGCGAGACCATGCAGGTGCCGATCGGCGTCTCCGGCGTGCACGCCGTGCCGAACACTTTGCACTCCCACGGCTTCAGCACGCCCTTGAGCACCTCACCGCACTGGCACGCCTTGGGATCCGCCACCCGCACGCCCGGCACGTCGAAGAGGCGCTCGGCGTCGAACGCCGCGTACTTCTCACGCACGCGCATCGCCGAGTGCGAGATGAACCCGAGCCCGCGCCACTCGAAGTACGGCCGCAGCTCCATCACCTCGTTGATCACCTTGAGCGCCACGAGGTTGCCGTCCCACGGCACCACGCGCGAGTACTGGTTCTCCACCTCGGCGCGGCCTTCGGACAGCTGCACCATCAACAGGTAGATCGACTGCAGGATGTCCAGCGGCTCGAACCCGGCCACCACCACGGGCTTGCCGTAGTCGCGCGCGATGAACTCGTACGGCCGGCAGCCGATCACCGTCGAGACGTGGCCCGGGCCGAGGAACCCGTCGAGCCGCAGGTCGGGTGAGTCGAGGATGGCCTTGATGGCCGGCACGATCGTCACGTGGTTGGCGAACACCGAGAAGTTCGGGAGGCCCTCGTCGGCCGCGCGCAGCAGCGTCATCGCGGTCGACGGCGTGGTCGTCTCGAACCCGATGGCCATGAAGACCACCTGCAGGTCTGGGTTCTGCCGGGCGATCTTCAGCGAGTCGAGCGGCGAGTACACCATCCTGATGTTGGTGCCCTCGGCGTTGGAGTCGAAGAAGTTGCCGCCCGAACCCGGCACGCGCATCATGTCGCCGAACGAGGTCATCAGCACCCCGGGCCGGCGCGCGATGCTGATCGCGTCGTCGATCCGGCCCATCGGGATCACGCACACCGGGCAGCCCGGGCCGTGCACGAGCTCGACGCTCTCGGGCAGGTAATCCTCGAGGCCGTGCTTGTAGATCGTGTGCGTGTGGCCCCCGCACACCTCCATGAACTTGTAGTGCCTGCCGGGCTCGCACAGCGCGGTGATCTTCGCGGACAGCGCCCGCGCCTTGTCCGCGTCCCGGAACTCGTCGACGAACCGCATGGTTCCTCCTGATCGATCAGTCGATCCGAGATTCGAGGAGGGCGGTCATCTCGTCCTCGTACGCCTTCCCGATGCTCTCCAGGAACTCCAGCGCCGCGGCGGCCTCCTCCTCGTCAATTTTTGAAAGTGCGAACCCGACGTGGATGAGGATCCACTCACCCGGCGCGGGTGGGTCGTCGGCGAGCAGGCCGATGTTGATGGCCCGCTTCACCCCGCACACCGAGACTTTCGCGAGGTCCGGACGCTCCTCGCTGATCTCGATGATCTCGCCCGGAATGCCGAGGCACACGGCTATTTCCGGCTCATGTCGACGTAACGCTGCACGTCCGGCTTCACCAGCCGGGCGACCCACGCCACCACACCGATGAGCACGATCAGCAGCAGCACCCGCTTGAACATGGTCAGACCTCCGTCTTGAGGGAGTCTTGGGGGAGACGTGGGGTGCTGCCCCACGCCAGTTCCTTCACCGCACGCACGGCCGCGGGCACGGCCGCCGCGACCTCCTTGCTGAGCCCGATCCCGGACTCGACCGACTTCGGCTCGCAGCCCACGATCAGCACGCGCCCCGCGTCGCCGCCGAGCAGCCGCAGCAGTCGGAACACGGCTTCGGGCTGCATGCCGTGGGCGTCGATCACGGGCGCCGAAGCCATGGCGTCCACGTCGGCCTCGATCAGCGACAACGTGCCCGGCTCGACCCCGTGCGGCGTCGCGTCGAGCAGGATCGTGGTGTCGTAGCCGCCGAGCAGGTCGTAGGCCAGGTGCAGGCCGGAGACGCCGTAGTCGGCGATCTGCACCCACTCCGGCAGCTCTTCGTGTTCGAGCCGCTTGAGCACTTCGACGCCGAAGCCGTCGTCGCCGAGGAAGATGTTGCCGATCCCCGCCACCAGCACCTGTGGTCTCATGTCGGCTCCAGCTCGTCGGGGGAGAAGTAGCGGAAGCGGCCGTGGGCGTTCTGCAGGTCGGAGCCCGGGTCGTCGTCGAGGGTCACGGCCACGTGCGTGGTTCCGTCCACATCGGACAGCACGGCGCGCACGGTGGCGACGCGGCCGGTGAGGAACATGTCCTGGGCGTCGGCGCCACGCAGGTTCGGGTGCAGCCGCACGCGGGAGCCCGCGGCCACGCGGACGCCGGCGACCACGACGCCGTCGGTCTCCGGGGAGACGGACGAGTCGGCTCCGGGATCCCACCACGGCACAGGGTTCATGGGTGAAGCAGGGTTCGCCCGCAGATCGGTTTCCTCGCCGGTCACCGAACGCAGGTACCGCACCGTCCCGTGCAGCCGGTCGAGCAGCTCCTGCGGCAGGTCGTCCACGCGGTCCAGCAGCGCGGCCGCCCGGGGATCCGTCGCGCGGGCCTGGCGTTTCTCCTCGTCGGTGAGCGCCATCGTGCGCAGCGTCAGGATCTCGTCGATCTCCGTACCGTCGAAGAGCTCACCAGGGCTTTCGGGCGCGATCGACGGGTCGTCGTAGAGGATGATGGGGGACGCCAGCATCACCCCGCTTCGCGACGACCCGCCGATCAGCACCGGCCACACGCGCTCGTTCACACACGCCTCGACGGCCGGCTTCGCCCATTCGGGCGGGTCGAGCATCGAGAGGAAGTGGCCCGAGTCCACCGCCAGGATCACGTGCGCCGCGAGCAACGCCCTGCGCAGCGCCGATTCGCGGACGCCGTCCGACGGCCACGTACTCGTGTTGCGCAGGTCCAGTCGCAGCCGCGTGCCGCCGAAGGGGCCGTCGAGCGCGTCGAGGCGAGCCGTGAGCAGACCGGTCAGCTCGCCGGAGCGGCGCACGAGCGTGCAGTGGTCGCCCACGCACTCGCGCGTCTCGGCCGGCGGCACGGAGAACGGCAGCTCCACGGGCTGGGCGAGCAGCTCGGCCACGGGGACCACGAAGTTCAGCTCGTGCTCCACGGCTTCGTCCCACGTCGTGTAGTCCTTGCCGGCCACGGTCACGGAGTCGACGAATCCGTGGCCGTCGTGCACCAGGCGTTCCTGGGCCTGCAGGAACCGCAGCGTCAGGTGCACCGAGGTGTGCTTGCGGGGCTCCAGCAGGCACTCCGTGCGCGAAGTCGCGTAGTCGCCGCGCTCCTCCGACGCGTACAAAGGCGGCATCAGCACACCCCACTGCCAGCGCACCCGGTTCTTCCGCGCCGACGCGCGGTACGGATAGAGCAGGTACCCCTCGTACAGCACGGCGTCGCCGACGGCGCGAGCCTGGTCGAACACGCTGGTCACGGGCCATCACCCACGTTCGTCAGCAGGTGCTCCATCGCCGCGTCCCACGTCGGGATGGCGTGGCGCGACTTGTACCGCAGCAGCGCGTCGACGGTCTCCCGGTGCAGCTTCAGCCACGCGACGTTGGGGAAGTACTGGTTCATCAGCTCGTCCCACGCGGCGATCGGCATCCGGCACTCGGCTTCGGTGTGCCACGGCACCGGCTCGACCCAGAACCCCGGACCACCCTTCGCGAACACCGTGCCGCTGAACAGCAGCACGAGTGGGACCACACCGTCGGCGAGCGCGTGGAAGTACTTGCCGGCGGCCACTTCCAGGTCGTACGTGCAGGGCACCTCGAGCTGGAACTCCGTGGTGCGCGTGAAGCTCGGCACCATCACCGCCACGGTCGCGAACTGGAATGGCCGCAGCGTCTCGCCCCACCGCGCCGGGTCACCGAACAGGTTCGTGAGCAGTTCCGACTCCCCGCTGCTGTAGCGGCGCCGCTGCGGTTCGATCCGCAGCTGCACCCGCAGCACCAGCGCGTGGATCGGCTGGGCGGTGAGCTCGGTGATCTTCATGCTGAACGCGAGCGTCGGCGACGCCGCGTACTTCACCGGGCGCACGTCCAGGCAGTCGAAGGTGAGCTCAGCCATCCGCGGCGACCTCTCCGCGGGCGCGAAGGTCGGCGAAGAAGCGGTCGATGGCTTCGTGCGCTTCGGCGCCGCCGTCGAATCCGCGCCAGTGCAGGCGGACCAGGCCGACGAGCTCATAACACACGTCGATGGGCACGAGGAAGGCCTCGAACCCGACGTCGTGCTTGTTGATCAGCACCGCCTCCACGTCGGGGGCCACGGTGGCGAACTCGGGCTCCTCCTGCAGCAGCTCCGTCCACGTGTCCAACGGCAGCAGCGACTCCGTCGCGCCGGCCGGGCTCGGGTAGAACGCGACCGCGCGCTCCTGCATCGAGTTGTAGAAGAGGAACGCCATCCGCACGGGGATCCCGGCCGTCTCCCACAGCGCCGAGCCCGCCGCGAACCGCGCGGCGTGCCGGTACCGCGTCGGCACCGCGCGGTGCCGGTGGCCGCCTGCACCGGTGTGCGTGAACAGCAGATAACAGCCCCGGCAGGTGCACATGATGATGCGGGATTCGAGGTCGATCACATGCCCGTGGCCGACGCCGATCGGCTCCGTGCACAGCTCGCACCTCTCACCGCGCGCCGGTCGCTCGGCCGGCGTCAGGAACTTGCGCAGACCGCCCGTCATGCCTGCTCCAGGGGGACCGGGCACTCGACTGTTTCGAGCGGCAGCAGCGGACGTCCGCCGGGGCCGGTCGGTTCGGGCACCACCCCGGCCACGACGACGTCGGTGAGCTCCGGCGCGGCCTCGCGCACCACGCGTTCGATCGCCATCTTCGCCGTGACGGTCGAGGACGGGCAGCCGTCGCACGTGCCCTGCAGCTGCAGCCGCAGCACGCCTTCGGCGTCGATGCCGACGATGTCGACGTCTCCGGAGTGCGAACCCAGGTACGGCCGCACCTCGTCGAGCGCCTCGCTGACGCGGTCCAAAGTGGACTTCGGGTGCAGGTCGTGGAGGACCAGCAGGCCCCGCACGTGGTCGTCGCCGGCGAGGCGCTCCAGCAGCACCTCGCCGGCGACGTCCTTTCGCAGGACGGACACGATCGTCGTCAGGCCGGCGCCGTAGAACTCGAGCAGCGTGTGGACAAGGTCCTCGGCCTTGTCCGCCACGGTGCCGCCCGCCTCCGCCGCGAGCTCACCGAGGAGCTGCTCGATGCGTTCGCCGACCTGGCCGATGTCGCGCTCCGTCATGGTTCAGAACACCTCTCCGCCGAACGCGTGGGGGGTGTGGATCCGGTCGAGCGTTTTGCCCTTGCCGGTGTACATGTGCACGCCGCACGGCAGGCAGGGGTCGAAGCTGCGCACGGTGCGCATGATGTCGATGCCCTTGAAGTTCTCCTGCGTGTTCTCCTCGAAGATCGGCGTGTTCTGCACCGCGTCCTCGTACGGGCCCGGCGTGCCGAAGGAGTCGCGCACGCTGCCGTTCCACGGCGTCGGCGGGTACGGGTGGTAGTTCGCGATCTTGCCGCCCTTGATCACCATGTGGTGCGAAAGGACCCCGCGCACCGCCTCGGTGAACCCGCACGACACGCCTTCCTCAGGCACCTTGAACGGCTCCCACGTCTTCGTGTTGCCGCCGCGGACCTCGGCGAGCGCTTGCTCACAGAAGTGCAGCGCGAGCCCGGCCGCGTAGGCCTGGAAGTACGTGCGCGCTCGGTTGCGCTCGAGCGCGTTGCTCCATTTCGGGATCTTCCACTCGAAGCTGACCTCGGGTTTCGTCGCCGTGCGCGGGAGGTTGATCACCACGCTGTGGCCGGTGGACTTCACGTAGTCGGTGTCCACGAGGCCGGCCAGCGCCGTGACCCACAGCCGGGCGATCGGGCCGCCGCCGGTGTCGAGCGCGAGGTGGTCGGTGCCGTCGAACCAGCGCGGCGACATCGTCCACGAGTACTTGTCGTCGAAGTCGCGCTTCTGCGGGCGCGGGATCGTGTGCTGGTTCCACGGGTGGCGCGCGTCCACCGGGTTGCCCAGCGGGTCGTGCGTCACGAACTTCTCCATGCCCTCCCAGTCTTCGTAGAAGGACGAGCCGAGCAGGATCCGGATGCCGAGGTTGATGTCGAGCAGGCTCGTGGTGACCAGCTTGCCGTCGACGACCACGCCGGGCGTGACGAACATCTTGCGGCCCCACGACTCCATGTTCTCGTAGGTGAAGTCGCAGTACTGCGGGTCGTTGAGGCTGCCCCAGCAGCCGAGCAGGATGCGCCGGCGGCCGACCTCTTCGTAACCGGGGATGGCTTCGTAGAAGAAGTCGAACAGGTCGTCGTGCATCGGCAGGCAGCGCTTCATGAACTCGACGTAGCGCATCAGCCGGGTGAGGTAGTCGGTGAACAGCTGCACCGTTGCGATCGTCCCGACGCCGCCCGGGTACAAAGTGGACGGATGGACGTGGCGGCCTTCCATGAGGCAGAACATCTCGCGCGTGGAACGGCTGACCTGCAGGGCCTCGCGGTAGAACTCGCCCTCCAACGGGTTGAGCGAGCGCATGATGTCGCCGATGGTCTTGTACCCGTGGTCACGCGCGTGCGGCGCCTCGGTGCGGTTGGCCAGCTCCAGCACGCCGGGGTTGGTCTCGGCCACCATCTTCGCGCAGTAGTCGACGCCGACGAGGTTCTCCTGGAAGATGTTGTGGTCGAACATGTACTCGGCGGCCTCGCCGAGGTTGATGATCCACTCGCCGAGGTGCGGCGGGCGTACACCGTAGGCCATGTTCTGGTTGTAGACCGAGCACGTGGCGTGGTTGTCGCCGCAGATCCCGCAGATGCGGCTGGTGATGAAGTGCGCGTCGCGCGGGTCCTTGCCCTTCATGAAGATGCTGTAGCCGCGGAAGACCGAAGACGTGCTGTGGCACTCCACGACCTTCTTGGCCGCCCAGTCGATCTTCGTGTAGATCCCGAGGCTGCCTACGATGCGCGTGATCGGGTCCCACGCCATCTCGACGAGGTCGGTCTCGGCCTTGCCGCCGCTCTTCGGCTGTGTCTGCGTCATGTCCCCAGTCCCTTCAGCGCCAGGAGGAGCGGTAGCCGGTCTCGAGCTGCTTGCCCTTGTGCCGCCACCTGGGTTCGGCGTCGGCCTTGCGTTCGGTGATCTTGCGCAGGCGTCGGATCACCGAGCCGTACGCGCCGCTCGCGATCGAGGAGACGTGCGCGCCGGGCGGTTCGTCCATGAACGGCATGAACTTGTCCGGGAAGCCGGGCATGGTGCAGCCGATGCAGATGCCGCCGACGTTCGGGCAGCCGCCCACACCGTTGATCCAGCCGCGCTTGGGCACGTTGCACTTCACGACCGGGCCCCAGCAGCCGAGCTTCACCAGGCACTTCGGCGAGTCGTACTCCTCGGCGAACTGACCCTGCTCGTAGTAGCCGGCTCGATCGCACCCCTCGTGGACGGTCGCGCCGAAGAGCCACTGTGGACGAAGGTGGTCGTCGAGCGGGATCATCGGCGCGTGGCCGGCGGCCTGGTAGAGCAGGTAGGTGAGCGTCTCGGAGAAGTTGTCGGGGTGCGTCGGGCAGCCCGGGATGCAGACGATCGGCAGGCCGGCGCCGGACTTCCAGTCCCAGCCCAGGTAGTCGGGCACGCCCATCGCGCCCGTCGGGTTGCCCTCCATGGCGTGGATGCCGCCGTACGCGGCGCAGGTGCCGGCCGCGACCACGGCGAGTGCCTTGGGCGCCAGGCGATCGAGCCATTCGCTGGTGGTCATCGGCTGGCCGGTGGCGGGATTGTTGCCGAAGCCGCACCAGTAGCCCTCGGCCTTGATGGCCTCGTTGGGAATCGACCCCTCCACGACCAGCACGAACGGTTCCAGCTCGCCGCGGTCGGCCTTGTAGAACCACTCGATGAACGTGTCGGCGCCCTTGTCCGGACCGCACTCGAAGTCGATCAGCGGCCAGTGCACCTGGATCTTCGGCAGGCCGGGCAGCGCGCCGAGCACGATCTCCTCGATGCTCGGCTGCGTCGCGGCGGTCAGCGCGACCGAGTCGCCGTCGCAGGACAGTCCGGCGTTGATCCACAGGATGTGGATGGGCTTCTCTTCTTCTTGGGCGTGGGTCACGGCTGTTCACCCTCGAGGTCGTCGAGCGCACTGAGGGTGAGTTCCCACAGTGCGTGGTAAAGGGTCGTCTGGGCTTCTTGGATGCGGTGCACGGAAGGCGACGGCACCACGAAGAGGTGGTCGATCGAGCGCAGTTCGGCCATCTTGCCGCCGTCGTACCCGGCGATGCCGACGGTGACGAGGCCTCGGCGCGCGGCCTCGTCGAACGCGGACAGCAGGTTCGCCGAGTTCCCGCTGGTCGACAGGCCCACGGCGATGTCGCCGCGGCGGCCGAACGCGGCGACCTGCCGGGAGAACACGACGTCGAACCCGATGTCGTTGGACAGGGCGGTGATCACCGCGATGTCGTTGGTGAGGCCGAACGCGGGCAGTGGCCTCGCGTTGCCGTCGGGGCTGTCGGGGCTGAGGAACAGGCTCGCGAGGTCCTGCGCGTCGGTGGAGCTGCCGCCGTTGCCGAAGGCCAGCAACCGGCCACCGCCGGCGAACGCCTGCGCGAGGTCGCGCGCGCACGCGGCGAGGCGCTCGCCGTCGGTCTCGAGAACCTGGCGGCGCAGTGCGACGATCTCGCGGGCTTTCTCCACTGTGGACTGCCGGACCTGGGTCAGGACGGCATCGAGATCGCTCGTACCCGAGTACAGGAACGGGTACAGCTCCTCCAGTCCACTCGCGCCCACGGAATCCCTTGCCATGGCCGCTCAACTCCCTCGGCTATTCGGGAATCTCCAGACGTGCGATGGCTTCGCCGGCGTGGACGAGGATGCGATCGCCGACACCGGCTTGCACCAGTGCGACGCTCACTTCTTCCCTGCCCTGGCCGGTATCCACGACTGCGAACCCGAGGTCCAGGAGTTCGACGACGGTCACTTCGACCGCGATATCGGAACAGGTGATGCACACCCCGTCGTGACAGGCGGGGGCCGGTGCTCTGTCGGCGTCACGGGCGTTCATGACGCCACCTCCGGTGCGAGGACACCGGGCTGCTCGAAGAACACGTGCACGAGTTCCCACAGGACGTGGTAGGTCGTGACGTGGATTTCCTTGACCACGCGGGGGTCGTCGGAGCGCGCTCGCAGCACGTGGTCGGCTGTGATGGTGCCCGGGCCGGTCCCGCCCGTGAGCGCGATGGTGAGCATCCCCAGCTCACGGGCGGCTTCGAGGCCTCGCCGGACGTTGGCGCAGTCGCCGTCGGACGAGATGCCGAGCGCGATGTCCTGCGGCTCGGCCAGGAACTTGATCTGGTAGGCGAAAATCTCATTGAGCCCTTGGCGGTTCGCGACGCTGGTGAGGGTCGCGACGTCGGCCGTCAGCGAAATCGCCGGCAACGCCCGCTTCCCGACGATCACGGGGTGCACGAACTCCACGGCCACGTGCTGCGCGTCGGTGCCCGCGCCCCCGTTTCCGAACACCACGAGCTTCCCGCCGCGGTGGAACCGCAGCGCCATCCCGTGACACGCCTGGGCCACCGCCTCCGCCTGCCCGCCCAGCTCTCCACCCGGCGCGACGCGGCGCTCGAAAAGCGCCGCTACCGCACCGGGAGAAGTACTCGGAGAGCCGACCATGGCCGCACTTCCCTGCGCTCGGTGGTGGGAGCAGTCCTGTCCTCACACTAGAGCTGTGAGTTGGATCACACAATAGATCGCGGTGGTGGGCAGTAATTCACCCGAGTGGCGGCTGACGTTGATCTTGGTTGTTGATTTATCCACAGCCACTTGGAGCTGTGGACAACTGCGCCCCTCGGGCGTTGTTTTCCCGGAATGGTCGATGGGGGCCGATAAAATGGGACGGGGACGCCCCCCAGGGAGGGCGGGGGCTGTGTGTCTCTGCCCGGGCGGCTGAGCGTCTCCGCTCGGCGGCTGAGCGTCTCCGTCAAGCGGCTGAACGGGGCCCGTGCCCAGCCGGTCCCCGAACCCGTCGTCAAGCGCGGTCATGCTCCCCCTGAGACTCCTCCGCCCGCGACAACCACGTATCCGCCTCCTCCACCGCCCCGCGCGCCTGCAGCATCCGGGCCAAGCTCAACATCCCCTGCACATCCCCGGTCTCCGCCGCCGCGCGGAAGAACCGTTCCGCCTTCGCCAGCTCGTCGCGCGCCTCCGCGAGGTGCCCGAGGTTCGTGAGGGCCGGAACGCTGCCGTGCTCCGCGGCCTTGCGGTACCAAGCCGCGGCTTCGCCCTCGTCGCCGCGGTTGCGGGCCAGGACGCCGAGGTTGGTCATCGCGGCGGCGTCACCGGCTTCGGCCGCGTCGAGGTACCAGGCTTCGGCCTCGTCGACGTCGCCGCGGCGGTGCAGGAGCAGGCCCAGGCGGACGGTGGCCTCGACGTTGCCGGAGGTCGCGCCCTGGCGGTACCAGGATTCGGCGTCCTGGAGCTTGCCGAAGCGTTCGGACTGGCGGCCGAGCAGGCACGTCGCCGAGAGGTCCCCGTCGGAGAGGGCCTCGCGCCACCAGCGCGTGGCCTCGCTGTAGCGGCCGCGTTCGCGCATGACGATGCCGACGTCGATCATCGCGGACGTGTTGCCCGCGCTCGCGGCGCGGCGGCACCAGTCCTCGGCCTCGTCGTAGCGGCCGCGTTCGGCGAGCAGGTGCCCGAGCGCGCCCATCGCGTCGACGTCACCGGTCACGGCGGCCTCGTGGAGCCAGTACTCGGCGTCCTCGACGCGGCCGCGCCGTTCGTACGCGCGCCCGAGCCCCAGCATCCCGCGAGGCTCGCCGGCGTGGGCGGCCTCGTGGTACCAGCGTTCGGCTTCGTCGAGCACGCCGCGCTCGGCCAGGAGGTTCGCCAACGCGGTCATCGCGATGCGGTCGCCGCCGGCCGCGGCGCGGCGGAACCACGTCTCGGCCTCCGCCTGCTCGCCGCGTTCGCGCAGCGCCGCTCCGAGGCGTGTCATCGCGACGACGTTGCCGCCTTCCGCGGCCTTGCGCTGCAGGTAGTCGTCGACGCGCGAGTTCCACTTCCGCAGCCGCCCGCTCATCGGCCACGCTCCCTTCCGCCTACCCCCACCCCGGTAGTCGCTCCGCGCGCCGCGGACGTGACACCGTGGTCCCGGACACGGTTCGCGCGCAGCTGAGAGTGTCGGCGCGGTCACGGGCCTCGCGCCGGGCATACTGCCGCCTCCCGAACCCGTCGAGAGGATCGCGCGCGCATGGCCCGGACGTTTCCCACCCAGCGGATTCTGCTGGTCGTCGTGGTTCTCGTGGTGGCCGTCGCCGGGATCTGGTACGCCGGGCGGCAAAGCGGCGCCGACCCCACGGGAGCCGCACCCGCCGATGTCACGCAGCAGCTGGCCGAGCTGAAAATCGCGCCGCGCACGTCGATGTCCGGCTACTCCCGTGACAAATTCCCGCACTGGGACAACCAGGGGCACAACTGCAACACGCGCGAGCTCGTGCTCAAGCGCGACGGCAAGGACGTGAAGGCCGGCGCCGACTGCAACCCGACGTCCGGCACCTGGTTCAGCGTCTACGACGCCGAGACCTGGACCAAACCCGGCGACGTCGACATCGACCACATGGTGCCCCTGGGCCAGGCCTGGGCCAGCGGCGCGCGCGACTGGCCTCAGGACAAACGCGAGCAGTTCGCCAACGACCTCACGCGCCCCCAGCTGTTCGCCGTGACAGACAACCTCAACCAGCAGAAGAGTGACAAGGCACCCGACGAGTGGAAGCCGCCGCTGGTGTCGTTCTGGTGCACCTACGCGACGGACTGGGTGACCGTGAAGCACTTCTACGGCCTCACCATCACGACGGGGGAGAAGACGGCGCTGCAGGACATGCTGCGCCGCTGCCCGGCTGCGAGCTGATCTCCGTCGCGGGACCCCTCCCGGCTCGAACCCGGCATCGGTAAGCAACCGAATGGAGCTGGGGATGGGGATCTTTTCACGTCGTTCGAACGGCGGGGACGCGTTCGAGCTGGGGATGAGCCTGTGGCGCCAAGGCCGCGGCGAGGAAGCCGCGAAGGCCTTCAAGGACGCTGTGCGCGCCGACCGGCGGTCGGTGGACGCGCAGTCCCTCCTCGGCGCGTCGCTGCTGGAGTCCGGTGACGTCAAGGCGTCGATCGCGCCGTTGACGAGGTGCGTCGAGCTGGCGCCTGACCACTCCGACGGGCACAACACGCTCGCCATGGCGCTCGGCCGGCTCGGCCGGACTGGCGAAGCCGAGGTCCACCTCGCGCACGCCGCGTACCTCAAACACCCGCAGGCGCCGGAAACCCTGCGCGGGATGGGGCTGGGCTACTGCCGCCGGTGCGGTGACCCGGTCGAACGCGAGGAGCCCTCGGACGCCGACGTCCGGTTCCACGGACCGCGGGTGGGCATGGAGTGTCTGAGCTGTCCGACGGTGTTATGCGTGCGTTGTGTGCTCGGCAACGGTGCGAGCGGAGTCGCACCGACGTGCCCGGTGTGTGGTGGCACGTTGCGGGCGCTGCGGACGGATTCTGAGCTGTAGCGGCGGAATTGTCAGGCCCCTCGGTTACTGTCCCCGGCATGGCGACCTTCCTCCTCATCCACGGCGGCAGCGGCAGCGGCTGGGATTGGCACCTCGTCGTCGAAGAGCTGCTGTGGCGCGGCCACGAAGCGGTGGCCCCGGACCTGCCGATCGGGAACCCCGAGGCGAAGCTGGCGGACTTCGCGGCCACGGCCACCGCGGCGGTGGAGGGGAAGCCGGACATCGTCGTGGTCGGGCATTCCTACGGCGGATTCACCGCTCCCTTGGCCGCTGCGAGGCTGGAAAACGCGCGGTTGCTCGTCTTCCTCGCCGGCATGGTTCCAGCGCCCGGGGAGGCGCCGGGGCAGTGGTGGGGCAACGTCGGGTTCGAAGGCCCTGGCTCAGGCCTCACCGAGACGGAGACGTACCTCGGCGACGTCCCACCTGAGCTGGCGGCCGAAGCCTTGAGCCGCAGCCGCGACCAGCTCAGCGCGGAGTGGGACGACCCGTGGCCCGACGCGCGGCTGCCCGACATCCCCACACGCGTGCTCCTCTGCCGCGACGACAAGTTCTTCTCGCCCGAGCTGCAGCGGCGCGTCGCACGTGAGCGGCTCGGCTTCGAGGCCGACGCGATCGACGAGATCGACGGGTCCCACGGCGTCGCGTTGAGCCGTCCGGTTGAGCTGGCCGAGCGGCTCGAGCGGTATTTCGCCACGCTCTGACACCGCGGCGCCGCCAAATGGTCCAGACCTATTGACGGCCTGGCCCGGCGATCCCTAACGTCGGTCTCCCGTGCACGGTTCCTCCACCCCGGTCCCCACTGGAGGTTCCGAAAAGTGAAACTCAGAGCCCTCAGCGCCGCCGTGCTCGCGCTCGGCGCGCTCGTCACCGTCCCCGTCGCGACGGCCAGCGCCGCGACTTTGCCCGCATGCCAGCACTTCTACACCGGCCCGATCCCCGATCGCCCCGTCTCCGGCGGCCACGGCCCGGGCTCCCTCGTCGACGCGGTCAACGTGAGCAACCGCCTGCCCGCGCCCACCGGCGTCTCCGGCGGCCTCGGCGGCGACGGCAAGGTCACCTTCACGTTCTCCCGCGTGCCGGGCGCCAAGGCCTACCGCGCATTCCGCAACGGCCAGGCCCTGCAGTGGCTCAGCGACTGGGGCCAGCCGACGCTCCAGGTCACCGACGCGAGCCCCTGCCAGAACGCCAACTACCAGCTCTACGCCATGACCGCCGAGGACAACTCACCCGGCTCGCTCGGCCAGATCTCCACGGCGTACTGCGCTTCTTCGTCCGGCGCGCTGGCCCCGTACGCCCTCGCCAGGGGCACCACGCTCAACTACCGCGTCACCGCCTACAACGACATCGCCCAAACCGCCCTCGGCTACCAGGCCAGCCCGGGCTTCTGCGCCGTCGACGCCCGCAACATCCCTTGGGGCACCCGGATTTCCGTCCCGGGCTACGGCCACTGCTACGCGGCCGACATCGGCAGCTGGATCTCCGGCGACATCCTGGACGTCTGGCTGCCCGGCAACCAGGCCAACGACTGGGGAGTGCAGCGGCTGACGCTCACTGTCGAATAACACCGGTCAAGTAGAGCGGTGATGGGCACCTTCAGGACTCGGGTAGAAGGGCACCTTCAGGGACTCAGGTATCTGTCAGCTCAGAGGAACGTCCGCCGGTTGCTGTCAGCCGAAGGAACTCTTGCGGTCGAGCTCACCCCGTGCCACGCCAGAGACCCACCCTCCCGGGGGCCGCCCATGATCCATTCTACCGGCGCACACCGACAAAACCCGCTGCCGACAAGAGTTGTCCACAGTCGACACGAGTTGTGGACAACCGGCCTGGGTCGCCGACGAGGGCCGTTCGCGGAGGTTCATCCGCGAACGGCCACTCCCGAGTCCGACGCCTGGCCATCGGCGTGCAGCGCAAGACAGCACAGGCCGCCGGCTTTCACGCACCCACGACGGACCCGCGCAGACGATCCCGCACCACAGCGGATCCGCGCAGACGATCCCGCACTACGGCGGATCCGCGTGGGCAGTCCCGCACCACGACGGACCCGCGCAGACAATCCCGCGTCACAGCAGATCGTCACCCGACGCCCAGACGCAGCCGAACCTCATCACCACTTGTCGTGCACCAACGGCCGGATCAGCTCGTCATACGTGGCCCGCACCCCGGCCGCCGCTTCTTCCGGCAGTGGAGTCAGCCCGGCCGCAACCGTGTTCCCCCGCGCCTGCTCCGCGTTGCGCGCGCCCGGGATCACCACGGAAACGCCCAGCTGATCAAGAATCCACCGCAACGCGAATTGCGCCAGCGTCTGCCCCTCCGGTACCAGCCCCCGCAGGCGCTCCACAGCCTCCAGCCCGACCTCGAACGGCACCCCCGAAAAGGTCTCGCCGACGTCGAACGCCTCGCCGTGCCGGTTGAAGTTGCGGTGGTCGTCGGTCCCGAAGGTCGTCGCGGCCGTGTAGCGCCCGGACAGCAGACCCGACGCCAGCGGCACCCGCGCGATGATCCCCGCGCCCGTCTCCACCGCCGTCGGCAGCACGCGCTCCAGCGGCTTGAGCCGCAGGCAGTTCAGGATGATCTGCACCGAAGCGACATTCGGCCGCGAAAGCGCCGTCAATGCCTCGTCGCACGTCTCGACGCTGACGCCGTAAGCCTTGATCCGGCCCTCGTCGACCATTCGGTCCAACGCGTCATAAACGGCGTCCGACGAGTACACGGCGGTCGGCGGGCAGTGGAGCTGGACGAGGTCCAGCGTGTCCATCCCGAGGTTCCGGCGGGACCGGTCGTTCCAGTCGCGGAAGTCCTTCTCGACGTAGTTCTCGGGCACCTGCTCGGCGCGGCGGCCCATCTTCGTGGCCACGAACACGCCGTCACCACGCTCCTGGCGGAAGTGGCCGACCAGCGTCTCGCTGCGGCCGTCGCCGTAGACGTCGGCGGTGTCGAAGAACGTGACTCCCTCGTCGGCCGCCGCGTGCAGCACGCCCATGGCCTCGGATTCGTCGACGGTGCCCCAGTCGGCGCCGAGCTGCCAGCACCCGAGGCCGACGGCGGACACCTCACGCCCCAGCCGGGTGATCTTGCGAGTCTCCATACGAGCGATCCTAAGCGGACCCGGATCAACCGCGGGCACTCACGCGACCGGTCCCACCGCGAACGCTGCCCAGACGTACTTCCCGCCCGCGCACGGCTCGTAGCCCCACTCCTGCGACAGCACGTGGACCAGCTGCAGCCCCCGGCTGCGCGCCGACTCCGGTGAGGGCTCCTTGAGGCGCGGCACCTCCTGGCCGGCGTCGAAGACGCAGACCACCAGCCGTCCCTCCGACAGCCGCAGCTCCAGCCGATCCGGCCGCTCACCGTGCTCGAACGCGTTGGTCACCAGCTCTGACGTCGCCAGCAGAATGTCGTCCCGCCATTCGCAGCCCACCGCCAGCTCATCGAGCTTGGCGCGGACCGCGTGGCGGGCGATCGTGGGCGCGGTGACGTCGTCCGGGAGCGCCAGGCGCACGGTGGCGGGTGTCGTGGCGCCTCGCGTCGGCATCTTCGACGTCGTCATGGCTTCCACACCTCCCGACCTGTCCGTTACTCGCACCGGCTTACTACCCAAGCGGGGGGACCCCGAATCAAGTGCCCTCGGTGATGTCGGTCTCGACCAGTCCCGTGCGCAGTTTCTTCAGCGTCGACGCGAGCAGACGCGACACCTGCATCTGCGAAACGCCCACACGGCGCGCGATGTCCGACTGGCTCATCCCCGACCCGAACCGCAGCGCGACGATCTTGCGCTCCCGCTCCGGCAGGCTCTCCAACATGGGCCGCAGCGCCTCGCGCAGCTCCGCCTGGCTGAGGTTCGCGTCGGGCGCGCCGAAGCGCGTGTGCGCGGAGTTCTCCAGCAGGTTGTCCAGCGAAGCGCCGTAGCGGCCCTGGCCGGCGCGCAGGCCTTCGTAGACGTCCTCGATCGGCACGCCGAGGTGCTGCGCTATCTCGCTCGGGCGCGGCGCGCGCGAGAGCCGCACGGTGAGCTCCTCGCGCGTGGCGGAGATGGACGCGTTGAGCTCCTTCAGCCGCCGCGGCACCCGCACCGACCAGCTGTTGTCCCGGAAGTGGTGACGCAGTTCACCCGAAATGGTGGGGACGGCGAAGGCCAGGAAGTCGGTGCCCTGCGTCGGGTCGTAGCGGTCGACGGCGTGGATCAGGCCGACCGTCGCGATCTGCACCAGGTCGTCCATGGCCTCGTCGCGGTTGCGGAACTTCCGCGCGAGGTTGCGGGCGAGCTCCAGGTGCTCGCGCACCAGTCTGTCCCGGATCTCCTCACGGCGCGGGGAGCCTTCGGGCAGCTGGGCCAGCTCGTCGAACAGCGACGCCACATCGGTCTCGTCGCCTTCGGCGGGGGTGGTCACGGGCGCGCCACCTCACTCTCCCGGACGAGCTGAACCCGGGAGAGGTACCGGCCGTCGGCCGGGGTCACCGTGCGTCGCGCCGACGTGGCCAGCGCCGTGAGCAGCTGCCAGGACAGACCGGTGTCGTCACCGTGGTCCGGGGTGTCGGCGATCACCGACACGGTGACCTCGATGCGCCCCTCGATCCAGGAGAAGACGCAGGTCAGCTTGCCGTCGGCTGCGGACGGCAGGAGCATCGAGCACGCCTCGTCCACCGCCATCCGCAGGTCTTCCACGGCGTCGAGGTCGAAGTCCTGGCGCATCGCGATGTCCGCGACGATCGTGCGCAGCGTGGGCACCACGTGCGGGATGGCCGCCGTCCGCACCTCGATGAGCTGGGCGTCCTCCCGATCGAGCGGGGCGTTGTCCTCCACGTGCGGTCCTCTCTCCGGCTCACTCGGCCGTGTCCTGTGCTGCCCGGTCTGCTCATGCCCGGGGTGTGAGCAAACCAAACCCGGGTTTGATTCGCGCGACCGGCGGGCATGTAGCGGTCGAAGTGCTGATCCCGGGAAAGGTGGGGACGAGATGGCTGACGTGAGCCGGCTGCCCAACGTGGTCGCCGAGGAATGGGAGTGGCAGCTGCAAGGTTCCTGCCGTGGCGCGGACAGCAGTCTGTTCTTCCACACCGACAACGAGCGCGGGTCCGCGCGCGAGCGTCGTGAGTCGCGCGCCAAGGCGATCTGCCAGACCTGCCCCGTGCTGGCGCAGTGCCGTAAGCACGCTCTGACCGTACAGGAGCCGTACGGCATCTGGGGCGGCCTCGGCGAGATCGAGCGCCGTGAGCTGTTCATGCGTGAACGCCGCGCCGCCAAGCGCGACCCGCTGTCCGCCTGACCCAGTCCCGAACCCGCCCCGCGTGCCCCGTCGGCACGCGGGTCGCTGTGCGCGCGGCCGTTCGCCGGAATGACCGTGCCGCCGTCCGGCTCTTGCCCGCCCGTGCCGTTGTCCGGGACAGTGGCGGCCGACGCGGCGGCAGTCACCCACTGGGTTAGGGTTGGACTTTCCAGATGCCTGGAACCGTGAACGGTTGCCGCTTGAGATACAGGCGCGTACCGGCGCAGCAGCAGCAGCGCCTGACGAGGAGAAACTGCATGCCCGCAGCCGACCAGAACGCCACCCCTCCCGGGTTCGGCATCACGCTGGACACCGAGGCCGCCGAGCCGCGGGTGGTGGTCAACGGTGAGCTCGACCTGCTCACCAGCCCGCAGCTGCAGGAAGCCCTTGCCGGGTTGATCGCGGACAAGAGCTCACAGCGCGTGGTGGCCGACCTGACCGGGGTGACCTTCTTCGACTCCTCGGCGTTGAACGTGGTCCTGCACGCCCAGCGGCAGGCCCGTGAGCAGGACGTCGAGCTCGCGGTGGTCCCCAGCTCGGCCGTGAGCCGCGTCATCGAGCTCACGGGAGTGGCCGAACACCTGAGCGTGTCGGAGGAACCGCCCGCCTGATCCCCGATACGGTCGCGCGGACCTGAATTCCGCTCGCGACCTGGGGGAGATCTACGATGATGGGGCGCACCCACGCCCTGACCGGCTGGTGCGCGGGCCTCGCCCTCGCGCCCGCGGTCGGCGCCGGTTCGTTGCACCAGGCGGCGGTCTTCGCCGCCACCACGGCCGGCTTCGCATTGCTCCCCGACCTCGACCACCCCGGCGCCAGCGCGTCCCGTCTCCTCGGCTGGCTGACGGGAGCGTTGTCGTGGCTCCTGCGCCGCGTCTCGTCGGCCGTGTACGCCCTGACGAAGGGCCCCCGCGACGAGAAGGTGACCGGCAAGCACCGCCACCTGTCGCACACCGTGCTCTTCGCGGCCGGGCTGGGTGCGCTCGCTTCGTGGGGCGCTTCCGCCGGTGGACCGTGGGCCGTGTTCGGTGTGATGCTCTTCGGTCTGCTGCTCGCGGAAGGCGCCCTGGGTGACTGGCTGTTGCCGGTCATCATCGGCGCCATCCTGTGGTGGTATCTGACCGCGCCGCCCGACCACGCCGCGCAGCTGCAGCAGATCTCGGGCTGGCTCGGGATCGCCGTGGCGGCCGGATGTTTCGTGCACTGCCTCGGCGACTCGCTGACGGAGTCGGGCTGCCCGTTCCTCTTCCCACTGCCCATCGCGGGCGAGACCTGGTACGAAATCCGGCCACCGAAGGTTTTCCGGCTGCGGACAGGCAAAAAGGTGGAGACGCGGTTGGTGTTCCCCATTTTCGTGGTCGTGGGAGTGCTCCTGGTGCCCGGCGTGTGGGGCTGGACGACCTCGACGGCCGAACGGCTTTTCAGCCCACCGGCGGCACAGACTGCGACGCAGTGATCCGCTTCCCGCTGCCGTCCCCGAGCACGGCGCAGTGGTTCGGCGACAGCGATTCGGCCCTGCGGACGCCGGATCGGCTGACCCTCGACAGCGGCCGGTCGCCGGCGGTCCTGCCCGTCGGCGCCGGTTTGGCGTCGATCGAGCAGCCCACGTTCACGTACCAGTCGCACGACGACGCTGCCATCGGGATCACGCCCGTGTTCGACGACAGCTTCTGGAATGGCCGGCCCCCAGCACGCGGTCACCGTCTACGGGACTTTCGCCGAGTGGTCCCTCGACGCGACCGGTTGGCTGGCCGGGCTCGCCACGCCTCTGCTGGTCACCGTGCAGCGGCGTTGATCCGCTTCGCTGCCGCGGCGGTGTCGGTGTAGTCGCGGGTGTGGACGATCTTGCCGTCGCGGATGGTCAGCACCATCACGTACGACGAGATGAACGCTTCGCCACCGAACTCGCCGTGGAGGTCGAACTCCGTGACGAGCACAGCCGGGTCGGTTGTTTCGTGCACGACGACGTTGTCCGCTTTGGTCATCCGGCGCACTGCGCCCGCGGCGCGGAACCGGCGGCGCAGCTCTTCGCGCCCGTGCGTCAGGCGCGGCACTCCGGCCGGCGTGAAGGGCATTTCCAGCACGACGTCCTCGGCATAGAGGTCGGCGAGGTCGTCCCAGCGGTTCTCCACGGACGCGTCCAGGAACCGCCGGAACACTGTCGCAGCACCGGTCATGGCGTGCGCCGCCGCGGTGTTGGGAAAGTCGCGGTACGCCGTGATCTCTCCATTGTGGACGGTCACCAGACCGACCGACGACGGAAACCCGTAGCTCTCACCGGTGTGCGGGTTGCGGCCCTCGACGGTGAGCTCGGCGACGAACCCGTCGGCCAGTTCGCGGATGCCGACCCGCACAGCGTCCAGCCCGAGCGCACGGGCGCGGACGGCGCCGTCGCCGAGCGTCGCCAGGATCGCTTCGCGGCCTTCGACGCGGTGGCCGTGGAAGGGGAGCTCGTACACGGCTTCGGTGGCGAAGACGTCGGCGAGCGGCGCGGGGTCGAGCGTCTGCATGCTGTGGACGAAGAGCTGCGAGATTTCGGACACGGTTCTGCTCATCAGGACTTCTCCGAGGAAGAATGAGGTTGAATCGGAACGGTGCACCCGGTTCCCACGATACGGAGTGAGCAGTCCGTTTGTCAACGAGATCGAGGAGGACGCCCGTGGACAAGCCAGTGCTGCGCGCCGACGCGCGCCGCAACCGGGCCCGGGTGCTGGCTGCCGCCGAGGAGGCTTTCGCGGCCGACGGGCTGGCCGTGCCCCTCGACGACATCGCGCGGCTCGCGGGCGTCGGCGCGGGCACGGTGTATCGGCATTTCCCCAGCAAGGAGGCGCTTTTTCAGGCCGTGGTGCTGGAGCGCCTGGAGCAGTTCGCTTTGGAAGCCCGCGAACTCGTCGACGCCGAAGACCCGGGCGCGGCGTTCTACGACTACTTCGCGCGCGTCATCAAGCAGGCCTCCCTCAACCGCGCGATCTGCGAAGCACTGGGCGCCACCACGGGCTCCGCGTACAAGGCGGAGATCGGCACCGAGTTCCGCACAAACCTGGCCGCCCTGCTCGAACGCGCGCAGGCGGCGGGAGCGGTTCGCACCGATCTCGATGGGGATGACCTGCGTGCGCTGATCGTCGGGGCTTTGGCGGTGGAGCGGTATTCGCCGGGTAGTCATCATCTGGTTCGTGTCCTGCTTGACGGGCTGCGCGCGGTTGGTTCGGCAGGTTCCTGAGGCTCCGCAGCGGTGAAGTCTCGCGGGTCGCGGGCGCCGTCCGGACCGACTTCGGCGCGGGGCCACGTGCCCGCGCTCATGGCCGGCGCTCTTGCGGTGGAGCGCTTTTCGCCCGGGTGTCATGACCGGATCCGAGTCCTGCTCGACGGCCTTCGTGCGGTTGGTTGAGTTTCCGCAGGGGTGAAGTCAGGCCGGATCGCGGGGGTGAGGCTCAGCGCCGGAATCGCGACCGGCGCGCCCGAGGTCATGGCTGAGGAGTCGTACCCAACGCCTGTGATCGCTGCGCCGCATCCAACCTCGAGCCCTGCCACCCTCGACTCTCTGTGACCTTTCCCCGCAACCCGCCGAGGTCCGCCCCGCGCGTTCGCCCGAGTTATCCACAGTGACACCGAGTTGTGGACAACTCGGGCCTCTGCGCAGCTTTTCAACGGTCCTGTCGGCACCGGCCGGTAGAATGGAGATGGGACGCCCCCCTTGGGAGGGCGGGGGTTTTGCCTGGTGAGCGCCTCGCAAAGGGCAATTGGCGGGCGCCGAGCGGGGCGCTGCCGTGGCGGTGAAGAGCTGCAGCGCCGGTGCGAGTGCCGCCAGAGCGGTCAGGGCCGCAAGGGGTGACGCTGGTGGCGAGATGAATCGGCAGAACCCGGTGGTGCTGAACAACGTTTGCTCCTGGGCAGAGCAGCCGGGACGCGTCACCGAGTACCTCGGATCTGCGGCGCGATGCCACCTGATCACAAACCTGATTCCAGCCAGCTCAACTTGCACAGCCTGTAACGGGGCATAAGATCAACGCGACTACTCCTCGTACCCGCGCGTCGGCTCGGCGAGGGAGGTGCCGGTTTGTCCAACACGGCTCCGACCTGGGGTTCTGTCGTCGTAACCGGGCTGGCCGGCTTTGCCGTCGGTCTGCTCGTGGCGGCACTCCTCGTGGCCGGGAACTCACCGACCCGTCCGGCCGATTCGTCTGTTCCGTCGTCGCCGCCACCCGCGCAGCCGGTCACGGTGACGGTGACTGGCCAGCCACCACCCCCGGTGACGGTCACGCAGTCGCAGTCGATGTCGGAACCCGCGCCGCCGCCGAGCACGACGACCGCGACAGTCTCCGTGACCCGCGAGCCGCCCGCGCCGGTGTCGGGATCGGGGTCGGGGTCGCCGACGTCGTTGCGTCCGACGTCGGTCATCGCGCCCAACGTCGCCTCGGCGCAGTGGTGATGCAACCAGCGGGCCGGCACCGCACGTCTGGCTGACGTGCGAAGACACCTAGCCGCTGTCCTCCTGCTCAGCCTCGCCGCCTGCAGCCCACCAACGCCGACGTGCCCCGCGATCGCCGCGCCCGCAGGATTGGCCATCGACGTGCCGGCAGGGCAGTTCAGCCGAGCCGAAGTGACCGCGTGCTGGGCCGCCCAGTGCACCCCGCGCCAGGTGGAGCTTCGAACAGCAACCACCCCCGGCCCCACCACCTGCACCCCGACCGCCTGCGCGGCGTCGGCCGTGCCGACCGGCGGGCGGTACGGGTTCGTCGAAATCCCCGGACTGCCCGCCGCGGCCGTTGACGTCAAGGTCGTGTTCGACGGTGGCGAACCCCAGCGAACGACCGTCCGCCCCCAGGCATCCCGAGCGAGCCACTGCGGCGAACCGGGAGTTCAAGCCCGCCTGGTCGTGGGGCCCGACGGGACCGTTCGCTAACCCACGTCCCGCCGGCGCCAGCCGAACAGGCCGAGCACCAGGCACACCACCGCGACCCCTAGCAGCCACACGATCGGCGTCGCCGTGAAAGCCGCGCCCGGGAGCTTCGGCGGGTGCTGGAACGGCGAAACGTCCAGCACTGCCTGCGGCGCGTTCACCACTGGCCCGAACAGGCTGATCAGCAGCCCCAGCGCGCCCGCGGCCCAGGCGAGGCCGGTGAACCGCGGCAGCAGCCCGAAAAGCAGCGTGCACACCGAAACGATCACCCACGTCGCCGGTACCTGCACCAGCACGGCCGTCAGCATGTCGGCCACGGAACCGCCGACATCGCCGGATCGCAGGCCGTGCGAAATGCCCAGCAGCACCCCGCCGACGAGTACCAGCAGCGCCGTCCCGACGTACGCGAACACGAGGTGGCTCGCGGCCAGCCGGAGGCGGCCGACGCGGGTGGCGAGGAGCGGTTCGAAGCGCACGCCCGTCTCCTCGGTGCGCATCCGCAGTGTCGCCTGGACGCCGTACAGCGCGCTGAGCATGGCGAACAGGCTCACCATCGTCGCGAGGAACGCATCGACGATCGCGTCGGAACCGCCGAGGCGCTCGAAGATCTGGCGCGTCTGCTCGGTGTCGCCGACGAGGCCGGAGATGCCGTTCGCGATGGAGCCGAACAGCGCGCCGCCGACAGCGAAGTCGATGACCCAGCCCAGCAGGGGGCCGCGTTGCAGTCGCCATGCCAGCGCGAACGGCGTGCGCAGTGAAGGCGCGCCACCCGCCGGCCCCGGACGGGGCGGCACCAAGCCGGTGCCGACGTCGCGTCGCGGCAGGAGGGCGTAACCGGCGGCGCCGAGCACCAAGCTGAACGCGACGGGCAGCAACAGCACCCACCAGCGTTCACCCGCGAAGGGGCGCACCTGCTGCGACCAGCCGATCGGCGAGAGCCACGAGAGCCAGTGGGCGTCGGACGTCGAGTCGCCCGCGCCGCGCAGCAGGAAGGCGACGCCGATCACGGCGGTGCCGATGCCGTTGGCCGTGCGCGAGTACTCGGCGAGCTGCACGGCCACCGCCGCGACGCCCGTGAACACCAGGCCCGCCGACGCCGTGCCCGCGCCGAAGGCCAGCGCGCCTTCGGCCGGCAGCTTCGCGCTGATCATGGTGCCGACCTGGATCACGCCGATCAGCACGCTCGCCGCGCCGGACACGAGGACGGCTGCCGTCAGTGCCGCGTAGCGACCGACCACAGTGGACGCCAGCAGCTCCGCACGGCCCGAGTCCTCCTCGGCGCGTGTGGCGCGTGATCGTGAAGACGGCCATCAGCCCGATGAGCAGCGCGAGGAACCCGCCCATGCGCCACGCGATGAAGCCGCCCGCCGTCGTGAGGTCGAAGGCCGGGCCGTAGAGCAGGGAGAACGACGGATTGGCCAGCGCGCCCGCGGTGAGCGCCGCGCGGCTGGCGGCGTCGGGGTAGAACTGATCGTAGCTCGACACCGTGGCGGCCGGGACGATGCTGAGCAGCACGATCCAGATCGGCAGGATCACGCGGTCGCGCCGCAGCGCCAGCCGCGTGAGGTGCCAGGTGCCGACGAGCGCCGTGTTCGAGGCCGGCGCCCGCGTGAGGGTCGCGGTCATTTCGCGGTCCCCTCGGTGTAGTGGCGGAGGAAGAGCTCCTCCAGAGTCGGCGGCTGGCTCACCAGGCTGCGCACGCCGACCTGCGTGAGCTGGCGCAACGCGTCGTCGAGCGAGCGCGTCTCGACGTCGAAGCGCACGCGGTTGCCGGTGACCTCGAGGTCGTGGATGTCGGCGAGCTTGGCCAGGCCGTTGGGTGGGCCGGCCAGCTCCGCGGTGATCGACGTGCGGGTGAGGTGGCGCAGCTCGGCGAGCGTGCCGGATTCGACGGTGCGGCCGTTGCGGATGATGCTCACCTCGTCGCACAACGCTTCCACCTCCGCGAGGATGTGGCTCGACAGCAGCACGGTGCGGCCCTGCGCGCGTTCCTCCTGGATGCACTCCTGGAACACGGATTCCATGAGCGGGTCGAGGCCTGAGGTCGGCTCGTCGAGGATCAGCAGGTCCACAGTGGACGCGAGCGCGGCCACGATGGCGACCTTCTGCCGGTTGCCCTTCGAGTAGGTGCGGCCCTTCTTGCGCGGGTCGAGGTCGAACCGCTCGATGAGGTCCTTGCGCCGGCTCTGGTCGAGCCCGCCGCGCAGGCGCCCGAGCAGGTCGATCACCTCGCCGCCCGACAGATTGGGCCAGAGGTTGACATCGCCGGGCACGTAGGCGAGGCGGTGGTGCAGGCTCGCCGCGTCGCGCCACGGATCGCCGTCGAGCAGGCTCACTTCGCCCGCGTCGGCGTGCAGCAGTCCGAGCAGAACCCGGACAGTGGTGGACTTCCCGGCGCCGTTCGGGCCGAGAAAGCCGTGGACTTCCCCCACGGGAACCTGGAGATCGAGGCCGTCGAGGGCCTTTGTCCGGCCGAACGACTTGTGAAGGCCGGAGATCGAGATGGCGTTTCCCATGTTTCGGAAGCTACACTCGTTTCACGAAGTTGTGAAGTTAAGAAAATGTCTGGATATAGTGATCATGGCCTGGGGTGTGCGAGAGGATGGACGGATGACGACGCAGCGAGACGAGGACGCCGTCCGCCGGTACGTCGAGAGCCTGGGCCTCGTGTTGTCGCAGATCGGCATGCAGCGCATGGCCGCCCGCGTCTTCGCGGCCCTGATGACAACCGACGAAGGTCAGCTCACGGCCGCCGATCTGGCGTCGCAGCTGTCGGTGAGCCCCGCGGCCGTTTCCGGTGCCGTGCGGTACCTGGAGCAGGTGGGGCTCGTGACGAAGGTCCGCGAGCCGGGCGAGCGACGTGACCACTACCGGCTCTACGACGACCTTTGGTACGCCACGTTCCTCAAACGCGACCGGTTCCTGATCATGTGGCGCGACGCGGCGGAGGAAGGTATCGACGCGCTGGGCGCGGACACGCCGGCCGGCAAGCGGCTGGCGGAGATGCAGGACTTCCTGTCGTTCGCGCTGAAAGAGATCACGAACCTTTACGACCGGTGGCACGAGGAGCGGGCGAAGCGGCGGGCTGCCGAAGCCTGACGGTTCACCGGAGGCCGGCGATCAGAGTCTTCGCCAAGCGGGCCGCGACGGCGTTGCCGCTGTCGGTGTCTTCGAAGGAGTCCAGGAAGGCCTGCTGGAAACACGCGCCGAGCAGCAGGCGCGCGGCCGCGGCGAGGTCGGCGTGGCCGGGTATGCGGCCGAGGGCGGCTTCGGCCCGCAGGTACGTCTCCACCAGGAGGATCGGCTGGCCGGGGCCGTGTCCGGTGCCGAGCGCGGCGCGGTGGGTGCGCAGGAGGTCGCGCGACGAGAAGATCGAGACGGAAATCGGGAAGCTCGCCCGGTAGAACTCGAGCGCGGTGCCGGCGAGCTCGGTCAGGTTCTGTTCCATCGACGCGTCGGCGGCGTGGCGCGTGAGGCGCTCGGCGGTGGCACCCAGTGCCGGCAGTTCCTCGCTCAGCACGGCGAGGAATAGCGCCGTCTTGTCGCGGAAGTGCTTGTACAGCAAGGCTTCCGAATACCCCGCGGCCTGCGCGATGGCCTTGGTTGTCGCGTGTGCGTAGCCCTGCTCGCGCATGACTTTGGCGGCTGCGGCGACGAGGTCCTGACGGCTTCCCAACGGTGCTCCCTGAGGACGTTCTCAGCGCGGTGAGTGTTCACTCACCCTACTTGGTGAGTGAACACTCACCCCTGGGTTCGAGGAGGAGCTGCCATGAAGATCACCGTTCTCGGCGCGAGTGGGCGGATCGGCACGCTGGCCGTGCGGGAGGCGCTGGCCCGGGGCTGGCACGTGACGGCCGTGGTCCGGTCGCCCGAGCGGCTGCACGTCGCGAGCCATCCGAGGCTGGACGTCGCGGTGCACGCGCTGGGCGACCCTTCGCTGGCCGAGGCGTTGCAGGGGCGCGACGCGATCGTGCTGGCGCTCGGGGCGCGCGACCGCCGTCCGACCACGGTGAACGCCGACGGCGCGCGAGCCGTGATCGCGGCGGCGGGGGCCACCCGGTTCGTCGCCGTGAGCGCGATCGGCCTGACGACCGAGGGCGACGACCCGTTCACGCGGTTCGTGGTCAAGCCCATTCTGGGTGCGTTGCTGCGCAACAGCTTCGACGATCTGCGCGTGATGGAGTCGGCGATCCGGGCCAGCGACCTGCGGTGGACGATCGTGCGTCCGCCTCGGCTCACCGACGGTCCGGCCGCGGGCCGCGTGCGCTTCAGCACGCACGGCGCGTTGCGTGGCGGCTTCGTCATTTCGCGCGCCGACGTCGCGACTTTCCTGCTCGACGCGGCGGAGGATACGGCGTTGATCGGGGAAACCGTCGGGATCGCGCGCGGTTGAGGGGCAGTTGTCCACAACTCGCTCTGGCTGTGGACAACTCGGCTTCGTGTGCCGGAACCGTCGGTGATCGTGTTTAAGGTCGGTGGCATGGCTCTCCTCCGGTTCTTCCTGTTCACCGCGCTGGCCCCGGTCCTCGCGGTGCAAGCGCTGCGCGTCCGCCGCGGCACCCCACGCCTGCCCGGCGCCGGCGGCCCAGCCGAGGGCGTCACCGGCGACGGTCCGGTGGTGCGGCTCGCCGTGCTCGGGGAGTCCACCGTGGACGGTGTCGGAGTGGCCGCGCACGCCGAGGGCCTCACCGGGCAGCTCGCGAACGAGCTCGCGTGCCGAGGTCTGCGGGTGCGCTGGCAGGCGGTCGGCCTGACGGGGGCGACCGCCGCCGTGGTCCGGGGCTCGCTGGTCGCGCGGCTGGCGCCGGCTGACGTCGTGGTGATCGCGCTCGGGGTCAACGACACCCTCGAGCTGCACTCGGCCGCGCGGTTCCGGCGCGACCTGCTCGGGGTGATCGTCGACGTGCGGCAACGGCTGGGGCCGGTGCCGGTGGTCCTGGCCGGGGTGCCGCCGATGGCGAGCTTCCCGTCGTTGCCACGGCCGCTGCGGGACGCGCTGTCCGCGCGCTCGACAGCGTTGGACACGGCGGCGGCCGAGCTCGCACGGCTGCCGGGCGTCACGTACTCGGCGATGACTCCCGACCTCCTGCACGAGGGCACGTTCGCCGAGGACCGCTTCCACCCGGGGCCGGTCGGGTACCGCGACTGGGCCGCGGTGCTGGCGCCCGAGGTGGCCGAGGCGGTGGCCGCCGCCCTACCGGGGGTCACGGTGGTTCCGCATCCGAGGGAGCCGCGCCAGCCCATCTGACCAGCGGAGACGAAACGTTCCCAGAAATCTTTGCTCTCCGTGTATCTGGGTGCACCCTTGTTGCGTCCTATGGGGCAGCCGAGGGAAAAAGGGAGATCCAGATGCCTGCCGAATCCACCGAAGAGAACACGCCGACCACCGCCCCGCCGGTCACGATCGGCGAGCCGCCCCACGGCGGCGGCACCACGCAGCCCGACGGTGCCCACGAGCCCTACGACGAGCCGACCACCGCGAAGTAGCGGGACGGGCGGCGCCCGGGGGCCGAGGGGGCTGCCGGACGCCGTCTGCCGGGCGGGTTCAGGGGAGGAGCCGTCCGGCCGGGTCCGATGGGGAGCGGACCCGTAGAAGAGGGAGGGGCGCGCCGGCCGGTGCGGGTGCACGCCCGCGCCGGTCGGTGCACGAAGTCGCTTTGGCTGGGCCACGGGGGAGCCGACCCACCACGAACGCCGACCATGACGACCAGGGCCGGTCCACTGGGTCGGGTGACGGACTGGCCGGTGCGGTTGTCGGCCCGGTGTACACACCGGACTGGACGATCGGCCGGGCTCGACGACTGACCGGGCCGGAGAACCAGACCGGTCCACGACGAGCCGGTCCGCCACCGCGGACCACGAGGACGGGGACCGGTGCACCAGACCGGCTCACCGAGACCGGGTGACTGTGGACCGGCCCACCAGGCCGGGTCACGGATATCCGGACCACGACGTACGAGGGCCGGTACCCACGCCGGCTCACCCAGACCGGGGACCGGTGCACCACGCCGGCTCACCGAGACCGGACGACCGAGGACCGGCCCACCAGGCCGGCCCGCACACGAGCGGGCCACCGAGAACCCGACGGTGACCCACTGATCCACCGCACCGACAGCACCGACCCGCAGCACCGCGACACACCGATCCACAACGACCCACCACGCCGGCCCACCACCCGAGTAAGTGACCCGATGTATCCCAGCCCTTCCTGTCTGCTCCTTCCCCGAGAAGGCCCGCGAGACAGACCCACGACACCGCCGCCGAACCCAACGCGCCTCACGAGCGAGGCAGATACGGTGACCGACGTGCAAACCACCGAGGTAGACCCGCCATGGGAAGGCCTGACCGGCGTCGACCTGCACGCTGCCTGCATGGAGGCGGCGCGGGGCGGTGACCGGCGGGCGATGGCGAAACTCGTCGACGAGCTGACGCCGCTCGTCTGGCACGTCGCGCGCGCGAACGGGCTGAACCGCCAGGTCGCCGAGGACGTCGTGCAGACGGTGTGGCTCGCTCTGTTCAGCCAGCTGGAGAAGCTGCGCGATCCGCGCGCGCTGGCCGCGTGGCTGATCACCACGGCGAGACGCGAAGCAGCCCACCCGTACGGGCGCCGCGTCCAGCCGGTGCCGTTGAGCGACGAGGTCGCCGAGAACCTCGAAAGCACCCATCCCGCGCCCGAGGACGAAGCCGTGCGCGCCGACAACGACCGACGGGTCTGGCGCGCCTTCCTCCGGCTGCCCAATCGCTGCCAGGAACTGCTTCGCCTCACTGTTCTCGCCGGCCGCGCCGAATACCAGGCGGTGGCCGAAGCGATGCGGATGCCGCGCGGCAGCATCGGACCCACCAGGGGTCGTTGCCTCGACACGATGCGCGATCTCCTCGCAGGAGAAGGGGGTGGCCGATGAACGACATCGGCGTGCCGGGAAGTGGCAGCGCTCTGCCTGACGACGAGACGCTGCTGGCCGACCTAGGCCGTTTCCTCGACGAACTGGACCCGCCACCGGAAGATCTGGTGCAGCGGGTCCAGTTCGCGCTCGAACTGGAGAACCTCGACGTCGAGATCGCGCGCTGGGAGCGTGCCGGCGAGCTCGCCGGCGTCCGCAGCACGGCCACGGGCACGATCACGTTCACGGTCAGCGACCTGACGGTGATGATCAACCTCACTCGCATCGGGAAGCTGCACCGGATCGACGGCTGGCTCGCGCCCGCCGGCGAGTACGAGGTGGAGATGCGCGTGGCCGACGAGGGCACGTTCTCCACCGTCGCCGACGAGGGCGGCCGGTTCGTGCTCGAGAACGTGCCGTGCGGGACCACGCAGATCCTGGTGCACCTCGGTGAGGGACCGCGCCGCCGAACTGTCGTGACTCCCACGGTCGTGCTCTAGAACCCGGACGGGCGTTACGGCGTGTCACGTGAGTGTGCTCAGATAGAGCGCGTGTCCGCGCCGTCGTCTCTTTCCGATCGAGTGATCGCGGAGGCGTCCGACTTGTACGCGCGGGGCCGAGCGGCCTCGTTCGACCAGCGGCCCGCGGTCGCCGTGCGTTTGTTCCGGCGAGCACTGAACCGCGTCTCGCGTGGTGAAGCTCCGGCTTCGCTGGAGATCCAGGTCCGGGTTCTCATCAGCCTGGGCGCGGCGGACGCCGAGGTGACCTCGACCGAGGCCGGTCTCGCACGCCTGGCGGCGGCGGAGACGGCGCGGCAACGCCTGCCCGCGGGCGAGACGCGCGCCGAGCTCGGCTTGATCGTCAACCTCCAGCGGGCTGTCGTGGTGATGCGCGCGGGCCGGTTCGCGGAAGCGCTCGTGCTCTACGACACCGTGATGCCGCAGCTCGAAGTCGGTGATCAGCTGCTGTTCCTGCGCACGCTCAACAACCGCGCGCTGGTGCACATGGCGCTGAACCAGCCGGCCGCGGCGCAGGCGGACCTGGTGCGCGCGCTCGAGCTGTCGCTCGCGCTCGGCCAGCCGCGGCTCGAGGGCAAGATCCGGCAGAACCTCGGTGATCACGCGCAGTTGCTCGGGGACGTCCCGCAAGCGCTGTTCCACTACGAAGAGGCAGCTCGGATCTTCGTCGACTTCTTCGAGGAAGAGTCACCCGGTTCGCTGGCGGTGGTGCGGCTCGACCAGGCTCGGGCGCTGCTCACCGCGGGTCTCGGCGAGGAAGCGGCGCGCCACCTCGACGAGGCGCTGCCGCAACTGCGCGCGAACGGGTCGGGCCAGCACATCGCCGAGGCCGAAGTCGCTCGCGCCGCCGCCGCGCTGCTGGAAGGCGACTTCGCGCTGGCGCGCAAGTTCGCGTCCGATGCGAGGCGCCGGTTCCTGCGCCGCGGCAACACGACGTGGGCCGAGATCGCCGGCCTCGCCCGGTTCCGCGCCGACGCCCACAAGATCCTCAGCACCCGCGACGCCCGGTCGACCCCGCGGCTGCCCGCCGAGCTCGTGGCGCTGGCCGAACGCCTGTCCGCGCTGGGGGTGCGGGACGAGGCGGCCGTGGCGCGGTTGCTCGCCGTGCGGCTCCTGTTGCGGCGCGAGGAGTTCGACGAGGCCGCGAAAGTGCTGGCCGGCGTGCCGAAGCCGCGCGAGACGGCGCCGATCGACCACCGGATGCTGTTCCGGCTGTGCCGCGCGGAGCTGGCCGTGGCCACGGGCCGGCCGCGGTCGGCGCTCGCGCAGGCGCGCGCCGGCCTTCGCGAGCTGGGCATGATCCGCGACCGCATGGGCGGGCTCGATCTGGTGTGCGGCACGGCCGTGCACGGTGAAGAGCTGGGCCGGCTCGCGATGCAGCTCGTGCTGCGCCGCGCTCGCAACAACGCCGCAGGTGCGCGCCGCATGTTCGCGTGGCTGGAACGCACGCGCGCGCAGGTCTACCGCTACGAGCCGCTGCCCGTGATCGAGGATCCGGTGCTGTCGAAGCACATCACGGCGATGCGGCACCTGCAGCGCACGATCCAGCGCGCCCGGGCCGAGGGCGAGCCCGTGAAGGCGCTGGAGCAGCGCTATTCCGCGCTGCAGCACGAAGCGAGCCGGCTCGGCTGGTACACGAGCCCGTGGGGCCGGCCGCGGCCGGTCGCCACGCCGGACGAGGTCGTGGAGCAGCTCGGCGACCGCGTGCTCGTGAGCCTGGTGCCCTACAACGGGCAGCTGTACTCGGTGGTCGTCGACCGCGGGTGGTTCCGGCTGCTGAAGCTCGGGCCGTACCAGGACATCGTGGAGACGGCGAAGCAGCTGCACGCCGACCTCGACGCTTTGGCGCCCGACCACCTGCCCCCGATGCTGGCCGAGACAGTGGCGGCGTCCGCCGTCCGGCGCGCGGACAAGCTCGACGCGTTGATCTCCGCGTCGCTGGTCAAGACGCTCGACGACCGCGAGCTGGTGATCGTCCCCATCGGGCAGCTGTACGCGATGCCGTGGGGTGCGTTGCCATCGCTGCGTGGCCACGCGGTGTCGATCGCGCCGTCGGCCACCGCGTGGATCACCGCCAAACGCGCCACCGACGCCGACGCCGTGCTGCTCGCGGGCGGCCCCGGCGTGCCCGGCGCGGTCGGTGAGGTGAGCAAACTCCGCTCGGTCTACCCGGACGCCCGCCTCGTCGACGGCTCCGGCGCCACCAGCTCCGCCGTCCTCGCCGCCCTCGACGGCACCCGCCTGGCCCACCTCGTCGCCCACGGTGCCCACGAGCCGGCCAACGCGTTGTTCTCCCGCCTCGAGCTCGTCGACGGCCCGCTGTTCGCCCACGAGACCTCGCGCCTCGCGAACCCGCCCGAACGCGTCGTCCTCGCGGCCTGCGAACTGGCCATGAGCCACATCCGCCCGGGCGAAGAAGCCCTCGGCTTCGCCGGCACGCTCCTGGCCAGCGGCTCCCGCACCGTCATCGGCGCCGTCGCCCGCGTTGGCGACCGCGCGGCGGCGGACACGATGGCCGACCTGCACCGGCGGCTGGCCGACGGCGCGCCGCCCGCGCTGGCTCTGGCGGAGGCGATCGCCGTGGACCCGCTGCGACGGCCGTTCGTGTGCCTGGGCGCGGGCTGAGGAACTAGGCCAGGAAGTCCACCAGCGGTACCGGCGTCAGTCCGTCCTTCTTGGCCTGCGCGAGAAAAGCTTCGTAGTCTTCCTTGAATGTCTTGCGGAAGTGCATCAGCACGATGTCGCCCGGGCGGAGCTTGTCGCCGACCTGGAACTGGACGTGTCCGTCGTTCACCGCGGCGGACCACAGCACGGCGACGCGCATGCCGCAGAGCTGTGCGGCGTGCAGGGTGTTCCGGTCGTAGTTGCCGAACGGCGGGCGGAACAACACCGGGCGCACGCCGAGCTCGTGCTGGAAGTCGTCGGCGTCGTCGCAGATCTGCTTTTGCTGGTAGGCCAGCGGTTTGCCCTTGAGGTCCGGGTGGTCGACGGTGTGGTCGCCCAGCGTCGCGCCCGTCGAGTCCAAAATGGACTTAAAGTAGGCCTCGTGGCCCTTCACGTACCGCTGGTTCAGGAACAGCACCGGGTGCCCGCCCGACTGCTGGATCAGGCCCGGAGCCGAGGGATCCTTGACGGCGCCGTCGTCCATGGTGATGAACACGTACGGCTTGGTGGTGGTGATGCGGCGGACCACGCCGACCTTGCCGTCGGCGATGGCGGGTGCCTTCTGTTGCACCGTGCCGAACGGGTACGGCCCCGACGGAGCCGGGTGCACAGCGCCGGGCGCGGGGTTCGGCTGGCTAGGGGGCGGCGCGACAACCGGCGCCGGCGCGGAGCAAGCCGCCACCACGAACAACCCGGCCACCACAGAACCCAGCTTCGTCACGCGTTTCACACGAGGGGAGACGTCGCGACGGCGGCTGGAGTTGAACCGCTGTGGCCCAGCGCACCCGGTCAGCGCCCGGAGTCGGCCGCTTTGACCAGTTGCGCCGAAAGGATCCGGATTGCACCGCGCAGTGCGGCGGCGGCGAAAGCTCCGGTTCCGGCCACGGACTCGGTGAACGAGCCCGTCCAGCGCAGGTCCGTGCCGCCCGCGGTGTTCGGGGTGAAGAACACTTCCGCGCGGTAGTCGCGCACGGGCCCGGAGCCGTCGAAGGTGTAGACGTGGCGCCGGTCGGGCTCGTACTCCACCGTCTTCTCCCGCAGCAGCACCGGCCACAGTCCCACTTCGCGGACGGCGCCGACGCCGTTGGGATCGTCGTCACCCCGCCGCGCCCAGCGCGCCTGCACGATCAGCGGACGGCCCCACTTCGACCACAGCGGACCCTCGGTTTCCAGGCGGAACAGGACTTCCGGCGGCGCCGTACTGACGCGGTTGACCTCGAACGAGTACGTACGGCCCGGCATCGTCGGCCCCTTCCGTCTTGTTGACGGGTTGATAATTAACCCGAGACGCTCAGCGTAGGTCAAGATGGGTGCGTGAGCCGCCCCGACTTCGCCGCGCCGCACTGGCTGGTCCAGCTCCTCCGCTCGAAACCGGTCCCGGTCCCGTGGAACATGGTCGCCCGCGCGGTCGTCGCGCTCGCCACGCCACTGGCCGTCGCGTACGCGGCCGGCGACATCGGCGTGGGCGCCCTGGTCTCCACCGGCGCGCTGCCCGCCGTGTTGTCCGAGGCCGCCGGGCCGTACCGCTACCGCGCCCGCCGGCTGGGCGGCGCGACGCTCGCGGCGGCCGGCGGCTACCTCGTCGGCCTGCTTACGGGCGCGGTTCCGGCGTGGTCGATCCCGGCGATCGTGGTGATCGCGGCGGTGTCGGCGCTGATCAGCGCGGCCGGCAGCAACGCGTCGGTGGCGGCGCTGCAGATGTTCGTCTTCTGCGTGCTCGGCACCGCGCAGCACGCGACGGGCCTGAAGATCGAAGAGCTGTTCGGCTACTTCTGCCTCGGCGCGGCCTGGAGCCTGTTCGTGGCGCTGGTGACGTGGACGGTCCGCGGCACAAGCCCTGAACGCACCGCCGTCGCGCAGGTCTACATCGAGCTCGCCGCGATGCTGTCGGCCACCGACGAGCCGACGTCGCGCGTCGCCCGCAACCAGCTCACCACGGCCATGAGCACCGCGTACGACCGGCTGCTCACCGCGCGCTCGTGGCTCTCGGGCCGCGACGCCGCGTACCGCCAGTTGCTGAACCTGCTGTCCGCGACCACGCCGGCCGTCGAGGCGTCCGTCGCGATGGTCAACGCCGGGCACCGGCCGCCGCCCGAGGTCATCGACTACCTCACCGGCGCGGCCGCGTCCGTGCTCGCGACCCAGCCGCTGCCCGCGCCGCCGCCGATGCCCGAGGACGACCTCGACCCGGTCGAGTCCGCGCTCTACGCCGGCCTCGCCCGCATCGAGAAGGGCGACAACCGGCAACGACGTGCGCCCGCCTCGCCGTATCAGCGTCTTCGCGAGTGGTTCGGCTCGCTCGCGTCCGGCCCGCTGACGTGGCTGGTGGCCCTGCGGCTCACGGTGTGCGTGGCGGTGGCCGAGGTCGTGGCGCTGATGGTGCCGTTCGAGCGCTCGTACTGGATCACGCTGACGGTCGGCGTGGTGCTGAAACCCGACTTCGGCTCGGTCTTCGGCCGCGCGCTGCTGCGCGGTATGGGCACGATCGCGGGTGTCGGCATCGGCGCGATCGTGCTCGCCATCGGCGCGCGCGGCTGGGTCCTGGTGGTGCTGATCGCCCTGTTCGCGGGCGGTGCCGCGATCGGGAAGGTGCGCAACTACGGCATGCTCGGCACCTTCGTGACGCCACTGATCATCCTGCAGATGGACCTCGCCCAGACGGGCAGCTGGTCGGTCGTCCTCGCGCGGTTGCTGGACACCGTCACCGGCTGCGTGATCGTGCTGCTGATCGGCTACCTGCTCTGGCCCGGCTCCCGCCGCCCGCGGGTCGGCGGCCGGCTGGCGGACAGCTTCGACACAGTCGCGGCTTACGTCCAAGCCGCCCTCGTCCTCAACTCGACCCCCGAGGCCCGGCTGGCCCGTTCACGCTCCCGCCGCGCGGCCTACCGTGCGCTCGCGGACCTGCGCACGGCGTTCCAGCAGGTCATCGTGGAGCCCTCACCCGCGGGCCGGCACGCCGTGGCGTGGTGGCCGGTGATCGCGGGGCTCGAGCGTGTGGCGGACGCCGTCACTGAGGTCTCCGTGACGCTCGGCCGCGGCGTGCCGGCCCCGTCACCCGCAGAGATCGCACTGGTCACCGACGCCTTGGCCGAGCTCGCGGCGGCCGTGCGCGAGCAACGTGAGCCGGGCTCGGTGCCCCTGCCCGACAGCGCGCAACTCTCCGGCGTCGTCGACCAGCTCGGCTCGACGTTCGACGCGGTGCGCGGTCCGGACCTCGTGGAAACCGCCCCGCTGCGGCTGGTGCGCCGGTTCCTGCCCTATCACCGGCGCACCTGACCACCGCTTACTGCTGCGGCGGCTGCGGGGGCTGCTGACCCTCGTCGGGCTTGTCGGTGCCGGCGAGCTTGCCGAGGAAGTCCTTGGCCTTCTCGACGCCGCCGTCGATCTGCGAGTCGTGGCCGCTCGTCTTGGACTTGGCGAACCCGGCCGCCTTGTCGAGGCCCTGCTCGATCTTGTCGCTGTTGTCCCGCAGGGCCTCGGTGGCTTTGTTCTTGAGCTCGTCGAAATTGATGCCCATGTTCGTTCGCTCCCCAATCCCGGAGTTGACGCCCCCATCGTCACACAACGGACGCCCCCGGCAACTCCGGCGAATTCCCTGGGTTAGTTGACTTCGCCGCTCGCCACGCCGTCTTCCAACGCGGTGATCCGGCCACCCCGCTCGCCCAGGCCGATCAGCGCCTCGCGCGCGTCCGGGGCTGACAACGTGACGCGGACACCCGAGCGGGCGGCATCGTGGGCGGTGGAGTAGGCCAGGGCGCCGTCGTGGCCGGCCTTGATGGTGGCGGCCAGGCCGCCGGTGGAGGCCAGCGAGCCGCGGGCGGCGCCGAGGCGGCCGAGGGCCTCGTCGACGATGGGCAGCAGCGCGTCGCGGTTGCCTTCGGTCATGGCGCGGACCAGTTCGGGGCTGGAGCCGGCCACGCGGGTGCCGTCGCGGTACGAGCCGGCGGCCAGGGACATCGCGAGTGGCCCGCCCTGGGCGCCGATGGTGGCCAGGATCGCGGCGAACAGGTGGGGGAGGTGCGAGATCCGCGCGACGGTCTCGTCGTGCGAGTCGGCGGGCAGCGGCACCGCGAACGCGCCGACGTCGAGCACCAGCCGGGTCACCTCGGCCCACGCTTCGAGATCGGTGTCCTCCTCGACGCCGACGACCCACGCCGCGCCCTCGAACAGCGAAGCGTTGCCCGCGAGCCAGCCCGACTCGGCCGTGCCCGCCATCGGGTGCCCGCCCACGTAGCGCGTGTACGGCGCGCGCCGCCTCACGGCGTCGAGCATCGGCCCCTTGACGCTCACCACGTCGGTGAGCACGCAGTGCGGCGCGTGCTGCGCGACCAGCCGCAACAGGTTCTCGACGGCCGGCAGCGGCACGGCGAGCACGATCAGCGCCTCGGCCGACTCCGCCCGGTGCAGCGCGGCTTCCACGTCGGTGGTCACGTCGTAGCCGGCGCGGCTGGCGGCGTCGGCGTCCACTTCGGACACCGCGGCGCCCCACGTGGTCCTGCCGCCGGCCACGCTCGCGCGCAGCAGCGACCCGCCGATGAGCCCGAGTCCGATCACGCACACATCTCGCACGGGGCTCATCCTGCCAGTGGCCGCAACCCGGCTACAGCGTGGCCGCCAGGCGCGTGCCCTGGTCGATGGCGCGTTTCGCGTCCAGCTCAGCCGCCACCTCGGCGCCGCCGATGAGGTGCACCGGCGCCGAACCCAGCGCGTCCGCCAGATCGCGCACGGGCTCCTGACCGGCGCAGACCACCACCGTGTCCACCTCCAGCAGCCGCGGCTTCCCGTCGACGGTCACGTGCAGCCCGGCGTCGTCCACCCGCTCGTAGGTGACGCCGGAGATCCGCTCCACGCCCTTCGCCTTCAGCGCCGCCCGGTGCACCCAGCCCGACGTCTTGCCCAGCGACGCCCCGATCGGCGTCTTCTTGCGTTGCAGCAGGTAGACGGTCCGCGGCGACGGTGAAGGCCGCGCCACTCCGAGGCCGCCGGCAGCGAGCGCGGGATCCGTGACCCCCCACTCCGTCAGCCACTCGTCGCGGGTCAAGGTCGCCGACGTGAGGAACTCGCTCACGTCCACCCCGATCCCGCCGGCCCCGATCACGGCGACCCGCGACCCGACCGAGGCGCCACCTCGCACGACGTCCACGTAGGACACCACCCGGGGATGGTCGATCCCCTCGAGCGCCGGCACCCGCGGCACGACGCCAGTGGCCAGCACGACCTCGTCGAACCCGGTGAGATCCTCGGCCGACGCACGCCGTCCGAGGTGCACCTTCACACCCGTGACCTCCAGCCGCCGCGCGTAGTAGCGGATGGTCTCGGCGAACTCCTCCTTGCCCGGGATCCGGCGCGCGATGCCGAACTGGCCGCCGATCTCGTCGGCCGCCTCGAACAGCTCGACGCGGTGGCCGCGCTCGCCCAGCGCCGTCGCCGCCGCGAGCCCGGCCGGCCCGGCGCCGACCACGGCCACGTGCTTCGCGCGCCGCGTCGGCGACAGCACCAGCGTCGTCTCGTGGCCGGCGCGCGGGTTGACCAGGCACGACACGGGTTTGCGGCTGAACGCGTGGTCGAGGCAGGCCTGGTTGCACGCGATGCACGTGTTGATCTCGTCCTCGCGGCCTTCCTCCGCCTTGCGGACCCACGACGGGTCGGCGAGGAACGGCCGCGCCAGCGACACGAGGTCCGCGTCGCCGCTCGCCAGCACCTCTTCGGCAACCTGCGGCATGTTGATGCGGTTCGACGTCACGACCGGGATCGACACGTGCGGCTTGAGCTTCCCGGTCACCCACGTGAACGCGGCGCGCGGCACCGACGTCACGATCGTCGGCACGCGCGCCTCGTGCCAGCCGATGCCGGTGTTGATGATGGTGGCGCCGGCGGCTTCCACTTCCTTCGCCAGCGCCACGACGTCGTCCCAGCTCTGCCCGCCTTCGACGAGGTCGAGCATCGAGAGCCGGTAGATGATGATGAAGTCCGGGCCCACCTTTTCGCGCGTGCGCCGCACGATCTCCACCGCGAACCGGCGGCGCTTCCGGGCGGAGCCGCCCCAGCCGTCGGTGCGCTTGTTGGTGCGCTCGGCCAGGAACTGATTGATCAGGTAGCCCTCGGAGCCCATGATCTCGACGCCGTCGTACCCCGCCTCGCGGGCGAGCGCGGCGCAGTCGGCGAACGCGCGGATCGTCCGCTGCACGCCGTAGCCGGTCAGCGCGCGCGGGCGGAACGGGTTGATCGGCGCCTTGAGGCTCGACGCGGAGACGCTCAACGGGTTGTACGAGTAGCGGCCCGCGTGCAGGATCTGCAGCGCGATCTTGCCGCCGACCTCGTGCACGGGCGCGGTGAGCTGCCGGTGCTCTTTCGCTTCCGCCGTCGTCGAAAGCTTCGAGGCGAACGGCAGCAGCCAGCCCGTGCGGTTCGGCGCGAACCCGCCCGTGACGATCAGGCCGGCGGCACCGCGGGCCCGCTCGGCGTAGTACTCGGCGAGCTGCGGGAAGTGGGCAGCGCGGTCTTCGAGGCCGGTGTGCATCGAGCCCATGAGCACGCGGTTGCGCAGGGCCGTGAAGCCGAGGTCGAGCGGTTTCAGGAGGTGGGGGTAGGGCGTCATCGGGCGTCCTTCTCGTCGGATTGGAGCGCGTTCAGGACTTCGTCGAGCCACTCGACCTGGCCTTCTTCGACCCGGATTCCGCCGCGCAGCACGAGGTATTGGTTCAGGGCGCGGCCGCTGGTGGGTGCGGGGAAGTCGCGTTTCTCGATCCGGCGGTACGCGTCGAGCCGCTCGGCGTGGGCCGCGCGGTGCCGCGCCAGTTCTTCGGCGACGGCGTTTTCGTCTCCGAAGGAAGCCCCACGGAGCTTCACCGCCAGCTCCTGCGGTCCGGCTGATGCGTTGGGCTCCGCGAGCCACCGACGCAGCTCGGCCTGCCCGGCCGCGCTGACGGTGTGCACCTTTTTGTCCGGCCGCCCGTCCTGCGCGACGGTCTCGACCGCCACCCAGCCGGCCTCTTCCATCCGCTTGAGCACGCGGTAGATCTGCTGGTGGGTGGCGCTCCAGAACAGGCCGATCGACTTCTCGAAGCGGCGCGCGAGCTCGTAGCCCGAACCCGAGCGTTCGGACAGCGAGACGAGGATCGCGTGCTCCAGTGCCATGGCCTTCAGGTTGCTATGCAACTAGGTGCAGTGCAACCTGTTGCAACGCAGGTCACCCGGCAGGGTGGGGCAAATCGGGTCGACGAATGGCGTGAACCGGCCAGGATGGACATCGTGCACCCGGTTCTGGAACTGATCAACGAACGGCTGGCGTCGGGCAGCGTGCCGGGGGAGCGGAGTGACGACCGCCGCCTGGTGCTCGCGATCGAAGGGGGCAGCAGCCGCGGCACGTACTCGAGCGGCATGGTCCTGGCCCTGGACGAGATTGGCGCGACACCCGCGTTCGACGCGGTCTACGGCTCGTCGGCCGGAGCCTTGAATGCCGCGTGGCTGCTCTGCGGACGCTCCCAGACGGGCGTGCGCACCTGGTGGAACCCCACGGTGATGCGCCGGATCATCAACCCGCTCCAAGCCCTGCGCGGCAAGTCCGTGATCGACCTGGACTACCTCGTGCACCAGGTGTATTCGGTGCTGGAGCCCATGGACTTCCCGGCGATCCTGGCCAACCCCGTCACGTTCCACCCCTTGGCGACCGACGCGGACACCGGCGAGTCCACCGACCTGCACCCGTTCATTTCCGAGGTCGCCGACATCAAGACCGCCTTGGCGGCCTCGTCGTGCATGCCCGTGCTCGCCGGCCCGCCGATCGCGATGGGCGGCCGTCGTTTTGTCGACGCGGGTGTGGCGGAGCCGCTGCCCTTTCGGACCGCTTTGGCTCAGGGCGCGACAGACGTGCTGGTCTTGCGCACCCGCCGGTCGGACGAGCTGCCGGCCCCGCCGCCGCGGGTGCAGGACGTCGTCGTGCCGCGGTTTTTGCGCCGCCACGCCCCGGGCACGGTCAACGCGTGGCGGGAGCAGTACACCCACGATCTCGACGACGAACGCCTGCTGCGCGAGGATTCGCGCCTGGCGAGCATCCGGCCGCCCGCCGGCTCTCCGGCCGTGGGGGCGCTGGAACGCGACCCCGCGGTGTTGCGGCGGGCGGTGGAGCTGGGCCGGGAAGCGGTGTACAGCGCGTTGGAAGTGCTGCGGGAGGCTTCCTGACGGTCAGCCCTCACGCGACTTCCGCCGCACCCGCTCGGTGCGCTCTGCGGCGGCTTCGGGTGTGGTCATCCCCTTCCGTGGTTGCGCCGGTCCTTCTCGTAGCTCAGGGCCTTCTTCTCCTGCGGGCTCTTGCGCGCCACCGCGTCAGGCCGCCACGACGTGGTTGGCCCTCGACTGGACCACCAGCCTCTGCGCGCCCAGCGACACCGCGAGGTACAGCAGGATCGAAGCGCTCCCGAGGCCCTTCGCCGGGCTGTTCGCGTCGATCACGAAGTCCAGTCCGATGTGGATGGCGATGGCGACCACCCACAGGGCGACGGTGAGCCACGTGCCCTGGCGCCAGAGCTGGCCGTCGGCGCGCCAGAGGCGGACGGTGTACGCGCGGACGAGGCCGAAGAGGGCCGCGATGACCAGGCTGCCGATGAGCAGCAACACGGCGGGCGTACCCGGGGTGCCGCCCTTGAAGAACGACGCGAGGGACACCACGCCGAGCACGGCGAGGATCAGCAGGACGGTCGGTTTGCGGTCTTCGCGCACGAGGCGTTTCTGCGTCTGTCGCCAACACAGCCACGCCAGCACGACGAGTCCGATGAGGATGTTGACGGTGTTGCTCACGGTGGTCCCCTCCAGGCAGAACTCAAGGTGAGCACCAGCTTGGCGGGCAGCGAGCCGGGAAGCGTCAAACCCAGGGTTGATCCCAGGTCGGTTTCACTCCACCACGGCCAGCCCGCAAACCGGTCATAGCGATGGTTTCCGCGCCACCCCACCGATCACGCGCGACTCCGAAGGCGCCTTCGCGAACACGGTGTCGCGGTCGGGGTGCCACGCCGGCGCGTAGACCAGGCCCGGCTCCAGCAGCGGCCACCCGCCGAAGAAGCGCGAGAATTCCGCCAGGTTGCGCAGAACGCCGGGGTTCGTCGTGGACTCGTAGTACTCCAGCAGATCGGCCAGTGCCTGGCGTTCGTCGTCGTCCACGGGGTTTTCGTTGGTCATCTGCGAGAGCACCAGCAGTGAGCCGGGAGCCACGCGGTCGCGGTAGAAGGACAGGATGCCGTCCGGGTCCTGGTCGTCCTTGATGAAGTGCAGCACCGCGTTCACGATCAGCGCGACGGGCTCGCGCACGTCGATCACGTCCGAGTCCATCACGCGCTCCCACAGCTCTTCCGGCTGCAGCAGGTCCGCGGCGATGGCCTGGTGGCGTTCCTCGTCGGCGGTGTCGGCGAGCAGGATCTGCGAGTGCGCGAGGGCGACGGGCTCGTTGTCGATGTAGAGCACGTGCACGTCGTGCTCCGGGCGCTCGGCGTCGGCGACCTCGTGCACGTTGCCCGCCGTCGGCAGGCCCGAGCCGATGTCCACGAACTGCCGAATCCCGGCGCGCACGCTCTGGCGCACCGCGCGGCCGAGGAACTGCCGGCTGGTCAGGCAGTAGTCACCCATGAGTGGCAGCCGGGCCCGCACCTTCTCGGCGAACTCGCGGTCGATCGCGTAGTTCGTGTTGCCACCGATGAAGTAGTCGTAGATCCGGGCCGCGGACGGCCGGTCCAGACTGCCTTCGACTGCGCGCAGCGCTTCGTCTCGTTCGATCATCGCCGTCCTCACCGCTCGGGTCGCGCCCATGCTAACCACGGTGCGCGACAAGCGGATCAAGCCGTGGTGATGGCCTCCCGATAGGCGTTCACGGATTCCGTCAACTGGTCCATCGAGACGCGCAGCTGAACGATCGTCTCGAGGTCGAAGCCCAGCGCGCGGCCGATGTGCGGCGGGATCCGCTCGGCCTGCGCGCGCAGCGCCTCGCCCTTGTCGGTGAGCGTGATCCGCACGGAACGCTCGTCGTCGGCCTGGCGCTCGCGCGTGACGAGGCCGGCCTTTTCCAGGCGCTTCAACAGCGGCGACAACGTGCCCGAATCGAGGTTCAGCGCGGCGCCGAGCTCCTTGACCTGCTGGGCGTCGTGCTCCCACAGCGCCAGCATCACGAGGTACTGCGGGTACGTGAGGTCGAGCGGCTCGAGCAGCGTCCGGTAGAGCGACGTGACGGCGCGCGACGCCGAGTACAGCCCGAAGCAGAGCTGGTCGTCTAGCAGGAGCGAGCCCGTCTCACCGGGATCCTGGCTGGTCATGGGTACCTCCTCGGCAAGGTGTAACTCTCAATGATCCCCGAGTTGTGCCCGAACGAGCAACTCAAGTGCCTTATATCTCATTGGACTCAGTTTAGTTGTGCGCAACTTAGTTGTGTACTAACTTCATAAGGGTCGGCAACGGACACCGCCTGGAGGAGACCCGAGATGACCACCCCGAATCCGCAGAACCTCGCCCTCGAACCCGCTGCGCAAGCGTTTTCCGAGGCCACGGCCGCGCACCCGTTCCTGTTCGAGCTTCCGCCGGCCGAAGGTCGCAAGGCCGTGGACGGCGTGCAGGACGGCCCCGTCGAGATGCCGCCCGCCGACATCGAGGTCGTCCAGGTTCCGGGTGGCCCGAACGGCGACGTCGAGGTCCGCATCGTCAAGCCCCAGGGGGCGACCGGTCCGCTGCCGATCCTCGTGTACGTCCACGGCGCCGGCTGGGTCTTCGGCGGCTTCCACACCCACGAGCGCCTGGTCCGCGAGCTCGCCGCCGGCACCGGCGCGGCCGTGGTCTTCCCCGAGTACAGCCTTTCGCCCGAGGCGCGCTACCCCGTCGCGATCGAGGAGAACTACGCGGTCGCGAAGTGGGCCGTCGAGCACGGCGCCGAGAAGGGGCTCGACACCTCGCGCGTCGCCATCGCCGGTGACTCCGTCGGCGGGAACATGACCGCCGCCCTCACGATCATGGCCAAGCAGCGCGGCGACGTGCGCTTCCTGCAGCAGGTGCTCTTCTACCCGGTCACCGACGCGAACTTCGACACTGAGTCCTACCACCTGTTCGCCACGGGCTACTTCCTGCAGCGCGACGCCATGAAGTGGTTCTGGGACCAGTACACGACCGACGAGGCCCAGCGGGCCGAGATCACCGCGTCGCCGCTGCGTGCGTCGCTCGAAGACCTGGCGGGCCTGCCGCCGGCGCTCGTGATCACCGGCGAGGCCGACGTGCTTCGCGACGAGGGTGAAGCGTACGCGGCGAAGCTGCGCCGCGCGGGCGTCGCCGTGACGGCCGCGCGCTACGCCGGCGCCATCCACGACTTCGTGATGGTCAACGCGCTGCGCGAGACCGGGGCCGCCGACGCCGCGATCAAGCAGGCGATCAGCGTTCTCCGTGGCGCGTTCGAGGCCTGAAACCGCAGCTGAGACGCCTGGCGGGCTACCCTCTTGATCTTGTGACGGCGCTCACCTGATCACAACGGGGGTGGCCTGCCGAACGTTTCTTGTACAGGGGTTTGTACAGCGGGTTCGATCTTCCGGACGCGCGCCGGAGGAGGGGGTTCCCGTGCACCTGAGCAGCATCCGGCTGGACTCACCGGTCGAAGTGATCGTGATCGGTGTGCTGGCCGTGCTCGCGGTCGTGGCCGTCCCGTGGTTCTGGGACCGGTGGCGCAAGCGCAAGCAGCTCGGGCGCAGCGCCACCGTGCTCACGGCCGTGGTGCTGATCGTGGTGAGCGTTTCCCTGGTCGGCAACCTCATCGGCGGCTTCTTCCCGACGCTCGGCTCGCTGCTCGGCACCGGCGTATACGCGGCCGAAAGCGCCGACGCCGAGGCCGGCGACAACGGCGCGGACCTCGACAAGCTGCGCGACCTCGGCGTGGTGCACGCGCGCGAGGGCAAAGGGACCGTGCTGCACATGAAGGTCATCGGCCGGCGCACCGGACTTGTGCGCGACGTCGCCGTGTACCTGCCGCCGCAGTACTTCCAGCTGGCCTACCGCTCTCTGAAGTTCCCGGCGATCGAGTGGATCCCGAACTACCCGTCGGGCCCCGAAGTGGCCACCAGCGGCTACCACCTGCCCGAACAGCTCGACGCGGCGATCGCCAAGCACGTGCTGCCGCCCACCGTCGTCGTGATCCCCGACCCGACGGGCGTGCCGAAGGTCGGCCACGACACCGAGTGCGTCGACGAGGTCGGCGGCACCCCCAACGACACCTACCTCTCCGCCGACGTCCGCGAATGGGCCATCCAGCGCCTCGGCCTCAACCCGGCGCGCGGCGCGTGGACCATCGCGGGCTGGTCCTCGGGCGGCTACTGCGCCATGAACCTCGTGACGCGCCACCCGCAATGGTTCGCCCAAGCCGTCAGCGTCAGCGGCTACGACCGCGCCCAGGTGGACTCCGAAACCGAAGACCTCTTCCACGGCCGCCACGACATCGACGACGCCAACAACGTCCGCGTGAACGTGCGCCTGCATCCGTCCCCTGTGGACATCCTGGCGATCTCCGGGGACAAGGAGAGCTACGAAAGCTTCGCCATCGACCAGATCCGCGCCGCCGCCCAAACCCCGGTCCGCTTCTCCTCGTGGCGGATCCCGGACGCGGGACACAACATGAACACGTTCAAGTCGCAACTGCCCGACGTCCTGGCGTGGATCGGCGCGCGCATCCCCGCGCCTTGTGCGGCCGGCCGGCAGGTCGACCTCAGCGGAGGCGTGCGGCCGTGGCCGCTGCCGAAGTCGGGGGCGCGCGGTGCGTTGTCGGCGACGGACGAGTGAGGGCGCGCGCAGCAGCGGTCCGGTGTGGACGGTGGCGAGGTAGCGATCGCCGGAAGTGCCGCGCTCGGGGCATGTTGTCGGCGAAGGATGGGTGGGCGTCGAGGGGCCGCCTGCGGATCGACTCCGCGCCACAGTGGAAGTTCTGGTCCGGGTGCGTTGGGCGCCGGAAGCTGCCGGGGCCGTGCGCCGCCGGCCGACAGGTCGACGTCAGCGGAGGCGTGCGGCCGTGGCCGCTGCCGAAGTCGGGGGCGCGCGGCGCGTTGTCGGCGACGGGCGAGTGAGGGTCACGATTTCAGCAGTGGCAAGAGGTTCTTCACGACGGACGTGATCTGCGCCGACGCGGTGGCGTAGCTGACGGACTGTGGCTGTTCCGTGAGGACGGTGACGATGAAGCGGTCGCCGTCGCCGACGAGGCCGGAGGTGTGGAGCATGCGGGTCGGGCGGCAGCAGGACCAGCCTTGCTTCACGGCGAAGTTGCCGGGGCCCAGGGCGTCGGGGATGCCGAAGTACTGGCGGAAACCGTCGGCGCCGAACTCGGTGGCGCCGTGCAGGGCGGCGAGGATCACCGTGCGTTCGAGGGCGGGAGCTTTGGTGAGCAGGTAATGGTAGATCTTCGTGATGTCGCCGGCCGTGATCTCCGTGTCGCCCCAACGGCCGGGGCTGGTGGGCGGGTGGGTTTTCGTGAGGCCCATTCGCCGGATAGCGTTTTCGACGATCTTCGTCTCCCCGTTGGCGACCCAGAGCGTGCTGGCGGTCGTGTCGTCGCTGCGGGACAGCATTTCCTTCACGGTGCCGGCGGGCGTGCCGTTCTCCAGGGCGGACAGGGCGATCATGAGCTTCACCAGCGACGCCGACGTGTAAGTGCGGTCCGCGTTCACCGACAGCGCGGTGGTCCCCGTCGTGCGGTCGTAGACCACGGCGCTCACGTGCCCGCGCGGGACGAGCGCCGACAGCGCCTGGGTGCTCGGCTTGCCGGCCTTGGCGCCACCGGGCGTCGACGAGTTGCGCGCCGGCGGGATTTTGGCGGACGACGTGGGCGACGGGGTGTCCGGAGGCGCGGAAACGGTCGAGCTCTCCGAGCCGGCCGCGGCGATCGGCGTCGGACCGAGCGCGGTGACGACGTGCCGCGCCGGCTCCGCCGCCACGAGCACCAGCGCGACGAGTGCCCCCAGGCACAGCCCCACGAGGAAGAGGACGTTCACTTTGCGCATGACCGGACTTGTCCGATCACCCGTTCGGTGTTGCCGAATCGGGGGCCTTTTGTGGCATTGATCTCGAACAAGCCCGAACCCGGTGACGCTCCGAGGGCCTGCGGGCAAGCACCGGCGTTTCACTCCGGGCGAAGACGGGGTACCTCCTTCGCGTGAGTCAGCTCACCACGGGAAGGACTGGAGTCATGGTTCATGCGCACGGAGCCCGGATCCGGGTGGAGGGCCTGCAGCCCGCGCAGGTCCTGGCCGCCCTGGTGGGCGTCGCGTTCCTGGTCTACGGCGTCATCGGCTTCGCGAGGACCGGCGTCGGGGGCTTCACCGGGCACCACGAAGCCGGCTTTTGGCGGTTCTCCGGCAACCCGATGAACAACCTGGTGCACGTGGTGACCGGTGTGCTCGGCCTGCTGCTCGCGTTCGGCTCCGGCCGCGCGCGGACCTTCGGCTGGCTGCTCTTCTTCGGCTACGGCGTGCTGTTCGTGTGGGGTCTGATGATCACCGGCATGGTCGCGGCCAACCCGTTCGCCGTCGCCGGCAACCCGCTGGACCTCACGACGCCGGACAACTGGCTGCACCTCGGCATCGCCGTGCTGGGTCTGGTGATCGCGATGGCGCCGGCGCGCCGCAAGGTGCGGCTGCCGGACGAGGACGTGGAGCCGATCACAGCGGATGGGGCCCAGACGAGCGTGATCGAGCGGGTCGAGGACGACGACCACGCCGGGTCCACCCGGGAGATCCAGCCCCGCGACAAGCGCGGTCCCGGCCTGGCGCACTAGAACACCCGAAGGCCCGGCAACTCCCGCAGTTGCCGGGCCTTCGGTGTGTTCGGGAACTGCCGCTCCTTCCGTCGCCCGCGGCCGGTTGTCCTGACGACGCGCTGTCGGGGCGCGGCGCCGGGTCTGGGGTCAGTAGCTGTACGGGTCGCTCGAAGCGCCGGCGGCCGGGGCGCTCGTGGTCGGCTTGGCCGGGGCGGTGCCGGTGCTCGTGGTGGTGCCGGACTTGCAGCCGTTGGGCTCGATCACGAACCACGTGCCCTTCACACCCATGCCGTTGGCCTGGCCGGGCGCGGTGTCCTTCGAATACCGGTACAGCGGCCAGCCGCCGAGCGTGGCCTGTGTGGTGCCGTCGGCGCGCTTGACGCTGCCGAGCAGCTTGGCGTCGATGCCGTCGAGTGCGACGTCGCCGCTGGTCAGCATGGGCGGCCACAGCTTGGCGCAGTCACCGTCGCAAGTGGACTTCGAGGGTTTCTTGCTGTCCTTGGTGAACAGGTAGAGCGTGAAGCCGTCCTGGTCGACCACGGCCGCGCCGACGCCCTTGACCTCACCGGCGCTGAGATTCACACCGTCCGAAGTGGACTTTCCGGCCTTGCCGCCCTGCGGGGTGGCCGCGAACCAGGTGCCGTTCACGCCCTGGCCGGTGGCGTCGCCGGGCGTGGTGTCCTTGGCGTAGGTGTAGAGCGGCCAGCCGTTCACGGTCACCTGCTCGGTGCCGTCGTCGCGGGTCACGCTGCCGACGAGGCTCTTGTCCACGCCGTCGACCTGCACGTCGCCCTTCGACAGCAGCGGCGGCCACGCCTTGGCGCAGTCGTCGACGCACGCGGACTTCGGCGGTTTGGCGGTGTCCTTGTCAAAGCGGTAGAGGGTCTGGCCGTCGCCGTCGGTGAGGACTTTGCCCAGCTCACCGACGTCGGTGGCCGCGAGTTTGACGGCCGTCTCGGTCGCGGCCGCGGCGTTGCCGACCTGACCGCCCCCGGTCCCGCCGCCAGGCACCGGCGTGGGTAGAGCGGTCGTGCCCGAGCAGGCGCTCAGCAGCGTGAGCCCTGCGGCCGCCGAGACGACGATGACGCCCGTGCGGAACCTGCGAAGCATGAAACTTCTCCTTGGGTACGTGGTCGCCGCGCCAGGCGCAGCTGCCGGTACCCCCCGCGTTCCGTGAGGAACGCTTCCCACCCTCCTACACGGGCGGGCGGGCGGAGCGGTTCAGCAGAAGTCGCGACTACTTTCCGTCACCGTCACCGTCACCGTCGAGGGCGCGGTCGACCAGCTTCCCGGCCGCGCCGGTGTACTGGGCGGGGTCGAGGAGGTCGTCGAGCTTCGCCGGGTCCAGGACGTCGGTGACCTGGGAGATCTCGGCGAGGACGTCCCGCAGCGGCCGATTCTCGCTTACCGCCCGCTTCGACGCTTCGCCGAGCACGTCCTTCGCCCGCGCCTTGCCGAGCAACGGCGCCAGCGCGGCCGACAGCCGTTCCGACACGATCAGCCCGTGCGTGAGACCGACGTTCTCCCGCATCCGCTCCGCGTCCACGGCCAGGCCGCGCGCCAGCTCGACGGCCGTGTGCGCCGCCCCGCCCGTGAGACGCAGGCACTCGCGCAGCAGCTGCCACTCGGCCTGCCACCCGCCGGCGGACCGCTCGTCCTCGGCTAGCCCGGACTGCGTCACGCCCGCTGCCAGCACTGGCACCTGCAGCGCCGCCGAGCGGATCAGGGCCGACAGCACGGGGTTGCGCTTGTGCGGCATCGCCGACGAGCCACCGCCCGTGGGCTCCGCGACCTCGCCGATCTCGGTGCGCGTGAGCACCTGGACGTCGACCGCGAACTTGCCCAGCGCCGTGGCCGTTTGGGCCAGCGCGGCCACGAGATCCGCGACGGGCGTGCGGTTCGCGTGCCAGGGCAACGGCGTGGTGGCCAGGCCGGTTTCCTCGGCGAACGCCTCGACGAGCCGCTCCGCGTAGTCCTCGGTGCCGTCGCCGTACTCGACGTACGCCGCCAGCGTCCCGGCCGCGCCGCCCAGCGACACGGGCAGCTCGAGGCGGCGCACCCGCTCGGCCGCGTCGAGCACGTACTGCCGCCAGCCCGCGGCCTTGAGCCCGAACGTCGTCGGTACGGCGTGGGCCGTCAGCGTCCGGCCGGGCATCACGGTGTCGCGGTGCGCGCGAGCCAGGTCCGCAAGCGCCGACGCGGTTGTCGCCAGGTCGTCTCGCAGCAGCTCCAGCGTGTTCCTCGCGACGATCATCAACGCCGTGTCGACGATGTCCTGACTCGTCGACCCGCGGTGCACGTAGTCGGCGTGCTCGGCGCCCACCGCTGTCGTCAGCTCCTTGACCAGCCCGACAACGGGGTTCGCCGTCGCACGCGCCGTCTTCGCCAGCGCCACCACGTCGATCTCCCGCGCCACCTCGGCGGCCTTCGCGGTGATCGCCTCCGCGGCCCCGGCCGGCACGGTCCCCAGCCGCGCCTGCGCCCTCGCCAGCGCCGCCTCGGCCGCCAGCATCGCCCCCACCACCGCGTTGTCCCCGGTCACCGCCTCGACCGGCGTCCCCGCCCGCACAGGCGACAACAACCCGGAATCAGGATCGACGCTCATGCCGCCCAGCATCGCACGCAGGACTCGCCGCCACCGCGCTTCTGTGCGGAGCCTCGCATCGGGTCAGTGGCCCACCGTGCCGTCGAGGGATTCGCGCAGCAGATCGGCGTGGCCGTTGTGCCGCGCGTACTCCGCGATCTGGTGCACCAGCAACCACCGCAACGTGAACGGCTCACCGGTCACCAGCGACGTTCCCCGGTCCTCCAGCGAGGAAGCCGCCGCGACGATCTCCCGCGAGCGCGCGCACTCCGTGCGCCACAAGGCCATTGCCTCGGTGACGTCGCCGTCGAGAGAGTCGAAGTCTTGGTTGGGGTCGTCGTCGGAGTAGTGGAGGAGGGGCACGTCGGCGCCGGCGAATTGTTGTTGGAACCACCAGCGTTCGACACCCGCGAGGTGGCGCAGGATGCCGTGCAGGGAAAGGCCCGACGGGGACACGGCCTTGGTCGATAGGGCGTCCTGCCCGAGGCCCGCGCACTTCACCGCGAACGTCTCGCGGTGCCAGTCGAGGAACGCGACCAGCGTGTCGCGCTCACTGGCGAGCCTGGGGATGGCCTCTCGCGTGCTTTCGGCCACGGGCGAGAAGTGCTGAGGAATCTCCATCCGCCCACGGTCTCACCCGGCACCGACAATTCCGGCTCACCGCGCAACCAGCCGCGAAACCGCCGTGGCCAAGGCCGTCCGCTGCGAATCCGTCCACAACGCGGCGTTCCCGGCCTGCGCGATGTTGCCGTATGTCAACGCGAGGATCAGATCGAGCAGCGCAGCGGCCGGCAACGCCGACGACACCGCCCCCGAGGCCTGCGCCGCCGCGATGCCCGCCACCTTGTCGGCCATCGCGCGCGAGACGGGGGCCAGCGACGGCAGCAGGTCCGGCCGTTCGAGCGCCTGCCACAGGTTCAGCCGCACCATCCGCGGGTGGGCGCGGTAGAAGTCGAACACCTGGCACGCGTACCCCGGCAGGTCCTCGGCGTCGAACGTCACCGCGGCCTGCGCCTGCAGCACCTTCTCCGTCAGCACGGCCTCGAACAGCCCGTCCTTGCTGCCGAAGTACGCGTAGATCATGCGCTGGTTCGCGCGCGCCCGTTCGGCGATGCGGCCGACGCGCCCGCCCGCGAGCCCGGCGTCGGAGAACTCCTCGATGGCCGCGTCGAGGATGCGGCGGCGAGTGGCGGCGGCGTCTCGGGCCGGAACCTCAGTCATGGGCGTCCACCGAGCGGCTCGGCTCCTCCCAACGGTCCAGCTCCGCGAGTTTGCGCTGCTCCGCGGGCCGGATGAAGTCCACGGCCTCGCCTGAAAGCGGCAGCCACAACGGCGGGTCGGTCAGCTCGAACACGCTCAGGATCATCGCCGCCGCCCGCACCGGGTCGACGCCCGGGGCCTGCCCGGTGGCGTGGGCCGTGCGCATCGGCGCCAGCACGGACGCGTACGCGGGGCTCGGCTCGGGCGCGTCCATCGACGAGTACAGCGACGTCGCCATCGACCCCGCCTCGACCACCGTCACGCGCACGCCGAACCCGGCCGTCTCCAGGGCCAGCGCCTCGGAGAACCCCTCCAGAGCGAACTTCGCCGTGACGTAGGGCCCGAGCCCCGCCGCCGGTGCCAGCCGCCCGCTCACCGACGAGATCTGCACGACGTGCCCCGCGCCCTGTTTCCGGAACACCGGCAGCGCCGCGCGGCTGACGTGGACCGCGCCCCAGAGGTTCGTCTCGACCTGGTCGCGGAAGTCGGCGAGCGGGGTGTCCTCGAGGCTGGAGACGTTGGCGTAGCCGGCGTTGTTGATCACGCCGTCGAGCCGGCCGAACTCGTCCACCGCGGCCTGCACGGCGTCCGCGGCGGCCTCCGGATCCCGCACGTCCAGGGCCATGGCCCGCGCCGATTCGGGGTACGCCGACACGAGGTCCGCGACCGCGTCGCAGCGGCGTGCCGTGGCCACGACCCGTGGCCGGCCTCGAGCGCCGCGACCGCGAGCGCGCGACCGAGGCCACGGGAGGTTCCAGTGATGAGCAGTGTGCGTGACATGGCCAGCCTCAAGTAAGTAACTGAATACTTACTACGATAGCGGAGGATCCTCCACATCGCTAGGGGGCCGGTCCCGGCAGGATCGACCTAGGCTGCGAACCGTGAGCGACGGCGCGCCCCGCGAAGGACGGTTCTTCCCGTTCGCCGAAGACCGCGATCGAGCTCGACTTCCCCGACGATGACGCGAGGCAGCGCCTCGCGATCGAACAAGACCTCCGCTACCGCCGGATCCGCCACCGAGATCGTCCACTGTGGCCCATCGCCACCGTCGCGATGATCACGCTGGTCTTCGGCATCGGCAGCCCGAAGACACCGTTCCCGCTGTGGGTGCCGATCGTCGTGCTCGTCCTCTGCACCGTCGGCATCGGCGCGGTCTCGCAGCGCGCGCGCCGCTGGCCACCGCTGCTTCGCGGGGCCAACGAGCTGTGGGGCGTGCCCGTGCCCGATTTCGCGTTCGATGACCTCGTGCGGATCAAGGGCACCATGCAGGGCATCGACGATCTGTACACCGACGTGTACGGCTAGGAACCCGAGGCCATGCGGGCCTTACGCGCAACCGCAGGGGATTCACGCGCCTCGACCAGGGGTTCATGGAACAGCTCCACGACACGCGCCGGGCCTGGGCCGAGTCCACCGACGCGTGGCACGCGCAGGCGCGGCTGTTCCACGACTCCGCCGTCGAGATCATGGAGTTCGGCGACCGACTGCGGGCTCAGCTGTAAGCGAGCTCCCGCTGCCGCAGCACCTTCCGAAGGATCTTGCCCGCGGCGGACTTCGGGATCGCGTCCACGAACTCCACCTGCCGCACCTTTTTGTACGGCGCCACCCGCTCGGCCACGAACGCCTGCACCGCGGCCTCGTCCAGCTCGGGTGACCGGCGCACGACGAACGCCTTGGGCACCTCGCCCGCCTCGTCGTCGGGCACGCCGATCACGGCCGCGTCGGCGATGCCCGGGTGCGTCAGCAGCAGCGCCTCCAGCTCGGCCGGCGGGACCTGGAAACCCTTGTACTTGATCAGTTCCTTGAGCCGGTCGACCACGTGGAACACGCCGCGGTCGTCGACGGTCACGATGTCGCCGGTGTGCAGGTAGCCGTCGCTGTCGATGGTCGCGGCGGTGGCGGCGGCGTTGTTGAGGTAGCCGCGCATCACGTTCGGGCCGCGCACCCACAGCTCGCCGCGCTCGGCGTCTTGGCCGGTCACGGGGTCGACCACGCGAGCCTCGACGCTCGGCATCAGCACCCCGATCGACCCGCGATCGACGTCGGGCCGGTCGGCCGGGATGCCGTGCGTGCACGGGCTGGTCTCGGTGAGGCCGTAGCCCTGCAGGACCGTGACGTTCAGCCGCGCGGCCAGCTCCTGGGCGATGCCGGCGTCGAGCGGCGCGGCGGCGCTCATCACCACGTCGACGCAGCCGAGGTCGTAGTCGGTGACGAACGGGACCTTCGCCAGCGCCAGCGCGATCGGCGGCGCGATGAACAGGTGGTCCACGCGGTGCTCGGCCACGGCGGCGAGGAAGCCCTTGAGGTCGAACCTCGGCATGGTCACCACGGTCGCCCGGTTGAGCAGGCTGATGTTCATGATCCCGTTCATGCCGTAGATGTGGAACAGCGGCAGCACGGCGATCGAACGCTTGCCCCGGCGCAGCTCCGTCAGCGGTTGCATCTGGCTGAGGTTCGCGACGACGTTCCGGTGCGTCAGCAGCACGCCCTTCGGCAAGCCGGTGGTGCCCGAGGAGTACGGCAGCACGGCGAGGTCCTCGGCCTTGGGTTCCGGCGGCGCGGCGGCGGTGCCGGCGAGCAGGTCGTCGAGCGACGTCACGCCGTCGGCCGCGTCGAGCACCACGATCTCTTCGACGCGTACGCCTTCCTCTTTCACGGCGGCGCGCGCGGTGCCGAGCCCTGCGGAGGTGGTGAACAGGATCCGCGCGCCCGCGTCACGCAGCTGGTGCGCCAGCTCGGCGGGAGTGTTGAGCGGGTTGGCGGGCGACACCGCAGCGCCCGAGCGCAGCACGCCGTGGAACACGACTGGGTACTCGGCGCAGTTCGGCGCGGCGAGCACAGCGACGTCGCCCCGGCCGATGCCGCGTACGGCCAGCGCGGCGGCCAGGCGCTCGACGGCCGTGGCGAGCTCGCCGTAGGTCAGGCGCCTGCCCGAGCCGGCGTCGATGACCGCCGGGTGCGCGGCCTCCTCGGGAGTGAGCGAGCCCAGCAGCAGGCCGGTCAGAGATCCGTCGGGGATGACGACGTCGGGGTAGGTGCTGCGAATGGCCATCGCTCCTCCTGGGCAGACCGCGGGTTCAGCGCGCGGGCTTGGGTTCCTTGGGCAGCCCGAGCAGCAGGTCGCCGACGATGCCCCGCTGGATCTGCGACGAGCCGGCGTAGATCGTGCCGGCGCGGGAGTTGAGGTAGACGCTGGTCCACGACGCGGTCGAGTTCGGCGCGCCGGGATCGTCGGTGTGGTACCAGTTCGGCGACGGCCGCCCCGATGGCGTGAGCGCGTCGAGACCCAGCACGTCGAGCGCGAGCTCCGTGACCACCCGATGGTACGCGCTCCACAGCAGCTTGAAGGCCGCTGCGCGCGGCCCGGGCTCCTCGCCGTCGATCAGTTGCGCGGCTGTACGGAGGCCGTGGCAGCGCAGCTGTTCCACCTGCACGTGGCACCACGCGACGCGGCGGCGGATGTCCGGATCGGTGTCCAGGCCACGCTCGCGGACCAGGCCGATCAGCCGGTCGAGCTCGGCGCGGAAGCGGATCGGGGCGTGCAGCGCGGTTTCGCCGCGCTCGAAGCCGAGCAAGGTCATCGCGACGGCCCAGCCGCGGTCGACGTCACCCACCACGAGTTCGCGGTCGGTGGTGGCGTCGGTGAAAAAGACCTCGTTGAAGTCGGTGCCGCCGGTGATGTTGCGGATCGGCCGGATTTCCACGCCGGGCTGATCAAGCGGGACCAGCAGCATGCTGATCCCCTTGTGCGGCGCGGCTTCGCGGTTGGTGCGGGCGAGCACGAACATCCAGTTGGCCAGGTGCGCGCCCGAGGACCAGAGTTTCTGGCCGTTGAGCCGCCACCGGTCGCCGTCGGGATCGGCGCGCAGGGCGAGCGACGCGAGGTCGGACCCGGCGCCTGGCTCGGAGAAGCCCTGGGCGAACACGTACTGACCGGAGACGATGCGCGGCAGGAATCTCATGCACAGCTCCGGTTTGGCCCAGCGGAGCATGGTGTTGCCGAGCATGCCGATGCCGAACGCGTCGTTGTCGGAGCCGAACGGGATCCCGGCTGTGGACAGTTCTTCCACCAGCACCACGAGTTCGGCCGGGCTGAGGCCGGCGCCGCCGTACTCGACGGGCCACGCGGGCGCGACCCAGCCCCGCTCCGCCAGCGCCGCGCGGGCCCGGGTGCGGAACTCGGCGTAGGCGTCGCCTTCGAGGCCGCCGATGCCGCGCCAGCCGGGCGGCACGAGGGCGGCGACGAACTCGCGGACCTGCTCGCGGAAACTTCCCACGCGCCCTCCTGTCTGGGTGACAACTCTGTCCTGACCTCAACAGTTGCGTAGATAGACCCGATAGTCAATGCTTCGGTGCGGGCCTGGATCTTCGAGGAGGCGTGATGGGTTACGCGACGACGGACGAACAGCGCGAGCTCGCCGGGTCGGTGCGGCGGATGCTGGCCGACGCCGCGCGCACGGCGCCGCTGCCGCCCGCGTGGGAAGCCGCGGGCGCGGGCCTCGACGGAGCCCTGTGGAAGACCTTCGCCGACGCCGGACTGCTCGGGTTGGGCGTGCCCGAGGAACGCGGCGGGTCCGGTGGTGGTTTGCGGGAACTGTGTGTGGTGGCCGAAGAAGTCGGGGCCGCGTTGCCGCGGATCCCGTTCGCCGCGGCGGTTTCCGCGGTGGCCGTGCTGAGCTCTGTGCACAATGTGGACAACCTTGTGGATGGTTCGGCCGTGGCGGTGGCGGCCTGGGAGACGTTCCCGGTGTTTCCCGGGCATCGTTCGCCGTTGCGGCTGATCGGGTCCACTGTGGACGGCGTGCTGCGCGTGGTGCCGTTCGGGCTCGACGCGGACGTGCTCGTGGCGGCGGTCGAGGGTCGGTTCGTGCGGATCGACCTGACGGCGGCCGGGGTGCGGCGGGAGTCGGTGGGAGCGTTCGACGTGATCGAGCCGGCCGCGGTGGTTTCGTTTTCTTCGGTACCGGTTGTCGAGCTGCCTTCGGCTGAGGTGTCGGCTCGGGTACTGACGGTGCTCGCGGCGGAGCTGGTCGGAACGGGGCAGCGGGCGCTCGACGGAGCGGTGGAGTACGCGAAGCAACGGCGGCAGTTCGGGCGGGCGATCGGGTCGTTCCAGGCGCTCAAGCACCTGCTCGCCGACCGGTTCGTGCAGCTCGACGCGGCGCGGTTGCTGGTCGAGTGGGCCGCTTCCACCGTGGACGCCGGTGTCGAGGCCCTGCCGGCGGCGCGCACCGCCGTGGTCGCCGCGAGCGACGCCGCCGACGCCGCGACCCGTGATGCGCTGCAGGCCCACGGTGGCATCGGCTTCACCTGGGAACACCCGGCGCACGTCCACCTCAAGCACGCCCGCGCTCGCCGCCAGCTGCTCGGCTCGGCGGCGCGCCAGCTCGACGCGGTGGCGGAGCACGTGTTCGCCTGAAACACGCGTGCCTCCTTGATCCGGTTCGGGTAGTTTTCCGATCCGGAAAGAGGGGGAAATATTCATGCAGATTGTCGTGATCGGTGCTGCGTTGCTCGTGGCGCTGGCGGCCTGCAGCTCCGGGCCGCAGGCGAGCGCGCCCGGGCCTGAGGCGCTGGGACCCGACGGCTTGCGCGGCCTCGCGCCGGGCGTCACCAAGGCGGCCACGGGCACCATGCTCGCGGCCCAGCCGATGTCGGGCTTCGACGGCTGCGAGTCGTACTCGTTCGCGGGCGGGCCGGCGCCCGAGCCGGGTGCGCTCGAGGCCGAGCAGCGGGCCGTCGCCAAGGCCGACGACCTGAACCACAAGGCCCAGGACGCCGACGCGCACGTGCTGGATCCGGGGTTGCGCGGTTCGGCGGCTGACTACGCGAAGTCAGCCGCTCAGTCGGCCGCGGCGGCCAAGCTGAGCGCGCAAGCCGCGGCGGCCACCGTCGCCGTCACCGAGCTGCGTGAGGAGCGCGCGGCCGAGCTCGCGGCGAGCGGCGGCGCCGTCTTCTCCGGTGAGAAGCTGCGCTCGGTCGTCGCTCCGCCGCAGGTCAAGACGCCGGAGGGGGCCGGCGCGGGCACGCCGCTGGCCGATCTGCACCGGCTCTACGACGCCAAGGGCCTCAAGCCGACGCCGGCCGGGCACTTCGCGGTGGCCGTGCCGGGACACCCGACGTGGACGTACGACTTCACGGCCGAAGGCCCGAAGGTCACGTACGTCGCGTTGCTGGACGCCTCCGTGAAGTGCGGCTGACGGTCAATTCTCCCGGTACGAGGGGACACTCCCGGCCGGCCGCCGTCGACCCGGTGGCGCCGTGCGTGGTCTGATCGGCTTCAGGAGTCTTGCCGAAGGAGTGCGCGTGACGAGGTTTGAGTTTCCCGGGTCTCAGGGCACGCCGCTGGCAGCGCGGCTGGAGCTGCCGGAGGGCGAGCCCAAGGCGTACGCGCTCTTCGCTCACTGCTTCACGTGCAACAAGGACGTGGTCGCGGCGACGCGGGTCGCGCGGGGGCTCACGGCGTTCGGCGTGGCCGTGCTGCGGTTCGACTTCACCGGGCTCGGCGGGTCGGAGGGCGAATTCGCCAACACGGACTTCAGCTCGAACGTCGCCGACCTCGTCGCGGCCGCGAACCACCTGCGAGAGGAGTACGCCGCGCCGAAGCTGCTGATCGGGCACTCGCTCGGTGGCGCTGCCGTGCTGGCCGCGCGGCACGCCGTGCCGGAGGTGCGGGCCGTGGCGACGATCGCCGCGCCCGCCGACCCGCAGCACGTGGCGACGCTGCTGGGTGACTGTCGCGAGCAGATCGAGCGGCAGGGCGAGGCCGAAGTGGTGCTGGCGGGGCGGCCGTTCCGCATCCGCAAGCAGTTCCTGGACGACATCGCCGCGCAGCCGCAAGCGGAGCGGATCCGGGGGTTGAAGGCGGCGTTGCTGGTGCTGCATTCGCCGGTGGATGCCGAGGTGGGCGTGGAGAACGCCCGCGTCATCTTCGACACCGCGCGGCACCCGAAGTCGTTCGTCGCGCTCGACGGTGCCGACCACCTGCTCACCGGCCGCGCGGATGCCGCCTTCGCCGCGGACATCCTCGCCACCTGGGCCAAGCGCTACCTGGCCTGACCGCGGTGAAGGGCCCAAGCCCGGCTTATATCCGGTATCAGCGACGCGTGGGGTGCGGTCGGACCATCGGCGGCCCCGCGGCGGTTGGCTACGGGTATGACCAACAACTGGCTTGCCGCCCTCGATTCGACGTCCGTGGGGTTGGGGAAGATCGTTCAGGAACTGCCTGAGGAGAAGCTCGCGCTGCCCGCGTTCGGCAGGCCTGGCGGGTGGAGCGTCGGGCAGGTGCTGTCGCACCTGGGGAGCGCAGCGGAGATCTGCACGACGCTCGTTCGCCGCGGTGCGGAGGGGGATCTGACGCCGCCGACCGGGGACGACGCGAAGCCGGTGTGGGCGAAGTGGGACGCGATGGCGGGTCCTGAGCAGCGGGAATCGTGGTTCGAAGCCGACCGGACCCACCGCGACCTGCTGGCCACGGTCGGCGAGAGCATCACCATCCCGTACTTCGCCGGTCCGCTGAGCCTGAGCGAGTACGCGGGATACCGGTTGTCGGAGCAGGCGCTTCACGGCTGGGACATCGAGGTGGTCCTCGACCGAGAGGCGACGGTGCGCGAGAGCGAGCTGCTGTGGCAGCGGATCGACCTCATCGTCAGCCGGTTCCACGACGCCGACGCCCGAAAGCGGCTCGCACCGCGCACGGTCACCGTGGCGGACGGCCGCCTGGAGATCACCGAGAGCGAACTGCACTTCACCGGAACCAAGGCCGAAAACCGCGGTGAAGCGCAGCTCACCGGCGGCCGAGAAGCCGTCCTCCGGCTTTTCTACGGACGCAACCGCCCGGAGGACGACCTCCAGACCGCCGGCGACACGACTCTCGATGACCTCCGTCAGTTGTTTCCTGGCTTCTGACTGAGCACGTCATGCCACTTGTCGGCCAGCGAGGTCAGGAACGCCGGGTCGCTGGAGGCCACCTTGGGGAAGGTGGCCAGGCGTTCGAAGGGCCGGCAGGCGTCGATGATGGCGCGGCTGTTGTAGGCGGGAGAACCGTCCACGTACAGCGGGTCCAGCTTGCTGCCCCACGTCTGCTTCATGACCTCGATGTCGCGGGACGGGTCGCTGCGGGTGGACATGGCCCAGATGACCTCGTCGGGGTCGGCGGGGTCGACGTCGTCGTCCACGACGACCACGTAGCGGTTCATGTACGCCGCGGCGGGGCACTGGGCGGCGAGGTACGCGACCTGCCGCGCGTGGCCGGGGTAGCGCTGCTGCAGCGAAACGGCGATGAACAGCCGCCCGCCACCCGATTCGTGCGCCCACGCCTTCACCACACCCGGCACGCCGGTGGCGGCGAGCTCGTCGTGGATCATCGCCGACTTCATCACGGTCCGCATGTACGAGTAATCGTGCGGCGGTTTCCCGGGCGGTGCGCCGAGCAGGATCGGGTTGTCGCGGTAGTACATGCGCGTGATGTCGATGGCCAGGTTCGGCCGGCGCTTGCCGGAGTAGTACCCGGTCCACTCGCCGAACGGGCCCTCGTCCCGCTGGTGGTCCGGCCGCAGCCAGCCCTCGATGGCGATCTCGCTGCCGGCGGGGATGGGGAGGCCGGTGTCGGGGCCCAGCACGACCGGCACCCGCGAACCCAGCACCGCTCCCGCGTACTCCAGCTCCGAGACCCCGCCCGGCACCTCGGTGCCGCCGAGCACGAGCAGCAGCGGGTCGTGGCCGAACGACACCGTGACCGGCGCCCGGCCCTCCTTCTCGAACCAGGCCCGCACGTTCTGGTCGCCGTGCTTGCCCGGCACCATCGCGACGGTGACGCCGCGGCCGTCGTCCTGGACCTCCATGCGGTAGCAGCCGCCGTTGTGGACGCCGGTTTCCGGGTTGGACGTGACCACAAAGCAGCCGGTGCCGATGAACCGCCCACCGTCGTCGGCGTGCCAGCGCGGCACCGGGAAGTCGAGGAGGTTGACCTCGGAGCCGGCCACGGAGTTGGCCAGCAGGGGCGCGTCCGACACCGGCAGCACGGGGAAGTCCCGCGCGGCGGCCGACCACTGGGAAGGCTTGCCGCGCAGGGCGTCCACCACGCCGACGGAGTCGAGGTCCTCGCCGAGGCGCAGCGTGCGGCCCAGGCGGCGTGGTGACCCCGTGCTGCCCGTCAAGACGCGCAGGCCGCTCGCGTAGCCCTTGATGTCGTCGAACAGCAACGCGGGCGGTGGGTCCATCCGGTAGCTCAGCTCGGCGATGCCGCCCAGTTCGAGGTCCCAGTTGGCGCCCTTCACGTCGCGCAGTTCGCCGTAGCCCGCGATCGCGTCGAGGTGCGTGCGGAGGCTGAGCAGGGGTTCGTCCGTCACTGCGTGCCGCCGAAGAACGAGGCCAGCGAGGGCCACAGGTCCGGTCGCTCCAGGAGGCTGAGGTGGCGGGTCTTCTCCAGGATGCGCAGCTCGGCGTTAGCGATGCCCGCGGCCACTGCCTCGGACATCGCGGGCGGCGTCGCGTAGTCCTCCTCGCCGACGACCACGAGCGTCGGGGCCTTCACGTCGCCGAGGCGGGCCCGCGCGTCCAGGCCGCCGAGTGCGCGACAGGCAGCGCCGTGAGCTGCGGAGTCGGTCTTGAGGAAGATCTCGCAGACGCGCTCGACCTCGTCCGGGTGGCCGGTGAGGAACGGCTCGGCGAACCACCGGTCGCGCTGGAAGTCGAGCTGCTTGTCCCGGGGCACCGTCGTCGCCCGCTCGGCTCGCTCCGCCCAGACCGGCACGGCGTCGTCGCCGTAGTACGCCGTGCCGTCGGCCAGGACCAGCCGGTGCACGAGCTCGGGCCGCGTCGCCGCGAGGGCCAGCGCGGTGCTGGCGCCCATGGACAGGCCGACGACGTCGGCGGGACCGGCGTCCGCGGCGGCGATCACTGCCGCCGCGTCCGCCGCCATGTCGTCGACCGTGAAGTCGGCACCGTCCCAAGTGGATTCGCCGTGGCCGCGCGCGTCCAGGGCCAGCACCTGCGCCTCAGCCGATAAGAACCGCGCCACCGGGTCCCAGACCGCTCCGGACAGCGCGAGCGGGTGCAGGAGCAGCAGCGGCCGGCCGGACTTTCCCGTCCGGTGGACGTGCAGCGTGCCCTGCGGGGTTTCGACGTTCACGCGGTGGCCCTTTCGTTCCTGGCGGCCCGGCGCGTGGCCGCGGCCTTGATCGCGGCGTGGATCTCGGAGTACGTGCCGCAGCGGCAGATGTTGCCCTCCAGGTGCTCCACGACCTCTTCGTCGGTTGGCTGCGGGTTCTCGCCCAGCAGCTCGTGGGCCATCATCACGAACCCGGGAATGCAGTAGCCGCACTGCATCGCGCGGTTGGCGACGAACTCGTCCACCACCTCGTCGTCGGCCGGCAGGCCGTCGGCGGTGGTGATCTCGGCGCCGTCGAAGCGCGCGGCCCGCGAGAGGCACGTCGAGACGCTCTTGCCGCCGACCAGCGCCGTGCACGCACCACACGCACCGACACCGCAGCCTTCGCGCACGCTCGTGGTGCCGAACTCGCGGCGCAGCACGTCGAGCAGCAGCTCGTCGTCGGCCACGCCCAGCTTGCGGCGCAAGCCGTTGACCTTCAGTTCGATCTCCCTCATGCCTGCTCCTCCAGCGCGGTCAGGACGCGTTCGGGCGTCAGGGGAAGTGTGGTGATGCGCACGCCGGTGGCGTCGCGCACGGCGTTGGCGATGGCCGGCGCGAGCGGGATGATGGTGGTCTCGCCGACGCCCTTGGCGCCGAACGGACCCGTCCGGTGTGGACTCTCGATGATGATCGGCGTGAGCTTGTCCGGCATGTCCTTGATCGACGGCAGCTGGTAGTCCAGCAGCGTGCCGTTCACGATCTGGCCCTCGTCGAACACCATCTGGTCGAACAGCGCGTGCCCGATGCCCATGATCGCCGCGCCGGAAAGCTGCTGCTCCACCATCGTGGGGTTGATCGCACGGCCCACGTCACCGGCCACGGCCAGGTGCTCGATGTGGATCCGCCCGGTCGCCGTGTCCACGGTGAGCTGTACCGCGGCCGCACCGGCGAACCAGTGCTCGGTGACCTGCGGCGACAGGCCGTTCTCGTGGTCGTACGGCTGCCACGACGTGGTGAAGCTGGCCTCCGCCGTCAGCGTCGTGCCGCGCGCCCCGAAGTGCCCGTGCAGCAGCTCCGACACGGACACGGTCTCCTGGGTCTGCGCGCTGACGAGACCGTCGGACGTGAGCTTGATGTCCGTCGCCGCCACGCCGAAGCGCTCCGCCGCCAGCTCCACGAGCTTGTCGCGCATGTTCTCCGCGGCCAGGCGCACGGCGTTGCCGGTGTGGTAGGTCGAGCGGCTGCCGGCGGTGATCGTGTCGTAGGGCGTCACGTCGGTGTCGGCCTGGATCACGCGTACGTCGCCCTCGCCGAGGCACAGCACCTCGGCGGCGATCTGCGCCATGATCGTGTCGCTGCCCTGACCCATGTCGATGGTGCTGATCAGCAGCGACGCCGAACCGTCCTGGTTGAGCTGCACCACGGCGTTGGAGATCGTCGGCGTGAGCACGGCCTTCACACCGACCGCGACGCCGCGGCCGCGCACCAGCGTGCCCTCCTGCTTCACGAACGGCGTGCCCCATTCGATCGCCTCGGTCACGGCGTCGAGGCTGCCGAGGAAGTCGGCGCTGTGCATCGGCGTGCCGACCGGCGCGATGTCGCCTTCGCGCAGCATGTTGCGGCGGCGGAACTCCACCGGGTCCTCGCCGAGCTGCCGCGCGAGCTCGTCGGCCAGCGACTCGTGCGCCCACGTGACCTGCGGCACGCCGAACCCGCGGAACGGGCCGGCCGACGGCTTGTTCGTGTACACGCACCGCGACTGCACGCGCACGTTTTCGATCTTGTACGGCCCCGGCGCCACCAGACCCGACTTGGCCGTGATGCGCGGGCCGACGTCGGCGTAGGCGCCGGTGTCGTAGCGGACGTCCGAAGTGGACGCCACGATCATGCCGTTCTCGTCCGCGGTCATGCTGCCCGCCACCGCGCAGCCGTGGCGCGTGGTGAGCAGGAACGCCTCTTCGCGGGTGGCCGTGATCTTCACGGCCATCTTCTGCGTCCACGCCAGCGCCGCTACCAGCGGTTCCAGCCGGTCGTACATCTTCGCGCCGAAGCTCCCGCCCAGCGGCGCGGTGCGCACGCGGACGCGGTTCAGCGGCAGGTCCAGCAGGTCGGCCAGCGACTGTCGCACGTACGACGGCGTCTGAGTGGTGGCCAGCAGCTCCAGCCGCTCGCCCTCACACCAGGCGGCCGCATACGGCAGCTCGATCGGCACGTGGTGCGTCGGCGGGCACCAGAAGTCGTAGGACACCGTGGTGCCGCTGACGCTCGACGGGTCGCCCTTGCGCAGGTTGTACTCGTAGTTCACGTTCGTGTCGCGCTTGCCGCGCAGGTGCTTCAGGTCGCCGAAGACGATCGAAGGCCGCAGCTCGTCGTGCACGAACGGCGCGCCCAGCACGGCCTTGTCGACGTCGTGCACCGGCTCGAGCTCGTCGTAGGAGACCTCGATCAGCTCGGCCGCCTCGCGCGCCTGCTTGACGCCGTGGGCGATCACCGCGGCGATCGGCTCGCCGACGTAGCGCACCTTGCCGTAGGCGAGGCACGGCTGGTCGGAGAACGCCGGGCCGGTCATGAGCCGGTCGCCGAACTCCGCATACAGGTCGGCGCCGGTCACCACGGCGACTACGCCTTCGGCCGCGAGCGCGCGGCTCGTGTCGATGGCGGTGATCTTCGCGTGCGGGCGGGTGCTGCGGTGCACGGCGACATCGAGGCACGGCCGCACCGGCTGGTCAGCCGCGTATTGCAGCTCGCCGCGGACCTTGGCCCGACCGTCGACGCGCGCCCAGCGCTCACCGACGGCGGCGACCGAAGATCGAGACTCGACGGTGGTCATCGTTGCCCTCCTTCCAGGAGTTGCGGATAGCTTCTTCGACGGCCACGAGGCCGAGGCGCCGCTTGTAGTCGGAACTACCGCGCACGTCGGGAATCGGGTCGAGCAGGGGTGTCGCGGCTTCCTTCGCGGCGCCGACGACGTCGTCCACGAACGTGTCGGCCGACGCTTCGAACTGCAGGAACACCGGCACGTGGCTCAATGCGCCGAGGCCGAGCCGGACGTCGCGCTTGCCGCGCGAGCGCTCCACGACGAGCGCGGCGGCCGAAGCCGCGGGCCAGTCGTTGGCCGCGAGGCTGGAGAGCTTCGCGAAGTGCGCGCCCGCGGACTCGGGCTGGCTGGGGATCTCGATCGCCGACACGAGCTCGCCGTGCTCCAGCGCGGTCTGCTGGAAGTCGACGAAGAACTCGCGCGCCGGCACCTTGCGCGAACCGCGCCGCGAGGTGAGCTCCACTGTGGCGTCGAGCACCATCAACGCCGTCGGCGGGTCGAGCCGGTAATCGCCGTGGGCGATGTTGCCGCCGACGCTCGCCGTGTTGCGCACGCGCGGGTTGGCCACGCGGCTGTAGACCTCGGCCGCGAGCGGGGCGACGCGGCGGACGATCGGGCTGGTTTCCATGCGCCGCAACGTGACCAACGGGCCGACCCGCAGCCCCTTCGACGTCTCGGAGATCTCGTCCAGGCCCGTCACGCCGCCGATGTCGACCAGGTCAGTGGCGAACAGCACACCCTGCTTGAGCAGGATCTGCACGGCTGTGCCGCCGCCGTAGACCATCGTGTCCTCACCGTCGTCGAGGAGCGCGCAGGTCTCGTCGAGCGTGGTGGGGTAGTGGTAGGCGGTCATTTCTTCCCGCCGAACAGCTTCGCGAGCAGGCGGCGCCACCAGGATTCCTTGGCGGGCGCGGCGTCACCGGCGGGCGTCTCGGAGACCCGCTTCTTCGGGCTTTCCCGTTTGGCGATCACGGTCGCAAGCCCGGGGTTGTCCGGCCCGGGCGGGCCCGCGGCGCAGATCTCGGCGAACGCGGACACGAACTCCCGCTCCACCTCCTGCGAGCGGCGCCGGACGATCGACTCGCCCATGCGCCCGATCTTGCCCCAGATCGCGACGTCGAGGCTGTATTCCACTTTGGATGAAGACTCACCGTCGGGCTGGACGCCGAGCCGCGCGTCGATCTTGATCGAGCTGCCGAGCTTGTGGTCCTCGCCCTTCAGGAGGGCCTTGACCTCCTCGGGCTCGGTCAGCTCCGTGATCTCGGCGGAGAACCCGGCGCTGAACTTCACGTGCGCGATCTCGTTGACCAGCTTGCCGCGGTAGTGCGTGCTGTCCGAACGGACGAGCTCCGCGGCGCCGGGGATGGCGACCCGCATCGTGTCCGGGTCGAGGAAATGGGCGAAAACGCGTTTGTGGTCCGCGGGGACGACAAAGGAGGATCCAAGCTTCATAATGACCACCATAGAGGACTAAGTGTCTGCTCCACAGGACGTTAACACGGTCCTGGCGAGTCCGGAAAGGGCTCGGCTACCGTGCGCTGAGGCAGAATGGCGAGGGGTGACGGATCATGAGCGACGTTCCGGCGGTGCTGAACGCGGTGCGGCTCCTGGAGCGGATTGCCCGCGATTGGCCGGAGCCCGTGTCTTCCGGAGCGCTCATCGAGGAGCTCGGGCTCAACCGCAGCACGGCGTACAACATCCTCGGCACGCTGCAGCGGGCCGGCTGGACCACGTCGCGCGGCGACCGCGGTGGCTGGTCGCTGGGGCCGCGGCTGCTGTCGATGGCTCGCGTGTCCGAGGACTGGATGACCGACATCGTGCAGCAGGAGCTCGATTCGCTGAGCCAGCGCACGGGGTTCATCGTCTTCGCGGTGCAGCGCCACGGTGCTGCCGACTACTCGGTGCTGGCGAAGGGTGACCGCGGCAAGGGGGTGCGGATCACTGTCGGCATCGGCGACACCTTCCCGTTCTCTGCGCCCGCGATCATGCGCGCGTTCTACGCGTGGGAGGACCCGGCGAACGTCGAGCGGCTCGCGGAGCGTTACGGGCTGGAGGGCTTCACGGCCGAAACCATCACCACGCGTGCGGCGCTGCGTGAGGAGCTGGCGGCCACGCGTGAGCGGGGCTACAGCGTCAGCATCAGGGAGTTCGACCTCGGTCAGTCAGGGTTGGCGGCGCCGGTGTTCGACGCTCAGCGGCGCGTGTCGATGGTCGTCTGCACGCTCGCGTTCTCCTCGGAGCTGAACGAGTCCACTGTGGATCAACATGGCGCACTGATCCGCGAATGCGGGCTCAGGATCACGGATCGAACCGGAGGTGCGGTGAAAATCGCCGAATAGTTCCGCATTTGCGGATCCAGTCCGATCTTGCCTGGTCACGCGTTTCTTGACCGCCGTCGACTGGCTCGCTTAATGTGCCGCATGCGGGACTCAATGTCCTCGATAGAGGACAACCTGTCCCGCCCTTCGAATCTCGATCCGGCCCATGGCGGCCCGGAAAGGAGATGGCCATGAGCGACGTCGCCGTCAAACCCACCTCGTGGACCAAGACTCTGACCCGCACCCAGTGGCGGTCACTGATCGCAGCCAACCTCGGTTGGCTGTTCGACGGCTTCGAGACCTACGCCCTGATCCTCACCGCGGCGGTGGTGCTCAAGCGGCTCGACCCCGGCGCGCCCGCGAGCCAGGTCGCCTTCCTGACCGGTGCCACGATCGCCGTGACGCTCCTGGGCTGGGGCTTCGGCGGCATCCTCGGCGGCGTCTTCGCCGACTACTTCGGCCGGCGCCGGGCGCTGCTGACGTCGATGGTCCTGTACGCCGCGTTCACGGGCCTCACCGCGGTGTCGTGGTCGTGGACGTCGTTCCTGGTCCTGCGCTTCATCACCGGCTTCGCGCTCGGTTCGGAGTGGGGCACGGGTACGTCGCTGGTCGCGGAGACCTGGCCGGCCCACGCCCGGGCCAAGGCCGCCGGGCTCATGCAGTGCGGTCTCGGGCTGGGCTTCTTCATCGCGTCGGCCTGCTGGCTCTTCATCTCGCCGCTGGGTGCGGACTCGTGGCGCTACATGTTCCTCATCGGGGTTCTGCCGGCCCTGTTCGCGCTGTGGCTGCGCAAGTCCGTGCCGGAGTCCGAGAACTGGAAGAGCGCGCACAAGCGGCGCAAGGAGCTCAAGGAACGCAAGGGCCAGCAGCTCACCGAACACGAGCAGTCGTTCACGCGGCTCACGTTGCGCCAGATCATGATCGACCCCAAGCTGCGCAAGCTGACCATCCTCGGGTCGCTCATGTCACTGGTCACCACGCTCGGCTGGTGGGGCATCTCCACCTGGGTGCCCGCGTACGTCGCTTCAGTCGCTGCCCAGAACGGAGCTTCGGGGCAGTCGTGGGCCAGTGCGGCCGGGATGATCTACAACGCGGGCGCCATCGCCGGGTACATCTCGTTCGGCTTCATCGCCGACCGCTTCGGCCGAAAACCCGCGGTACTGCTGTTCTTCGGTGCGTCACTGGTCCTCACACCCGTGCTGTTCCTGTGGACGCACAGCCTCGGCCTGATCGTGGTCGTGCTGGTGATCAACGGCTTCTTCACTCTCGGCCAGTACACCTGGATGCCGGTGTGGCTGCCGGAGTTCTACCCGACGCACCTGCGCGCGACCGGCGCCGCGTTCGTCTTCAACGCCGCGCGCTTCATCGCCTTCCTCGGCCCGCTCACCGCGGGAGCGATCATCTCCCAGCTCGGCGGTTACGGCGTGGCCGCCACCGTCGTCGGGCTCATCTACATCCTCGGCCTCGTCGTCGCCCCGTTCTGCCCCGAAACCCGCGGCCAGCAGCTTCCTGACTGATCGCCTGACCCCTCCCCCGTGAAAGGCCCCCGAATGTCGACCGTTCGCATCAACGCGCCGACCGGCGGTGGCACCGGCTTACGCCCGGCCACCGCACGCATCCTGATCTTCGCCTTCCTGGGCACCCTGTTCGACGGCGCGGAGCTGAACCTCGTCGGCTATCCGCTCGCGTACCTGTCGGAAAGCCTGCACGTGAGCACCATCCAAATCGTGCAGGTGGCGACGCTGCAGGGCTTCGCCTCGATCGCCGGCGGCATCCTCGTCGGCTGGCTCGGCGACCTCTACGGCCGCCGCTGGACCTACACCGGTTCGGTCGTCGTGTTCGGCATCGCCGCGCTGCTCGGCGGGCTCGCGCCCAACTACGCGCTGTTCCTGCTCACGCGGCTGCTCGCCGGCATCGGCATGGGCGGGCTCTTCGGCCTGTCGTACTCGATGTTCGCCGAGGCGTGGAAGACCAGCAAGCGCGGCCTGATGGGCGGCTCGATCCAGTCGATGTACATCGTCGGGCAGATCGTGACCGAAGGCGTCATCTACTTCTGCATCGTCCAGTTCGGCACCGCGTCGGGCTGGCGCGCGGGCTACATCATCATCGGTGCCGTGACGCTGCTGATCGGTGTGCTGTCGGCGATCATGCTGCCGGAGTCGGAGCAGTGGCGGACCTACCAGCGGGAGCTGCGCGAGGGCCGCGTGCCCGAGGACAAGCGGCGCACCAAGGTGCCGATCCTGGACCTGTTCCGCAATGGCTACGCCGGCGGCACCATCCTGTTCATGGGCATCGCGACGGCTCTGTTCCTCACCACGAACTCGATGATCTCGTACCTGTCGACGTTCCTGATCAAGGTGGAGAAGGTGCCGCTCGGCACGGCCAGCCTGATCGTGCTGCTCAACCTCATCGTCACGGCGGTCACCTATCCGATGGCCGGCGCGCTGTCCGACAAGATCAAGCGCAAGTGGGCCATGTCCGTCGCCGGCGCGTTCGGCGTCATCGGCTTCGCCTGGTTCCTCATCCTCGTGGTGGGCCACAACGCGAAGATCGGGGCGAACTTCTGGGGCGCGCCGACGTTCTGGGCGCTGATGTTGTGCGCCGCGGGCGCCAGCGGCTTCGGCGTGCTCGGCGTGTGGATGGCCGAGTTCTTCCCCACGCGCGTGCGCTCCACCGGCTCGAACCTCAGCTACTACGCCGGCCGCGGACTGGGCGCGGGGCTGTTCCCGCTCATCGCGCTGTCGATCGCCGGCACGGTGCCGCTCGCGCTGGCGTTCGGCATCGTCGGCCCGGTCGCGGCGGCGGCGCTCGCTCTGGCCGCGCCCGACTCGACCGGGCGGCGGATCGAAGCCGTCGAATAGGTCTTCAGCTGTGGTGCCTTGCCCGGTCCGTCGTCACTCGGCGGACCGGGCAAAACGCTGTCCTGCAAGGGATGGACGCTAGACCGGCTTGGTCGCGACCAGCTTGGCCACGGAGAACACACCGGCGGCCCGGGCCGCGTCGAGCGCGATTTTCGAGTCGTGGAAGAGATCGTTGCGGTCACCTTCGTAGGTGAGCCACTTGTCCCGCTCCTCCTCGGGCGTCGAGCCCCAGCAAGGGCCGGACGGGAAGAGATCGACCGCTTCGCGCACGTCGAACCCGGCGGAGACCAGCATGTCGCGGTACTGCTCGACGGTGGCGTGGTACGGGATGCAGAACCCGCGGTTGACCTCGGCCATGACCGCCTCGATCTGCTCGGGGCTGCGGTGTTCGCCCCACGGGCGCTGGATCCAGTCCACGGCGGCCAAGGTGCCGCCCGGGCGCAGCACCCGGAACGCGGCGTTGAAGAAGGCCTGTTTGTCCGGCAGGTGGACCACCGACTCCTGGTAGGTGATGGCCGCGAACGCGGCGTCCGGCCACGCCCCGAGCGTCTGGTACTCGGTGTCTCCGACCGAGTGGAAGAAAGCCTGGTCCGCCAAGCCGCGTGCCGCGGCCAGCCGCTGGGCTTTCGCCGTCAGCGCGTCGTTGTTCGAGATGCCGACGAACCGAGCGCCCGACATCTCCGCCATGTTGACCACGGCGCCGCCGACCCCGGAGCCGAAGTCGAGCACGAGATCGCCGGCGGTGATCCCGGTCGCGGCGACCAGCTGGCGCTGCATGTCCAGCGCGGCTTCTTCCGAGGACAGTCCCGCGTTGTGAGCGCGCTCGTCTCCGTGATGCCAGGCGTCCTGGGGCATCATCACGGCATAGGCGTCGATGGCTGCGTTGTAATAGCCCCGCACGGTTTCTTCGACTCCGCCAGTGTTTGTCACTGAAGTCACTTCTGCACCCCTTCGGACCTGCCTGATGGCGCGGATGATGATGGCATCGGCCCCGGAACGCGTCCAGCCGCCAACCGGGCTGCGCGCCGGGCGCCGACTCGCGTGTGCGCGCCCGCGTACCCGCAGTACGGCTTCGTGTCGAGGCGTTGTTCAGGTGAACTCCTTGATCCCACGGGCACACTCAGACACTGCTTTTCGTGTCCGGATCGCCCCGTCAGAGGTAGCGGGTGCAGTATTCCTCCGTCTAATCTGTTCGACGGTTCACTTGTCTGTCCACCAAACGGGGGTGGCAGCGTTGAGCCGAACGCACGAATGAATGGTGAATACGGCGTCATGGTCGGAGCGAGTGTGTCGATGGCTGATTTGTCGATGTACACCCACCTCAGCGGACAACTCGAGCGGCTTTGCGAAGTAGTCGGATTCGACGGCGCGGACGGCCGTCACCTGGGCTTATTGCGTGGACTGCTGGGCCCGCAGGGAGAAAAAAGCCTGGCGACCCCACCTGAATTCCCCTCGAACGTGGCGGACGACACAACTCCCATCGAATTCTCGCTCGCCTTCGACACCACGGGTGAATGCGTGGTGCGGGTGCTCGGCGAGACCGTCGGGTCGAGGAGCCCCCGCGAGTTCCTCGACGAGGTGGCCGGCGAGTACGGCCTGGTCACCGACCGGCTCGACGCCGTGGCCGACCTGTTCCTGCCGCACGAGGAGCGGCAGGGGCCCTTCACGCTGTGGTACTCGCTGATCTTCCGGCCGGGCCGCGCGCCGAAGATCAAGGTCTACCTGAACCCGCAGATCAGCGGTCCGGCGATGGCCGATTCGCTGGTCAGCGAGGGGTTGCGCCGGCTGAACATCGACGAGGCGTTCGATCCCATGATCGAGCACGCGCTGCGCCGCGGCGAGCGGGACAACTTCTCCTTCTTCGCGCTCGACCTCGACGACGATCCTCTCGCGCGGGTGAAGGTGTACGTGTCGCACGAGGCCGCGGATTCGGCCGACGCCGAGTTCGCGTCGGAACTGGTGGCCGGTACCGACCCGCTGCTGATCCGCGAGTTCCTCGCCGTGCTGGGCGGCGGGAAAGGTCCGTTCGAAGCCCGGCCGTTGGTCTCCAGCTATTCTTTCGTGGAGGGATCGGGGGCCCGGCCGGCCAACTACAGCGTCTATCTTCCCATTCGCAGCTATGTGCCCGACGATGAAGTGGCCCGCGCCCGTGCGCACGCCGTTCTCGCGCAGTACGGCTTCGACGGGACAAAACTGGACAAAGCCCTGGCAGCGGTTTCGCAGCGCCCACTGCGGGACGGGGTCGGGCTGATCGCACACGTCTCTCTGAGAATGGGGGAATTCGGCTCGGGAATCACCGTGTACCTGTCGTCTGAGGCTTATCAGGTTCTGCCTGCGCGAAAGAGACCGGTCCTCGGACCGGTCTCGTGACTGCGGTAGTTTTTCACCGACACCAGACAGTGGAGGAAATACCTGATGCGGACCTTCCCGCCCTACCGCGCCCAGGTTGTCGCGGAAATCCCGGTCACCACCCGCGCCGAGCGTGAGCGCGCGCTCGCCGCGGCCGGCTACAACGCGTTCAACCTGCCGGCCAACATGGTCTCGATCGACCTGCTCACGGACTCGGGAACCGGCGCGGTCTCCGCGAGGCAGGAGGCCGCGGCCGCGGCCGCGGATCGCTCCTACGCAGGCTCCGAGTCGTTCTTCCGCTTCCGCGAGGCGTTGAGCGAGCTCACGCACTACCCCCACCTCCTGCCGGTGCACCAGGGTCGCGCGGCCGAGCGCGTGCTGTTCACGAACGTGCTGGGGCCGGGCAAGATCTCGGTGAGCAACACCCACTTCGACACCACGCGCGCCAACGTCGAGCTGCTCGGCGCCGAGGCCCGTGATCTGCCGTGCGCGGAGTTCGGCGACCTCGACAGCCTGGAACCGTTCAAGGGCAACATCAACCTCGACGTCCTGGAACAGCTGCTGACCGGCCCCGACGCCGGTCGCGTCGGCATGGTGCTCGTCACGATCACCAACAACGGCGGTGGTGGCCAGCCCGTGTCGATGGCGAACCTGACCGCCGCGAGCCGCCTGGCCCGCGCGCACGGCGTGCCGATCTTCCTCGACGCCGCGCGGTTCGCGGAGAACGCCTGGCTCGTGGTGCAGCGCGAGGAGGGCTACGCGGGCAAGACGCCGCGCGAGGTGGCCGAGGAGGCGTTCGGCCTCGTCGACGGCTGCGTGGCCAGCCTCAAGAAGGACGGCATCTCGCCGATGGGCGCGTTCATCGGTCTGCGCGATCCCGAGCTCGCGCAGCGCTGCGAGGCGCTCCTCATCGCGACCGAAGGGTTCCGCACCTACGGCGGCCTCGGCGCCCACGATCTCGACCGCCTCGCCCAGGGCCTGCGGGAGGTGCTCGACCCGCACTACCTGGAGGCCCGGGCGGCCGAGGCCGCGCGGCTGGCGCAGCTCGCGAACGAGTCGGGCGTGGACATCGTGCAGCCGCCGGGCATCCACGCGCTGTACCTCAACGCCGGCCGCCTGCTGCCGCACCTGCCGGCGAGCCGGTTCCCCGGCCACTCGCTGGCGTGCGAGCTGTACCTGGCGGGCGGGATCCGTTGTGCGGAACTGGGTTCGCTCTACATCGGCGAGCTCGACGAGAACAACGAGCTGGTGACGCCGGCGCCGTTCGAGCTCGTCCGCTTGGCGCTGCCGCGCCGGACCTATTCCCGGGGCCACTACGACTACGTCGCCGAGATCTTGGGCGACATCGCGAAGAACCCGGAAAGCGTGCCGGGCTACCGGATCGTCGAGGCGCCGAAGATCCTGCGGCACTTCAACCTGACGATGGCACCCGTCGCCTGAGTTCGTCCACAGTGGAGGGTCGGTTCCGGTCGGGAGCGACCCTCCACTGGGTTTCACACAAGCCGTTGTTTCACGAAGCCGGTGTTTCACGCAGGTTGCGGAACCACCGTCATCGCGTGCTTCACGAGGCGGATCAACGCGATCTTGCTCGAGTCCCGCTGCCGCGCGTCACACATGACGATCGGCACGCGATCGGGCACGACCAGCGCTTCGCGGATCTCGTCGGCGGTGTAGCGCGGGGCGTTGTCGAAGCAGTTCACCGCCACGATGAACGGGATCCGCCGGCGCTCGAAGAAATCGACGGCCGCGAAGCTCGTCTCCAGGCGGCGCGTGTCCGCGAGCACGATGGTCCCGATCGCGCCGCGCGCGAGGTCGTCCCACATGAACCAGAAGCGTTCCTGGCCGGGCGTGCCGAAGAGGTACAGCACGTGGCGCGGCGAGATCGTGATCCGGCCGAAGTCGAGTGCGACCGTGGTGGTCTTCTTGCGCTCCACGCCGGACAGGTCGTCGACGCCGTGGCTCGCCTCGGTCAGCACCTCCTCGGTGGACAGCGGCGGGATTTCGCTGACCGAGCCGACCATGGTGGTCTTCCCGGCGCCGAACCCGCCGGCGATGATGATCTTGACCGGCGTCGGGACAGAGTCGACGCCCTTGCCGTCAGAGCTTGATGAGGCCATCGAGAACCGCCTGGAGAGTTTCGTGGTCCGGCGCCTGGGCCGGCTGGTGGGACGGGGACCGCGTGATGACGAGGCCGCGTTCGATCAGGTCGCCGCACAGCACCCGGACGACACCGAGGGGCAGCTTCACGTACACGGCGATCTCCGCGACCGACAGCGGCCGCCGGCACAGCCGGATGATCGCCAGGTGCTCCGGACCGAGACCGGCCGGCTCCTGTTCCGACTGCAGGGTCATCACCTGCGTGGACACGTCGAGCTGCGCGCCTTCGGACGGAGTGCGGCCGCTGGTGATCGTGTAGGGCCGCACCAGCGGGCCGGCGGCCTCGTCGTACCAGTTGTCGTCGATCATTCCGCCTCCGCGGGAAGAAGTACCTCGGCGGCGGTCACGTGGCCTCCCTGAGCATGGTGGCGGCTTCCCGCGGCGCCGAGGCGAGGTAGTCGCCGACGCGCTTGACCAGCCGGTTCATCTCGTAGGCGATCATCTCCACGTCCACATCGGCGCCGGCCAGCACCGCGAGGCACGCGCCCTGGCCGGCCGCCGACACGAAGAGGTACCCGCCCTCCATCTCGATCATGTTCTGCAGCACGGGACCCCGGTTGAACTGCCGGCTCACCCCCTTGGCGAGGCTCTGCAGGCTGGACGCGATCGCCGACAACTGGTCGGAGTCGTCCTTGCTCATGCCGCTCGACTTGCCGAGCAACAACCCATCGGCGGACAGCACGATGGCGTTCTGCGCGCCGACGACGCGGTGGACGACATCGTCGAGGAGCCAGTTGAGGTCGGGTTTGGAGTTCCCGTACTCGTTCATGCGGAGAGACCTTGACTTTCCTGTGTGGACTTTCCTGTGTGCTGTCGCGGACTAGGCATCGTCGGTGCCGCCACGGGCGCGGCGGGTGCCCTTGTGGAACGCCAGCAGCGTGCGGGCTGTGGCTTCGCCGGTGCCCGCGACGTCGACGTCCTGGTCACCCGGGTCGTCCTGCTGCAGCTGTTCGACGAGGTTCTGCTGCGGCTGCCGCCGGGGCAGCCGGGGCCGGTCGTCGCCGACCAGCAGGCTCTGATCGGGCTCGCGGGCCGGTTCCGCAGCCGCGGCCACCGGTACGTGGACCGGAGCCGGCGGTTGTGACTGCAGGGGCTCCGGTTGCTCGCTCGGGGTGTACGCGCGAGCCGGGTACGGCCTCGGCTTGGCGTCTCGCCTCATCGGGATCTGGCCGGTGAACGAGTGGGTGGATTCCATGACACGCGGTGAGCTCTCCAGTGCCGGACGTGCGGCACCGCCCACCGGCTCCAGCACCCCGGCTTGCTCGCGCGGGGCTTCGGGCCGGAACTCGGCGTTGCCGACGGCGTCGGCCGACTCGTTGCCGGCCAGGTGTTGGGACGGGATCAGCACGGTGGCGCGCGTGCCGCCGTACCGGGACGGGTCGAACGTGACGGTGATGTCGAGCCGCGAAGCGAGGCGCGCGACCACGAACAAGCCGAGGCTGGAGTCGGCCCGCAGCGCCATCGCGTCGAACTCGGGGGCGTCGGCCATCATCGCGTTGGCCCAGTCGCGCACCGCTTCCTTCATGCCGAGGCCCTGGTCGGACACGTCGACGACGACGCCGCGCGCGACCATGCGGCTGGTCACCTCGACCGGCGAGCCGGGCGGGGAGAACGACGTGGCGTTGTCCACGAGCTCGGCGATCAGGTGGATGGCGTCGGCCACGGCCGAGCCGACGATCGACACGTCGGGCACCTGCTCCACCTGCACCCGCGAGTACTGCTCGGTCTCGGAGACCGCCGCGCGCAGCACTTCCATGAGCGACACCGGCTTGCGCCAGCGCCGGCCCGGCTGCTTGCCGCCGAGGATGATCAGGTTCTCGGTGGTGCGGCGCGCGCGGGCGGCGAGGTGGTCGAGCTGGAACAGAGACGCCAGCTGCGTCGAGTTCTCTTCGCGGCTTTCCATCTCGTCGAGGATCTGCAGCTGCCGGTGCACGAGCACCTGGTTGCGGTGCGCGATGCCGAGGAACACGTTGTGCACACCGCTTCGGGCTTTCGCCTCGCTCGCGGCCGCGTTGACGGCGGTCAGCTGGGCGGCGTTGAAGGCCTCGGCCACCTGGCCGATCTCGTCCCGGCCGTGGTCGAGCTGCGGCAGCTCGGCTCCGACGTCCACGGCCTCACCGTTCTTGAGCCGGTCGACGATGCCGGGGAGACGGTTGCGGGCGAGGTCGAGCGAGTCGGTGCGCAGGCGCTCGAGGCGCGTCACCAGGGTGCGGTCGACCAGCGAGCGGGACACGCGCACGGCGATGATGATCGCGACCAGCGAGGCGATCAGGGCCGCGATACTGCCGATGATCGCGTTGCGCAGCTGCGAGTCGCCGGACTCGATGGCGGCGGCGGACACCTCGTCGCCCTGGGCGATCGTCAGCTGGGTGAGGCTGTTCGAGACCTGGCCGGTGAGGGTCTGCCAGTCCGCCGCCGAGACGGGCACCGTGCCCCGGTCCTCCGGCGTCCACGGGCCGTGCTTCACCAGCGCGCTCTCCGCGTCCGTGAGCTGTTTCCAGCCCGGGCTCGTCACGAGGGCCTGGTAGTCGTTGCGCACCGCGGGTTCGAGGAACGGCGCGATCTGGCCGACCTGTGTGCGGTAGAAGCCCGTCAGCTGCGTGAACTGCACGAAGTCGTCGGGTGCGAAGGTGCCGCTCGCGAGCGCGCTGGTCACCAGCGACGTCTCGCGCGACATCAGGTCGGTCGCGCGGAACAGCGAGGTCGCGGAGATCGCGCCCTGCACGGCCGTCGCGTCGGGCACGATGCGGGCCTGGGTGTCGAACAGCGTCGACGCCGTGTCGAGCACGCCGTTGAAATAGGTGTTCACCTGCGCCCGGCCGATGGTGCGGAAGTTGATCTGCGAACGCAGCACCGGCAGCTGGTCGAGCTGGGTCTTCAGCGCGGTGACCTTGTCGGCGATCTCGGCGGGAGCGCTCGAGATGGTGGACGCGAAGGCGTCCTGCATGCCCTTGAGCTTCTCGTCGTTGCTCTTCTGCAGCTGCTGCAGCGCGCCGTTCCCCGCGTTGGGGGTGTCGAGGAACTGCAGCGCGACCTGGCGCTCCTGCTGCAGTGACGACAGCGCCTGGATCGCAGGGATCGACACCTCACGCACCGAGACGGCAACGAGGCGCACGTACAGGCCGTTGATGAAAAAGTACGACGAGACCGCGGCCACCAGCACCAGCAGCGTGATGCTCGGGATGAGAACGGTCCTGGTCAGCCTTTTCCGGATCGACTTGTCGTACGCCTTGTCGGACTCATCTTTGTTCTCCACGACGATTCACGAACTCCTGAGTCACAGTCGGCGAAAAGCCGGAAGCCGGCAGGGGAAGCGGACCCGACGGTAGGACCGGGGCGGCCGTCGTCACGAGTCCTCGACTCACCCTTCGTTTCACCACGGAACAGATCAGGGTCCGTTTTTTACCATGAACCGGGCCATCGTGGTGCCACTGATCGGGCGCTCGACCTGCCGATGAGTGGCCCAACGTGACCCATCACGGCGCGTGAGGAGCCGATTACCGGCATTTCTCGTGGTGATGACCCCGGCAGGCGGCCTCTTGGACGTGTGCTGAGCTGAATGGGTGAATGCGAAATCCGGGGGAAGGTGGGGAATCCCACTGGCCGGGTAGTCGCCGAATTGATTTGTCGACAGGCGAGGGGGTTGTGTCCGAATGTTCGGCGGGCCAGGCCGGTCAGTGTCCTGTCCGGATTGGTTCGGCCGGAAGCCACGCCTGCATCAGCGCTGCGTATCGCCTTGAGTGGACCAGCAGCTCGGCGTGGCTGCCGAGCAGAGTCTCGCGCCCGTCGAGCACGAGCACGTGGCGCGCTCGCACGGCGGCCGACAGGCGGTGCGCGATCACGACCAGCGTGCCGCCGCGGTCGGTGAAGGCACGCTCGGCGCGGGCCTCGGCGGCGGGGTCCAAAGTGGACGTCGCTTCGTCGAGGATGACGATGCGCGCCGCGCTCGCGTGGACGCGGGCGAGGGCGATGAGCTGGGCCTCTCCGCCGGAGAGGCCTTCGGCTTCGTGGCCGAGCTCGGCGTCGAGGCCGCCGAGGCGGGCGAGCAGTTCTTCGGCGCCGACGGCTTGGGCGGCGGCGCGGAGGTGCTCGTCCGACGCGGTGGGAGCGAACAGGCCGAGGTTGTCACGCAATGTGCCCGCGAAGATGTAGGCCTGCTGGGGGATGAGCGCGATCAGCTCGTGCCGGTTGGCCGCTTCGGCCACGGGCACCCCGCCGAGCAGCACCTGGCCGGCCTGGGGCGTGAGCAGTCCCGTGATCAGGCCCGCGAGTGTCGACTTGCCGATCCCGCTCGGGCCGACGACGGCGAGGTGGTCGCCCGCGCGCAGGTCGAGGTCCAGTCCACGCACGACGGGTTCGGGTGCGGCGCCCCAGCGGAAGGTGAGGCCGCGGACTCTCAGGTCGGTGCTGTGGGCTTCTTCGGTTTTCCGTTTCGCCGGCGGCACCTCGGCGGTCTCGGCCAGCCGCTTGAGCGCCACGATCAGCCTGAGTACGACGGTGCCCGCCGTGGCGGCCAGCCCTCGCAGCGCCGGCTGCATCGTGGTCGCCAGATAGACCAATGCGCCCAGTGCCGCACCCGCCGTGAGCTCGCCTTTCGTGACCAACCCGGGCGCGACCGCCAAGCTCCCGATCAACGGAACAAAGGCTCCGAGCGAGATCACCAACGACCTCGCCGCCCCGGAATGTGCGACTCTCACAGCGGCTTCGGCCTGCTTCTCGACGGCGTCGTACACCGCCAACGCCGCCCCGGGCTCGGCCCCGCACGCCACGACGTCCCGCATCCCGCCGAGCACGGCGCCGGTGGTCTCGGCGGTCCGCTCGTCGGCCAGCACGAGCGCCCGCTGCCTGCGTGCGAGCGACGGCAACAGCGCCGCGAACGCCGCGATCGCGATCGCCACGGGCACCGCCACCGGGAGGACGAGCTGCCCCGCGACAGTCACCAGCCCCGCGATCGCCGCCGCCGTCGTCACGACCATCGCGCGCGCCTGCACGAGCAGTCCCGCCGTGGCGTCCCGCACCACCTCCACGTGCTGCGTGATCCTCGCGACGCCACTCGCGTCGGCCGCGTTCCGCGGTGGGTTGGGATCGTGCAGCACGCCGCGCACCACGGCCGTCACCAGCGCGTCCCGCAGCGGCTCCACCACCTGTCCGAGCTGCCGCCACACCAACCGCGACCCGAACGCCCCGGCCAGCGCCGCCACCCCGAACAACGCGAGGTAGCCGATCCCGGCCTTCGGTGCCCCCACCGCGAACCCCCGGTCGACGGCCAGCTCGACCAACCGCCCGGAGAAGAACGCCGGTGCCCCTTCCAGCGCGGAGCACGCCAGGAGGACCAGCCCGCCGCGCCATTGCCGCAGGAGGGTCGCGCGGTAGAGGTGACTGACGCTCATCCCGCCTCCTCCGTGAAGTACGCGGAGGCGTCGTCGTGTCGGCGGTCGGCTGGATTCGTGCGGTGGGGGTGCGTGCTTGGGGTTGGCGGTTCCGCCGCCGGTGGTGGGGTGGTGCGGAGTTGGTGACGGAGTGTTGTGCGGTGGAGATCGTTGCCGCTCGTCCCGCCGCCTTCGCGCAGTGCTCGGATGCACCTTCGCGTTGCCGGTTGACTCGGTTCATGAGGCTGCGCCGGCCCCGCGGGTTCAGCCTCGAGCGACGAAACGGCGTGGAGTTGGCGAGCGGTCGTCGTGCGGTGCAGGTTGCTGTTCATCCCGCCTCCTCCGTGAACACGGCGCGGTACCGCGGGTCCTGCCACAGGGCGGCGTGCGGGGCGACGGCTCTGACGTGGCCGTCCTCGAGCCAGACGACGGCGTCGGCGCGGGAGGCGAGGGCGGCGCGGTGCGTGACGACCACCAGGGTTCTCGCGCCGACGTCGGCGAGGACGGACTGTTCGGTGACGGTGTCGAGGCTCGCGGTGGCGTCGTCGAGGAGGAGCACGCGCGGGTTGTGCACGATGGCCCGCGCGAGGCCCACGCGCGCGGCCTCGCCGCCCGACAGCGGGGTTTCGGCGAGCGGCGTGTGGTAGCCGCGGGGGAGGCGGGTGATGACGTCGTGGATGCGGGCGGTGCGGCAGGCCGCGCGGACGGCGGTGTCGCCGGCCCAGCTGCCGTAGCCCACGGCGTCGGCGACGGTGGTGCCGAGCAGGTGCGGCCGGGCGAAGCCGTAGCCGGCCACGGCGCGGAGTTCCTCGGGGCGCAGGGTGGTGAGGTCGCGGCCGTCGAGGTGAGCTTGGCCGGCGTCGGGGGAGGTGAGGCCGCCGAGCAGACTGACCACAGTGGACTTTCCGGAGCCGGATTTCCCCACTATGGCGGTGAATGTGCCGCCTGGGAAAGCGAGCGTCGTGGGGTGCAGGGCGCCTTGGACGGTGGCGTTGTGGAGGGTGAGCGTCCCGTTGCCGGGCAGGAGGCCGAGCTTGCCGCGTTCGGGGATGGGGACGTCGAGCACCTCGGCGACGCGCTGGGCGCAGCCGCGGGCCCGCGAAACGGTGGTGAGCAACGGGATTTGCGTCACGAGCCCCATGCCGAGCGCGACGTAACCGAGGGCGGCGAGCACGTCGCCGACCGTCAGCCGGTGTCCGAGCACCCCGAACCCCGCCGCGGTGAGCGCCGCCAGCTCCACGGCCGGCAACAGCAACGCGGCGCGCCACACCATCTTCGCCTGCGTTCGCCACATCCCGCGCCCGGCAAGACTCAGGCGCGGCAACGGTTTCAGCACACGCTCGGCTTCCCGATCCGCGGTGCCGGACGCGGCGATCGTGGCCAGGCCGGTGTTGGCGTCGAGCAGCCGCGCCGCGAGCTCGCCGGAGACGCGCTGGTAGGTGAGCACGTCGTCGGCGGTGTTCTGGAGGTGCGACCTGGCGAGGAGGAGCGCAACGGGGATGCTGCCGAGGAACACGAGCGCGAGCCGCCAGTCGAGGACCGCGAGCAGCACGATGGCCCCGACGGAGATCACCGCCGCGGACACCAGCTGCACCACGACCGGCACGATGCTGCCCGCCCCCACGGCGTCCCCGGCCATCCGGCTCACCGCATCCCCTTCGGCGAAGGGGGTTTTCGTCTTCTGGGCCAGCAGCCGGTCGATCATCCTGCGCCGCAGCCACGCGCCGGCACCACTGGTGACCCTGACGACGACCACCCCGCCGACCACGTCGGCCACGATCTCGGCCCCACCGACGACGACCAGCCAGGCGACCTGTTTCGCCGCGCCTCTGCCGCTGATCACGGCATCGGTGGCTGCCGCCAACGCCCCGGGCAACAACAAACTCGCCCCCACCGCGACGAGCCCGACCACGGCGAGGACCCCTACCCGCCAGGGGTCTCTCCTTGCGACTTCCCTCAGGAGCCGATCCCCGGGCGCTGCCGTTTTCCTTGCCTTTCGCCCGCTGCTTGCCGCTGGCTGTGGCAGGTCGGAGGGCGGGTTGGCAGCTTGTCGTACGGCTCCGGCGGATGCTGGCTGCGTTCGTGCCTTTCGGTTATGTCGTGCGGTCGGTTGTGGCAAGTCGCCGTTCGGTTTGGAAGCCTGCCGTTGTGCGCGGCTGCTTGCCGCTTGCGGGGATGCCGCCGGCGCCTCGCTTGCCGATGGTTCGGCAACTTGCCGCTCGGCCCCGGCGGATGCCGGCTGCATCCGTGCCGCTCGGCCGCGGCTTGCCGTCGGTTGTGGCAGGTCGTCGTGCGGTGTGGCAAGTTGCCGTTTCGAGGGGGCGCTTGCCGGTGATGGGGTGGGCGTCGGGCGGCGATGTGCCGTGGGTTGTGGCAAGGCGGCGGGTGTTGTGGCAACTTGCCACTCGGGACCCGCGCTTGCCGAATCGGGGCGGGGTGCGCCGACGGGGCCGGTGGTGGGCACCGCGTCGACGGGGCCGTCGGAAGGTGCTCCGTACCCGGGCATCTCACTCCTCGTCCAACGAGTCCAACGAGTCCGACCAACCAGCCGCCCGTCGCGCGGCAGAACCCAGCGAACCCGGTGACCAACCCGCGGCACCGGGGCAGAATGGTGAGGCGGGAGCGGCGCACTTGGCCTGCGCCGCTCCCGCACCCATTCCGTGACGCCCGACGCAAGGCACCCGAGAGCACCGAGGCACTCGGGAGCACCAAGGCACCCGGGAGCACCGAGAGGCACCCGAGAGCACCGAGAGGCACCCGGGAGCACCAACGCCCGCGATCACCAATGCACCCGAGAGCACCAAAGCACGCCAGAACACCGAAGCACCCGAGAGCACCCAACCGCCGAAAGACCGTCAGAAGGTCGAAAGGATCGAAGGGTCAGTAGGTCAGCTAACTCAGTGGCAGGTCAGCAGGCTGAGCGTGCTGTGCGCGCACGACGCCAGCAGGCTCAGGTTGCTCGGCGCCCCGTGGCCATGGCCGTGGCCGCCGCCGTGGCCTTCGAGGGCTTCGGGGGCTTCCAGGGCCTGCAGGTCGAGAACCAGTTCCATGGTGATCCCTTCTCGTGTTCTTCCGCCGGCCATCAGTGGCCGGAGGTGTGGGGGGACGGCGTGGCGCCCAGGAAAGGCAGCACCTCCGAGCCGTCCAGCAGGGCCGACAGCGCGAGCAGCACGCCCCCGCTCCCGGTGGTGACATCGGTCGACAGCCGCAGCAGCTGGTTGCCTGGGAAGGCCAGGCCGCCGCGAAACGGGACGGCGTGCCAGGCGAGGCGTGCCAGGTGCAGGTCGATGGCCGAGCGAATGCGGTCAGAAGGCGAAGCGGTGAACGACAGCGCCGCCATGAGACCCGCGCGCCCTTGCAGCAGGCCGGGCTGGATCACGAACTCGCCGCGGCACGCCTCGCGCAGCGCGGGCAGGCTCGAACACGCCAAAGCGGAAGGTGAAACCCGCGCCAGCTGCTCCAGCACCATCAAGATCCCGGCGCTGCCGATCCCCGCATACGGCAGCGTCCGACGCTCGCCGTCGCGGACCTGCAGGGAGCCGTCGTCCGCCGTGGCGCATTCTTCGAGGTCGCGGCGCAGCGCTTGGTCCGCGAACGACAGCCACGCGGGCTCACCGGTCCGCTCGTACAGCCGGATGAACAGCAACGCCGGCCCCGACCACCCGCTCAACAGCCCCGCCCGCGCGAACTTCCCCGGCGGCGCGGCTGTCTCCAACGTCTCGGCGAGCCGCACGGCGGTGGCCAGCGCCTGCCGCCCGTACTCGTTGTCGCCGCGCGAAGTCGCGAAGTGCAGCTGGGTCAAGGCAATCCCGGCGAGCCCGCCCTCGAAGGCGTGGTCAGTGGTCTGGTCCACCAGCGTGCGTGACGCGGCCAGCACCGCAGAAGCCGCGTCGCGGTGGCCGAAGTGCTCGAGCACGTACGCGATCCCGTGGCTGCCGTCGAAGAACCCAGGCCGCGCGGGCGGTTCGCGGCGCACGGCGTCGAGCAGCCACTGCTCGTGCTCCGGGAACCGCCCGGCTCCGGCCACGTCGAGCGCCCACAGCACGCCCGCCGCGCCGAAGCCGAAACACGCGCCGCCCACCCGGAACTGCTCGATGTCGCCCGGGAACAACCGGTCCAGTCGCGACGGGGTGGCCGAAGCCAGCACACCCTCCACGATCTGCTTGCGCACCAGCGTCCAGTCGGGCCGCTGCTCGTCGAGCTCGGTAAGACCCCCGGCCCGGTCGTCGCCCAGCACCCGCACCAGCTCGTCCGCGTACCCGTCGGCCAGCCCGAACCGCCGCTGCGCGAACTCCGCCGCACCCCGCAGCTTCGCCGGCGCCAGCTCCAGCAGCGTCGCCAACGGCAGGAACAGCCACAGCCGCAGCATCGCCAGCGCGTACCGGTCGATGTCGAACCCGTGCCGGTCGGCCGGCGCGCGGAATCCGGGCGCCCCCAATGCCGGCCGCGAGCCCGAAGCGACGTCGAACGCCATCTCGAAGTCGATCAGCGACACCGTGTCGTCGTCGGCCACCAGCACGTTCAGCGCGTGCAGGTCGCCGAACACCACCCCGCGTTCGTGCAGGTCGGCGACGATCCGCTCCACCTGTGCGAGCACCCCCAGCGCCCGGTCGCGGTACGCCAGCAGGTCGGCCTCGGTGCTGTCGCGGCGCGTGAGCGGGTAGTGCAGCGCGAGCCAGTTGCCCAGCGACGTCCCCGGCATCCGCTGCATCGCCAGGTAGTGGTGCTCCCACACGGTGAAGCGCTCGTACACGTCCGGAACGCCGGGAACGTCCGCCAGCCGCTGCAGCATCTCGTGTTCGCGCTCCAACCGTTCGACGGCGTCGACCAGCTCGCGGTCCAGCCCGGCGTGGGGCCGGGCCTCCTTGAGCACGACCTCCGCCCCGTCCGCCTTGCGCTCGGCGACGTACACGCCGCCGCCGTTGGAGAAGTGCAGGGAGCTCGTCACGCGGTAGGTGAACTGCCCCGGATCGCTGCCTTTGCGCGCCGCGAGGCTCGCGTCCAGACACGCCGGAATCTTCACCCAATCGGGTACCGAGAAAACGGGCTCACGCCGGTCGGGCACAGGTGTACCGTCGGGTTTGCGGATCGCGAGCACTCGTGTGCCGTCGTGTTCCGCCCATTGTTCGGCGAATCCGCCATAACGTACGTATAACGGTCCGGATTCGTACCGAAGGTCGCTGAGCATATAAGCACCGTGTTCGCCACTCAGCCGCTCGGAAAGATCTTGAAGAACCCGTGCCAGTTCGCACTCGTCGAGCGGATAAATCGTGATCAACTTGCCGCTTCCGTCGCGAGGTGCGTATTTGGAATTCCGCGCCAGCAGGATGGTCCGGGACCGCAGGTGCTTGAACGCCACACGACGGTCCACGCAGTACTCGTGCACCGTCGCCAGCACGCGGTCCGCATTGTCCATTCCGGCCGAAACGTGGACCTTCCAGCCCTGTTCTGGCAGGTCAACGCCCTGCGGATGCAGCACGCGCCAGATGCCGCGGGTGCCCACCGTCCACATCGGTCCCGGCGCCGGCAGCCCGGCGGCGAAGTCGTCGGCGGCCGCTCCGGTTTCGCGTTGTTCGTCGAAGAACAGCGGATCCGCGAAGCAGAACGCTTCATACCGCATGTCCATGAAACCGCACCCTCCGCGTACTTCCGCACTCCCTGACGAGGAATATTCCCGCACGCCGGAGGTGCACAGGCCAATCCGCCAACCCGGGGGTTCGGCTGGGCTGATCAGGGTAGACAGAAGTGCCGCCGGAGTCCGATACCGGGGACCCTGTGTGATTTCACGGATTACTCCACCACTCGGTCGTGGTGTAACACCCGGCGGCTCGCATTGTTCATGCAGGTCCGGCGAAGTGCGGCATAAACTGTACCGCGAAATTGGCAGAATGCCATCAACGGATTCCGGCGGCCGATATCGACGGTCGCGTGGAGCTGCGGGACGGCTCAGTCCACAGGAGACCGACGGTCGTGGCGCCGGCCACGTCGGCGGCCCTCGGCGAACAGCCCCGGAAACGCCAGCGGGTACGTTGTGGCGAGCGCGGCAGAAGGAGGAACGGGTGATTCTCGGTTTCGCGGTGGCGGTGGCGGTGTGCGCACTGCTGGTCGCGCTGTGGAGCTTCGCGCAGTCCGCGCGCAAGCGCCTGCCGGACACCCCGCTGCTCGTCGCGCTCGGCGTGGTCGAGGTGCTGCTCGTCGCCCAGCTCGTGGTCGGCATCGTGCTGCTCGCGAGTGGTGAGAAGCCCGGCAGTCTCGCCACGTTCCTGGCCTACCTGATCGGCTGCCTGGTCGTGCTGCCGGTCGGCGCGGCGTGGGCGCTGGCCGAGCGGAGCCGGTCGAGCACGGTCGTGCTCGGCATCGCCTGCCTGGCCATCCCGGTGATGGTGCTGCGACTGAACGAGGTGTGGAGTGGAGCAAGCGCGTAAGACGGCCACGGGTCCGGGCCGGGTGCTGGTCGCGGTGTACGCGATCTTCGCGCTGGCCGCGACCTCGCGCGCCGGCGTCCAGATCGGCACGAAGTTCCACGAAGCGCCGCTGGCCTACGTGCTCTCGGCCTTCGCCGCCGTCGTCTACCTCCTCGCGACCTTCGCCCTCGCCAAAGGCGGCGAACGCTGGTGGCGGGTCGCGCTCGTGGCGTGCAGCGTCGAGTTCCTCGGGGTGCTGACGATCGGCACCCTCAGCATCTTCGACCGCCAGGCCTTCCCCGACGCCACGGTGTGGTCGGTCTACGGCCAGGGTTACGTCTTCATCCCGCTCGTGCTGCCGCTGGTCGGCCTGTACTGGCTGTGGCGGACGGCCCCCAAACGCGTCTCGGCCTGAGCTGCCTCGAAACACCACGCAGAACTGCACGTAGCCGTCGATCCCGCGGAAAACAGGTATCCCCCCGGCTGCTTTCGTCGGTTCCGGCATCCGGACAAATCCCCTGATGATCAGGGTCTCCGTCCCCACCGGAACCCGCGGTGAGATCCGCCGCAGAAACGAGCGAACATGCGTCTGCGCACGTGTTCGATGCCGCTCGCGTCGGCCGCGACGCCCGTCGGCTTCCGTGACCTCACTCGCCGATGTGGCGGGTCTTCGGAACGCGGGTCTTCAGCTCGCGGAGCATCTCCCGCCAGCCCTCGCGCGTGGCCGGGTGGCGGCTGGAGTTCTCGGCGGACAGGGCGCGCACGGCGGCGGCCTTGGTGAGGGTGAGTTCGGCTTCGCGGCCGGCGTTGACCGTCAGCGTCATTTCGCAGTAGCCCCACTCGCGCCGCTGGAACTTCCATAGGTAGCCGGGCGTCAAGACCTCGTCGCGCAGGGTGCCGCTGGTGCCGAAGTCGATCGGCTGCAGGTCTTCGACGACCAGGTGCGTGCCACCGGGCGTCGTGCGGATCAGGCCGCTCTCCTGTGCGAAGGCCAGCAGGATCGGCCGTCTGCCCAGTTCAGCGAGGCTGATCCGGCCACGGAATCGAAGCTCGACCAGGCGACCGGGAAGGGTCCGCGCCGCTTCGTGGTTGTCACCGAAGAGAACCCGCAGCGGAACGAGGAGACCCATGTCCCAGGCAACGCAGCAGAAGATCCCCGGCCCCGACCACCCGATCACGGTCGAGGTCAACCCGGCCCGCGTGCTCGTGAAGCTGGGCGACACGGTCATCGCCGACACGACCCGGGCGCAGGTGCTGCGCGAGTCCACCTACCCGGCGGTGCAGTACATCCCGCGTGAGGACGTGGACTTCGCCGCCCTCGCGCGCACCGAGCACCACACGTACTGCCCGTACAAGGGCAACGCGTCGTACTACTCCCTGACCCCGGCCGGCTCCGCGGGCGACAACGCCGTCTGGACGTACGAGGAGCCCTACGACGCGGTGTCCCCGATCAAGGGCCACCTCGCGTTCTACGCAGACCGCGTCTCGATCGAGGAACTGGCCGCCTGACCGACGAAAAAGCCGGGCGCGTCCCGGAAACGGAGCGCGCCCGGCAAGAGGAATCAGCGGGTGACGGTCAGCTGAGCCGAACCCGTCACGCCACCGCTGGTCACCGAGATCGTCACGGTGCCCGGTCGACGCGCCGTGACCTTCCCAGTCACAGCGTCCACCGAAGCAACACGAGAGTCGCTCGACGACCACACGTGCGAAGCCGGATCGGCGATCGGCATCGTGGCCGCGGGGAGGTTGTCCCCGCCGACCTCGGCGCCCGTGGCCGTAGCCACTGCGGACACACCCACCCGTAGCGAAGCGGCGGGCACCGTCACCGCGATCGACGACAGCACCGGCTCCACCGAGAACTGCACGTCACCACGAGCGGTGTGCAGCAGCACGAAGTGGTAGATGCCGCCCTCGTCCGAAGGCGCGTACGCCGGCATGCCGAGGTCCGCGATCGTCAGCTGCGGGATGCCCCCGGCGGCCGGCGACGTCGGGTTGCCCAGCGGGTCGATGACCTGGTCGGCGAACCCGCGGGCGTGGCCGTAGAGCATCACCACGTGCTTGTCCGGGTGCGTCTGCTGGTAGCGCTGCACCAGCCGCACGTACATGCGGGCTTCCCACCGGTCGCTGAACTGGCTGTTGGCCACCGGGTGCGGGTCGTACGCCGGCATGTGCGTGGTCACCAGCACGGTCTGCGACGAGGCGGCCGTGAGCTGCTTGACCAGCCACGGGTACTGCGCCTCGGCGGGCGACTGGAACGCGTCTGACGACTGCAGGCTGCCGTGCGCGTTGTCGGTGACGATCACCTGCGCGTCGCCGGCCTTGTACTGGTAGTGCGTGGCGCCGAAGACCTGGGCGAAGTTGCCGTTCTCCGGCAGCACGCCCTGGCTGATCTCGTGGTTGCCCACCACGTCGTGGTACGGCACGCCCAGCGCGGCGATCTTCTGCTGCGCGTACTGCAGGTCGGCGACCGCGCCGTCGTCCGACATGTCACCCAGCGCCTGCACCGAAGACGGCCGTGCCTGCGAAGGCAACGTCGGCAGCCGGCCCTTGATGGTGTCCATGACGTTCGAAGACGCCGAACCCGGGTCGCTCGCCACCATGTGCGCGTCGTCGCCGAGCAGCATCGTCGAGCCCGAACGCGAGAAGTCCGCGGCGTTCTCCGAGAACTTCAGCCACGACGGGTTCTGCGGAATCGCCTGGTACGGCGGCGTGACCAGCGGGCGCGGCGAGTACAGCGCCTGCAGACCGCTCACGTTCAGCGTGCCCGAGGTCGTCTGGCTCGGGTTGATCGTGAGGAAGTCGACGAAGCTGATCCGCAGCGGGAAGTTCAGCCCCGGCGGCAGCGTCGCGATCGCCAGGCGCCAGTCCTGCCACGTCACCGTGGTCGGGTACAGCGTGGTGGTGGCGCCGTCGATGCCGATGTACGACTCGGCCAGCTGGATGCCGGTGCCGTCGCCCTTCACCCACACGCCGATGCCGGTCGGGTTCTGACCGCTGGTGTTGGCGCCGGCCGTGATCGTGGACTTCGGCGACAGCACGAGCTGCTTCACGCCGGAGCCCGCGGGCATCGTGTACGTCAGCTGTGTCGAGGCCGAAGCTGTCGATCCCGGCGGGACCACGCCCGGCGCGGCGACCATCGCGGCCGGCTGGCCCGTGGTGTTGCGCAGGCTCCACGCGGCCGGATCGCTGAAGTCGTTGAGCTCCTGCGACACGCTGCCGATGGCCACGGTCGCGGTCGCCGTGGTGCCGCCGACCTTCGCCGTCACCTTCTCCAGGCCCGAGTTCACCGCGTCCGCTGTGAACACACCGGACTTGTCGACGCTGCCGAGCGACGCGTCGCTCACCGACCACGAAGCCGCGGCGGCGGGGATGGCGACCGCGGTGCCCGTCGACGTCGAGCCGGACAGGGTGAACGTCTGTGTGCCACCGTTGTTCAGGTCCGGGTCGGTCGGGGAGATCTGCAGCGACCCGAGCCGGTCGACGACCCGCAGCGGCTGCACGGAGACCGCGATGCCCGCGCGGGCGATCAGCACGCCGGTGCCCGCGTGGCCCGCGGTGAACTGGCCGTCCTTCCACGAACCGAGCGTCGAGGGCACAACCTGCACGGAAGCCTTCTCGCGCGCGGGGTTGCCGAGCGAGTCGAGGCCGAACGCGGGAACCGGCACGGTCGCGCCGGGCACCGTGTCCACGCCCTTACCGCCGTTCACGACCATCGTGCGCGCGAAGCCGGGGGCCTGCTCGGTCGAGTAGAGGAACAGGCCGTTGGCGACGGGCCGCTCGTGGCCGTCCGACGGGCTGTTCATCACCGAAACAGCGGGGTCACCCGGCTTGCGGGCGGCCATCTCGGTGGAGCCGCCGCCGTCGAAGAGCACGGCGTTGTACGCGCCGTGGGCCACCATGTAGCCCGCGACCTGCGCCGGCGTGACGCCCAGCGCCGCGCTGGCGCCGAGGCGCCCGTCGAGCGTGGCGATGATCGTGTGCTTGCCGTCCTTGCTCACGCCGACGACGGTCTCGGGGTTGACGCCGCCCGGCGGGTTGCCGGTGGGGTCGTTGTAGACCGCGCCGTCCTTGACCAGCATGGTCGAGCCGGACAGCAGCTGCTTGAGGCCGCCGGTGTCGGCCGTCACCGAGACCGAGTCTCCACTGTGGACGGTGCTCGCCAGCCACGTGCCGCCCGCGCCGCCGCCGAGGAGGCCGAGCTGGCCCTTCGTCAGGGCCGGCGCCGCGGTCACGCCCGTCTGCACGGAGTCGGCGACGAACGTGGCCGCCTGCGTCTCGTGCCCGAGCACGAGCGTGCTTGCCGGGAGGGCTGTCGCGCCGCCGAGGTCGGGGGTGATCTCGGTGATGCCGCCGGACGCGACGTCGTTGACAACGTTGACAGAGGTCAGGGGAGTGCTCGCGGCACCGTCCTTGACCGAACCGGAGAACGTCTGCGGACCGAGCACCATCGTGCCGTCGGCGCGCACACCGAGCTGCGCGTTGAAGTTCGGGCGCGGGCTCTTGAGCAGCTTGCCGTTCGTGATCACGCCGCCGAGTGGGCGGCCGCTGGCGTTGATCTCGAAGAAGTCGCCGTTGACGCCGGCCACCGCGTGGGTGCGGGCGGCCATCGAGCTGACGGTCTCGTCGGCCGGGTTGGTGATCACGTCACCGGCTTCGACCACGCCGAGGCGTACGTTCGGGTCACCGAGGTTCACGTCGAGCACCTGGGTGTGCTGGCGGCCGCCGACGGTGTCATAGGTCTCGGAGTACTGGGTCACGCCGCGCGTGACGGTTACCGGCGTCGTCTTCGTCCGGTCGACGACGAGGCTCCAGTTCGCGGGAGTGGCCGGCAGCCACGGCTTGGGTGCCGAGGCCTCCGCTGTTCCGGTGGCCCCGAAGGTGACCACGCTTCCCGCGAGCAGAGCGGCCACCACCGCGCTGCTTCTTCGACTGCGTTTCAAGACAGCTCCTCGTTCCGGTGCACGGGGATGTGCGCACGTCACCCCAGCACCGCCCCGTGAAAACAAGATGTCCCGTCGTCGGCGCGCAGGAGTGCGGCAGGGAACGGGCGGGTCCGATCCGGACGAAACGCCGCGTGCGTTGTGCCACATCGGGCCGGATAGCGCAAGTAACGACGATCCGTACCCGTGTTACCCAGGTCATATCGTTGATACGGGAATGCTCTAGCGCGGATACGAGTTAGGCTGTAGCGTCGATATCGACAGAGCGGAACACCGATACGGAGGCAGAGATGACCAGCACGAAGAACACCCAGGACCGCGTCGCCATCGTCACCGGCGGTTCGGGCGGGATCGGCCGGGTCGTGGCCGAGCGCCTGGCCAAGGACGGCATGAAGGTACTGGTGCACTACTCGGGCAACCCGGAGCGCGCCGAAGAGGTCGTCGCCGCGATCACCGCCGCGGGCGGGGTGGCCAGCACGGCGCAGGCCGACGTGGCTGACGAGTTCCAGGTCGCGGCCTTGTTCGACACCGCGGAGCAGCGTTACGGCGGCGTCGACGTGGTCGTGCACACCGCGGGCATCATGCTCCTGTCGCCGCTCACCGAGCTCAAGCTCGCCGACCTCGACCGCATGCACCGCATCAACATCCGCGGCACCTTCGTGGTCGACCAGCAGGCCGCCCGCCGCCTGCGCCCCGGTGGCGCGCTGGTCAACTTCTCGACCTCGGTCACCAAGCTGGCGCTCACCGACTACACCGCCTACGCCGCTTCCAAGGGTGCGGTCGACGCGATCACCCTGATCCTGGCCCGTGAGCTGCGCGGCCGCGACATCACCGTGAACGCCGTGGCCCCCGGTCCCACCGCCACCGCGCTGTTCCTCGAAGGCAAGCCGCAGGAGGTCATCGACCGGCTCGCCAAGGTTCCGCCGCTCGAGCGCCTCGCCGTGCCCGAGGACGTGGCCGAAGCCGTCGCCTTCCTCGCCGGTCCGGCCCGCTGGGTCAACGGCCAGGTCATCTACACCAACGGCGGAGCCATCTGAGCCGGCCTCTCCCTCCGTCCCCGCCTGCTGCTTCGAAGGAGAACTCCCATGTCCCAGACCATCGTCATCACCGGTGCTTCCAGCGGCTTCGGCGCCCTCACCGCCCGCGCGCTGTCCGACCAGGGCCACACCGTCTACGCCGGCATGCGCGAGACGACCGGTCGCAACGCCCCGCAGGTCCAGGCCGTCGCTGACTACTCGAAGGAGCACGATGTCGACCTGCGTGCCATCGAGCTGGACGTGAACTCGCAGGACTCCATCGACGCGGCTGTCGCGCAGATCGAGGCCGACAGGGGCACGATTGACGTGCTGATCCACAACGCCGGCCACATGGTCACCGGCCCGGCCGAGGCATTCACGCCGGAACAGCTCGCCCAGCTCTACGACGTGAACGTGCTCAGCACCCAGCGCGTGAACCGCGCCGTGCTGCCCGGCATGCGCCGCCGCGGCGAGGGCCTGGTCGTGTGGGTCTCCAGCTCCAGCGTCAAGGGCGGCACCCCGCCGTACCTCGCGCCGTACTTCGCCGCCAAGGCCGGGATGGATGCCCTCGCCGTCAGCTACTCGACCGAGCTGACCCGGTGGGGCATCGAGACGTCGATCGTGGTCCCCGGCGCGTTCACCTCGGGCACCAACCACTTCGCGCACTCGGGCCGCCCGGCCGACGACGTCGTGGTCGCCGACTACGAGACCAAGTACGCCGGCTTGATGGAGCAGGTCTCGGGCAAGCTCGCCGCCCTGGAACCGGCCGACGCCGACGTCTCCTCGGTAGCCGCCGAGATCGCCCGCATCGTCGCCCTGCCCCGCGGCGAACGGCCCTACCGCGTGATCATCGACCCGTCCGACGACGGTTCGGCCGAGGTCTCGGCGGTCGCCGACCGCATCCACCGCGAGTTCTACGAGCGCATCGACCTGGCGGATCTGCTCACGATCCGGAAGTGACCGTCCGGAGGGGACCGTGCACAAGGGAGGGAAGCCCCGGCTTCCCTCCCTTTGCTGTACCTACTTCAGCCGGATGACGATTCCCGTCAGTCCGCTCAGGACGCTGGCCACACCCGCCCGCACAGCCGCCGCCGCCCGGGCCGGGGTGAACGACCCCGGGTCGTCGCCCGTGGCGGTGGTGAGACCGGCGCCGCGGAAGGTGGCGCCCGGCCAGTTGGCGGCGGTGACGTTGGCGGTCGGTTCCGCGATTTCCGCGCCGAGCACGAGGAACTGCCGGTCGAGGTGGCTGGCGGTGACCACGGTGATCGCGTCGACGAGTTCGCTGCCGGCCGTGATGACGAGGTCCGGCGCGAGGTCCATCGCCTCGACGATGCTGTCGGTGTGGCGGACGGGATCGTCGGCCGTGACGACCTTGAGGCTCACCTGCTCTTGCTCAGCCCAGTCCTTGACCGCGCCGACCAGGGTTTTCGTCTGCGGGTCGTCGCCGGCGGTCAGGAGCACCACGCGGTAGCCCGGCGCCGGGTGCACGGCGTCCCACGAACCCGGCCGCGGGGTGATCGTCGCTTCCGGAGTCGGTGGCGTGCTGGTGAACCCCTGGCCGAGCACGCCGACGGCGGTGGGCGCGGGGTGTGGTCCCGACCAATCGTCGGTGGCGCCGCACCCGCTCAGGAGCACTGCCGTGAGTGCACCGACGACCACGAATCGTGAACGCAAGCCGGATCGTCCTTTCAGGGCAGTGGTGCGTGGATCGATCTCCTTCCTACCTGATCGCCACCGGTTTCCGGTGCGTCGCATTCTTCCGTCGGAATCCGGTCGCTGCTTGTTCGCCCGCGCTCCTCCGGTTGTTCGCTTGCGCCCAGCAAAGTGCGGGCGAGCAACCGGAAAGAGGAAGTCCATGCCCCGCCCCCTCAGACGTTTCACCCGCCTGGCAACAGTTTTCGCGTTCGCCGCGCTGGCGGTTATTCTCGGCACCTCGACCGCGTCCGCGCACGGGTTCTCGTCGGTCGTCTACGCCGACGTCACGTCGCCTGGGTCAGGACAAGTGCGTGCGGAGCTCGGCCTCGAGTACGACCTACTGGTCGTCTCCGTCGCTGACGCGGAGCACGACGACCCGCTGTTCAAGCAGGGCACTGCTGCGTTCGACGCACACGATTCCGCCGCGCAGGCGAGAGCGCTCGAAGACCATTCGGCCGCCGTGATCAAGTACGTGACGGAACGCTTCCACGTGACCACGGAAAGTCCCTGCGCGCCAACGAAAGACGGCGGTTTCCGCATGGAGCAGCGGGAAGGCGTCCCCTACGCGCTGCTGGACCTCGACTACCGCTGCGGCAGCGCCGATGCCCACGAGGTGCGCAGCGCGCTGTTCCCTGATGCCGAGGGTTACGTCCGCGACACCAAGACGGTCGTCACCTATGACCTCGACCTGACCTCGGGCAGCGCCGCGCTCGACGCGCACCAGCCGTCGTTCTCCACGCAGCAGTCGTTCGGCGAGCGGTTCTGGGAGTTCTTCCGGCTCGGCGCGGAACACCTGCTCACTGGTCTCGACCACATCCTCTTCCTGCTCGCGCTCATCGCCGGCTCCCGGCGCCTGCGCGAGATCGTGCTGGCGGCGACCACGTTCACGCTGGCCCACTCCGTCACGTTCGTGCTGGCCGCGCTGGGGCTGGTGACGGTGCCGGCCGCGATCATCGAGCCCCTCATCGCCCTGTCGATCGCGGTGGTCGCGGCCTGGCCGCTGTGGCGGCTGTGGCGGCGCAAGGTCAACGGCATCGAGGACGACCTCACCGGCGAAGGCCACTTCAGCCTCGACCGCACCGGGTGGATCAGGCTCGCCGTGGTGTTCTGCTTCGGCCTCTGCCACGGCCTCGGGTTCGCTTCGGCCCTGGGCATCGACACCGCGTGGTCTTGGACACTTCTGTGGTCGCTGCTCGTGTTCAACGTCGGCATCGAGACGGTGCAGCTGGCGATCATCGCGATCGTTTTCCCGCTCCTCGTGCTGATCCGCCGCCGCGCGAACTTCGCTCCACAATGGACGACCGGGGTCATCGCGGCGGGCGTCTCCGTGATGGGTCTCACGTGGTTCGTCGAGCGCATCGCGGCGGGCTGACCACGTAATTCCTGGGCGGGCCACCCGCCCTTCCGGCGAAGTTCACCTAACGCACACCATGGGCGGAAACGCTATCAATCGGTCTTCCCGACCCATTTACCCGAAAGGGAAAGTACATCCGATGAAACCTTCCAGATCCGGGCGGAACCTCGCCTTCGGCATCGCGACGGTGGGCGTGAGCCTCATGCTGGCGTTCGGCAACGGTTCGGCGACTGCCGCGACGTGGACGCCGACCCCGCCGGCCAAGGCGAACACCATCGTCCTCGGTGTCGGCGCCAAGGAATCGCAGCGCGTGCTGTCGTGGTACACCGCGACCAATGCCGACCAGACGGTCGAACTGGTGCCGACCAACTGGCTCAACCACGGCAAGTTCCCCACCAACGCCAAGAAGTTCGCGGCGGTCGTCGGCAGCAACGCGGTCAACGGCGGGTTCAACGCGCACGCCACGCTCGACGGCCTGCAGCAGAACACGGCGTACTCCTACCGCATCGGCAACGGTGACGGCTGGTCGCCGACGTACTCCTTCAAGACGCAGTCCTTCAAGGGTGACTTCGACTTCCTGTTCTACGGTGACCCGCAGATCGGTTCGTCGGGTGACGTCGCAAAGGACGGCGCCGGCTGGGCCGACACCCTGAACGTGTCGCTGGCCGCCAACCCGAAGGCCGAGCTCCTCGTGTCGGGTGGTGACCAGGTCGAGTCCGCCAACGTCGAGGCGGACTGGGACGCGTTCCTCGGCTCGGACAAGCTGCGCCAGTACCCGTGGGCCGCCACCATCGGCAACCACGACGTCGGCGGCAAGGCCTACGAGCAGCACTTCTGGACGCCGAACACCGACCGTTCGACGCCGTTCTACAACGGCTCGCAGAACACGAACTCCGGTGGCGACTACTGGTACACCTACAAGGGTGTGCTGTTCATCGACCTGAACAGCAACGCCTACGCCAACAACGCGGACGAGGCGCACATCGCCTACGTCACCGACGTGATCAAGAAGCACGGCGGCGAGGCCAAGTACACGGTGCTCGTGTACCACCACGCGATCTACTCGCCGGCGGATCACGCCAACGACGGTGACAACCAGCTGCGCCGCCAGGACTTCCCGACGGCGTTCTCCAACCTGGGTGTCGACCTGGTTCTGCAGGGTCACGACCACAGCTACTCGCGCAGCTACGTGATCAAGAACGGCAAGAAAGCCAACCCGGCCGAGCAGCCGGGCGCCACCCAGGTCCAGCAGGGCCCGGGCGGCGTCGTCTACGTGACGGCGAACTCCGCGTCGGGGTCGAAGTACTACGACCTCACCGACCCGGACACCACGAAGGACCCGAACTACGGCGCCGACCCGCTGAACCCGGACAACCACTGGGCCAACTCGGTCGAGAACCAGGAGCACGTGCGCACGTACGTGAAGGTCCAGGTGCGGGACGACAAGCTCGAGGTTCAGCAAGTCCGCAGCGGTACCTGTGCCGCTCCGAACGCGGCCGTCGAGCGCGGCAACGTCAAGTGGTGCGGCCCGGACGAGGGCGCTTCGCCTGCGGGCAAGGTCGGTTCCTTTGTCGACCAGGTCGTCATCCACACCAAGGCTGACAACGGCCACGGCAACGACGGCCACAACGGCGGTGGCAGCGGCAACGGCGGCCACGGCGACGGCGGTCACGGTCACGACGACCACGACGGTCCGTGCTGGCTGAGCCAGACCCTCGGCAAGCTCGGCTCCACGCTCACCGCGTTGAGCTGACTCGCCTGATCCACCAGGCAGGGGCGGGTGCTCGCCGGCACCCGCCCCTGCCGCCCCTTCCGTTCTGCCCACCTGCCCGAGGACTGCACATGCGTTCCAAGCTCACCCGCGCGCTCGCCGCCGTGCTGCTCGCCGCCGGGTTCGCCGCCACCACGGCGATGCCCGCCGCTGCTCAGGACACTGCTGCCCAGGACACTGGTTCTCAGGGCACTGCTTCTCAGGGCACTGTGCCCTGGGCGGTCAGCACCGCGGACAACGAGTTCGGTGCCGACCGCGTCAACTACAGCTACACCGCCGAGGCGGGAGAGCAGGTGCACGACGGCCTCAAGGTCGTCAACAACGGCACGGCGCCGCTGGAGCTGGCCGTGTACACGGCGGACGCGTTCACCCGGCCCGACGGGCAGGTCGACCTCCTCGCTCGCGACAAGAAGTCGGTCGGCGTCGGCGCGTGGGCGCGCGCGGCGAGCGACCACCTGAAGCTGGGGCCCGGCGAATCGGCCGACGTGCCCTTCACCGTCGCCGTTCCCGCCGGCACCAAAGCCGGCGACTTCCTGGGCGGCATCGTCACGTCGGTGCAGCAGGGCACCGTCGAGCGTCGGCTCGGCATCCGCATCCGCCTGCGGGTGGGCGGTGACCTGACGCCCGCGCTGTCCGTCGAGGACGCGCATGTCGACTACTCGGGCACGGCGAACCCGTTCGGCACGGGTGACGCCACGCTGTCCTACACCTTGCACAACACGGGTAACGCGATCACCGCCGCTCGGCAGAGCGCTTCGGTTTCCAGCTTGTTCGGCGCCTGGACCATCCCGGCCGCCGCGATCCCGGACTCGCCGCAGCTGCTGCCGGGGGAGACGTGGCACGTTTCGGTACCGGTCCACGGTGTGGTTCCGGGGGTGCGCGTGGCCGCCGACGTGTCGATCACGCCGCTGCTCACGGATGCGTCCGGCTCCGTCGCTCCGCGCGACGTGGTGACGGGCTCGGCCGGTGGCTGGGCGGTTCCGTGGACGTTGCTGGTCGTGCTGGTTTTGCTGGTGCTCGTTGTTGTTTTCGTGGTTCGGCGGCTGCGCAAGCGCCGGGCGGGCGAAGAGGGGAGCCCGGTTGAGCTCCCCTCTGAAACACCCGAAACCGACACGCCTGACAGCACGGAATCCGAGAAAGCCGAGTCCGAGACCACTCAGTCCGAAACCGCTCAGTCCGAAACCACTGTGTCCGAAACCACTGTGGCCTAAAGGTTCGGGTGCCGCTGCGCCCACGGCGCGACGGCCTCGAACGCCTTGGCCGCAGAGAACACCGCCTCGTCGTGATACGGCTTGCCGACGATCTGCAGCCCCGTCGGCACGCCCGATTCGCTGATGCCCGACGGCACGGTGAGCACCGGGAGCTGGCCCAGCAGGTTGAACGGGTAGGTCAGCGCCCACGCGAGGTACGCGTCGACCGGTTTTCCGTTGACGGTGAAGGACTTGTCGTCGTTCTGGTGGTTCGCCGCCAGCGCGGGCACGGCCTGCGTCGGGCAGACCATCAGGTCATAGTTCGCGAAGACGGCCGACAGCTTCGTCCACATTTCCGTGCGGACGAGCTCGGTCTTCTTCACCCGCACGTGATCGAGCTGCCGGCCCTGCAGGATGAGGTGGCGCACGAACGGGTCCATTTTGTACTGCCACTGCGGGATGTGCTCCCCGGCGATGGTCGCGAACAGTCCCTGCCAGTGCGTGACCCAGGCGTCGTAGGTGCTCTCGTTCCAGCCGAGGTCCACCTCTTCGACGATCGCGCCGGCGTCGGCCAGCTTCGCGACGGCGACCTCGGTCAGCCGCGCCACCTCGGTGTCGACCTCGACGTAACCGAGGTCCGGCGAGTACGCGATCCGCAGGCCGTCCACGGAGCCGGGACCAGCGGGAATCGTCACGCGCTCGCGCAGCGTCGTGATGTCGTCCGGGTGCTGCCCGGAGACCACGTTCTGCGCGAGCGCCACGTCGCCGACCGTCCGGCCGAGCACGCCGACGTGCACGATGGCCTCGAACATCGTGTCCAGCAGCGCCGAGGGGTTGCGCCCGAACGGCGCCTTGTACCCGACGATCCCGCACGACGACGCGGGCATGCGCAGCGAGCCACCACCGTCGTCACCCCCGGCCAGCACGGCCATGCCGGTTGCGACGGCGACGGACGACCCGCCCGACGAACCGCCACTGCTGAAGTCGAGGTTCCATGGGTTGCGGGTGATGCCGTAGAGCGGGCTGTGGCAGTGGCCGCAGTGGGCGAACTCCGGCGTGGTGGTGCGGATGTGCATGATGGCGCCGGCGTCGAACATGCGCTGCATGGCCGGCAGTGTGTGGTCGGCCTCGACGCCTTCGAAGATCTTGGAGCCCCACGAAGTCGTCACGCCCTTCACGGGGTGCAGTTCCTTGACGGCGAAGGGAATTCCTTCGAGCGGGCGCGCGCTTCCGTCGCGGTAGCGCTGGTCGGCGTCGGCCGCCTGCTGCCGGGCTTGGTCGTAGAACCGGTTGGTGATGGCGTTGACGTGCGGGTTGACCTCTTCGCAGCGGTCGATCACGGCGGCCATGAGCTCGCTGGGCGCGAGGGTGCGATCCTTGAACCGGCGGAGGGCTTCTTCGGCGGGCAGGTAACAGAGGGACTCGTCAACAGTCGCCGCTGCTGCTCGCCCGCGGCTACACCGTCGACTACCTCGAAGCCGGCGTCGACCCGATCACGCCGGAGGTGCTGTCCGCCCCGGAGGTCGTGGTCGTGCTCGGCGGCCCCATCGGCGTCGACGACACCGCGTTGTACCCGTTCCTGCCGGACGAACTCGCCTCGCTCGCCACGCGGCTCTCGACTGGCCGCCCCACCCTGGGCATCTGCCTCGGTGCCCAGCTCATCGCCGCCGCCCTCGGCGCCGACGTCACGCCGACCGGCAAGAAGGAAATCGGCTACTCCCCGCTGGGCTTGACACCCGCGGGCCGCGACTCGGTGCTGTCCCCTTTGGACGGTGTCCCCGTCCTCCACTGGCACGGCGACCAGCTCGCCATCCCCGCCGGTTCGACGACCCTGGCCGAAACCCCGGGCTTTCCCCACCAGGCCTTCAGCCCCGCCCCGGGCACCCTCGCCCTCCAGTTCCACCTCGAAGCCGACCACACGCGCCTCGAACCCTGGCTCATCGGCCACACCTTCGAGCTCACCACCGCCGGCGTCGACCCCCGCACTCTCCGCGCCGACGCCGCCACCCACGGCCCAACGCTGGCCCGCGCGGCGCAGACGGTCTTCACGACGTGGCTCGACGAAACCGAGGAAGTGCTCTCCGCGTCCGCGTGAGGTTCCCCCTGATGACCGACGCCCGTCAGTCGGTGAAGAGGGGAAGCTCCCGGTTGAACACCGCGCGCGCCCAGTTCGCGACGGGGCTGTACTGCGGATGTTCGAGCGATTCGGTCCCCGCCTTGGCGCAACCCGCAGACCGCCGCCGAGTTCACCGCGTTGCCGAGGTGGCGCTCGGCCGGTTTCAGGAGGACGGTTGGAGGCATGACCGCCCAGGACGGCACGGCGCCGTGCGACACCGCCGTACGAGGGGTCCTCGCGCGCGTGCAGTTGCGGTCGGCTCTGCGCGAAGCGGTCGACGCCGAAGCGCGCGGCCGCTGCGATCCGGGCTGGGACTGACCCGGCCGAGATTGTCAGCCCTCTCCCCCTGAGGCGTTCGACGCAACCCAATCCGCCACCCAGCTCGCCCGCACGCATACGACAGGAGACAGGCGGAGTGGATGAGGAGACGAAAATGTCGGAAGAGCTCGACGAGCTCGCCGAGGCCATGCGCGGGCTCACCCGGGCCCTCGAGGACGACCGGCTCGAACCCGTTCTCTTCGAGGTGATTTGCGCCGAAGCCGTGAGCGCTGTTCCCGGCGCCGACATGGCGAGCGTGACCGTGATCCGCTCGGGAAAGGGCGAAACGGCCGCGACCACCGATCCCCGCGCCGAACAGGTCGACGCCGCGCAGTACGCCGCCGGCGAAGGCCCCTGCCTGCAGGCCGCCGAAACCGGCGAGATCGTGCGTCTCTCGCTGCCCGCCGCGGACCGTCGCTGGCCAGAGTTCACCGACGTCGCCGCCGAGCTCGGCATCGGCAGCTACCTCGCGGCCCCCCTGCGCGTCGACGACGAGCTCTCCGGCGCGCTGAACCTCTTCGGCTTCGGCGACCACGGCTTCCGCGAGCTGGACGGCCAGCTGCTCAAGGTCTACGTCACGATGGTCGCCTTCGGCCTGCGCACGCACCACCGCTACCGCGACGCGCGCGCCCGCGCCGAGCAGCTCGAACACGCCATGCAGACCCGCGCCGTGATCGAGCAGGCCAAGGGCATGCTCATGGCCATCCACCGCATCGACGCGGACGAAGCGATGCAGCGCCTCGTCGTCGAATCTCAGACGACCAACACCAAACTCCGCGACATCGCGACGCGCTTCGTGACGACGGTGTCCGACCGCTGAGTCACTCCGCCGCGGCGGCCGGAGAAAGCGGCGCCACGCGGTCGACCGGACTGTCCAAAGTAGCCAGAAGCCGCAACCGCTCCTCGGAGTCACTTGGGGTTGCTGTCTGGGGTCCTGCTCGCAGCGCACGAAGTAGTCGGAACTGCCCCCGGCCAGTAACGCGATCTTCTCGCGCCGCGGCCCGGGCATGCGCTGTGGGATCTCGCGACGGCCATCTTGCGGTGACCTGCGACGGGTAGCGTGCCGCTCGTGGAACCCATTGCGATCCCCCTGGGCGGCCCGCGCGAGGAGCGCGCCGACGCGGCCCGCAACCGTGCGCACCTGATCGAGGTCGCGCGCGCGATGGTCGACGAGCTCGGCGCCGACAAGGTCACGATGGACGGCCTCGCTGAGCGCGCCGGCCTGGGCAAGGGCACCGTCTTCCGCCGCTTCGGCACGCGCGCGGGCATCTTCCTCGCGCTGCTCGACGTGGAGGAGACGGCGTTTCAGGAGCGGATCCTCAACGGCCCGCCCCCGCTCGGCCCGGGCGCGCCGGCCGTCGAACGCCTCGTTGCCTTCGGCCACGCGCGCATGGAGTTCCTCATCGAACGCACGGCGCTGGCCCGCGCGGCGCTCGACCCGGCGCAGCCGATCCCGGTTTCCGCGAGCCCGTCGCTGTTGCACGTGCAGGTGCTGCTGCGCGAGGCCTGCCCCGACGTCCCGGGGATCCGCGCGCTGGCCCTGCAGCTGACGGCCGCGCTCGAAGGCCCGCTTCTCCTCTACTTGCGCGCTCCGGACGGCGCCGCCCCCGCCACGATGCCGCGGGAACTCGCGGCCTGGCCCGTGGAGTGTCTTGGGAGTGCCTTCGATGTCCTCAGCGTTGCCCAGCACGGCGTCCGCCACTGCCGCCCGGAGGCGGTGGTGGGGGCTGATCGTCCTCGCCGTGGCGCAACTGATGTTGTTGCTGGACACCACCGTCGTCAACGTCGCGCTCGCCCCGATCCAGCACGACCTCGCCTTCTCCCACGTCGGGCTTTCCTGGGTGGTCAACGGCTACACGCTCCCGTTCGGCGGCCTCCTGCTGCTGGGCGGGCGGATCGCCGACGCGCTCGGGCGGCGCCGCGTGTTCCTGGCCGGGCTCGCGTTGTTCGCGGTGGCGTCGGCGATCGGCGGCGTGGCGGTGACGCCCGCGATGCTCGTCATCAGCCGCGTACTGCAGGGCGTGGGCGGCGCGCTGGTGGCGCCCGCCGCGCTGTCGCTGGTCACGGTGCTGTTCACCGAACCCGCCGAACGCGCCCGCGCCCTGTCGACGTGGGGCGTGCTGCGCGGTTTGGGTGCCGCGCTCGGCGCGGTGCTGGGCGGCGTGCTGGTCACGTACTTGTCGTGGCGCTGGGTGTTTTTCGTGAACCTGCCGATCGCGGTGGTCGCGTTCGTGTGCGCGCCCGCGTTGGTGTCCGAAAGCCGGAGCCCGCGTCGCGGCCGCCCCGACATCGCGGGCGCCGTCCTCGCGACCGTGGGTCTGACACTGATCGTCTACGGCCTCCTCGCCGCGGCCGGCCGGTGGGCCGCGGTGGTGGGTGTCGTGCTGGTCCTGGCGTTCGGCTGGTGGCAGTCCAAGGCGAGCAACCCGTTGGTGCCACTGGGTTTCCTGCTGTCGCGCCGCCGCGCGATCGGCAACCTCGTGCTGCTGACGTTCAGCGCGGCCATGGGGGTGCTGTTCTTCACGATGGCGCTGTACGTGCAACAGGTCGCCGGCCTGAACGCCCTGTACTCCGGGTTGTCGTTCCTGCCGATCGGCCCGCTGTTCATGCTCACCGGCTGGCTCACGGCCCGCCTCATCCCGCGCATCGGGCAGCGCGCCGTCATGGTGCTCGGCTTGCTCCTGCTCACCGCCGCGTTCGTGATGTTCGCGGGCGTGGACGTCGGCGGTTCCAGCGTGCGTGACGTCCTCATCGGCATGCTGCTCTTCCCGCTCGGCGCCGGCTTCGCGGTGATCTCGGGGATGATCGCCAGCGTCGACGGCACCACGGGCGCCGACGCGGGTACGGCCAGCGGCATCAACAACACCTCGCAGCAGATCGGCATGGCACTGGGCCTGGCCACGCTTGTCGCCGTCGGTGACGCGCACACCCGGTCGCTGCTTTCGGCCGGGGCCGACAGCGCCCACGCCGCCGCCGGTGGCTACGCGCTGAGCTTCGCCGTCACCGCCGGCGTGATGGCCTTCACGACGCTGGTCGCGGCCGTCTTCCTGCCGAAGCCGCGGCTAGCATCGAAACCGACCCTGAACGGAGGTGGCGGGTGAGCCCGTCGAACGGTGCGCGTCGGGTCGTGGTGCTGGCCTACGACGGCGTCCGGCTGCTCGACCTCACCGGGCCGCTGGAAGTTCTCACCACCGCCAACGACTTCGGCGCGCGCTACGACATCACCGTCGTCTCACCCGACGGCCGCCCCGCGGCGACTTCCAACGGCACCGCCCTCGCGGTCGACGGCCGCATCGCCGACGTCACCGGCTCCTGCGACGTCCTCCTCGTCGCCGGTGGCGCGGACTGGGCGTCGACCGTCCTCGAGCCGCCCATGGTCGACGCGGTGCGCGACCTCGCGGCCCGGGCGGGCTGCGTCGCGTCCATCTGCGCCGGCGCCTTCCTCCTGGGCGCCGCGGGCCTGCTCGACGGCCGCCGCGCCACCACGCACTGGCGCTTCACCGGCGAGCTCGCCACGCGCTTCCCGACGACGACGGTCGAGCCCGACGCGCTTTTCGTCTGGGACGGCAAGGTGGTGACGTCGGCGGGCGTCAGCGCCGGCATCGACCTGACGCTCGCCTTGGTGGAGTGCCAGTTCGGCGCCGACGTCGCGCGCGCCGCGGCGAAGGACATGGTCGTGTTCATGCAGCGCCCTGGTGGGCAGTCGCAGTTCAGCGTCCGCACGAGCACCACCCACCCGCGGCACGAGCCGTTGCGCAAACTCCTCGACACCATCACCGCCAACCCCGCGGCGCCCCACTCGCTGGCCGGCATGGCCCGCACGGCCGGCCTCAGCGTCCGCCACCTCAACCGTCTCTTTCGCGACGAGCTCGACACCACCCCGGCCCACTACGTCGAACAGGTCCGCGTCGAAGCCGCCAAATCCCGCCTCGAATCCTGCGACGACGCCATCGCCACCATCGCGCGCCAGGTCGGCTTCGGCTCGCCGGCGTCGCTGCGCCGCGCCTTCGCCCGCGAGTTCGGCGTGACCCCCACGGCCTTCCGCGAGCGCTTCAACAGCACCGGCGTCTGAGCTGGATCGTTGGAGGCGGCCCTGCCTGATCGCGTGGAGGCCATCACTCACCGGCTCACGGGCTGGTCCTCACCCGCGGGCAGGTCGACCATCCTCCGCAGCGGCGACGCGAGGAGCGGCACCGCAGCGAGCAGCATCCCTGCGCCCGCCACCCACAGCATCGGTCGCAACCCGATGCCGGTCGCGAGCACGCCGGCGAGCAGGCTGCCGACGGGCGCGGCGCCCCAGTAGAGGAAGTTCATCGTGGCGTTCATCCGGCCGAGCAGGTGATCCGGGCAGAGCGTCTGCTGGAAGCTGACCTGCAAGACGATCACGATGATCACGCACGTGCTCGTGAACAGGCCCGCCACCACGTACCACGCCAGCTGCCACCCGGGCCCGGTCAGGGGCACCAGCAGGTACGCCAGCCCCTCCACCACCGCGACCGTCACGAGAAGCCGAGCCGCGCCAACCTTGCTGCTCAGCCGCCTGGCCAGCACCGACCCCAGCAACGCCCCCACCAGACCGAGGCTCCCCAACAGCCCCACCGCCCCCGCCGACAACCCGATCACCCGCACCAGGAACAACGTCGAAATCGCCAAGTACGCGCTCGAAAACAACGCCGACACCATGTTGTTCAGCGCGATCGCCCGCAACACCGGGTGGCGCAGCACCAGCCGCAGCCCCTCCCGGATCTGCGCCCGCAACGTCGCCTCCCGGTGCTCAGGCGCGACGACCTCCCGCACCCGCACGGTGCTCAACCACGCCGCCGACCACAGGTAACTGACCGCGTCGACCAACACGGCGACCGGTGCCGCCAGCCACTGCACGAGCAGCCCACCCAACCCGGGCCCCACCAACGCGGCCGCGGACGTGCTGAACTTCAGCTTCGCGTTTCCCTCGATCAGATCCGCTTTCGGCACCAGCCTCGGCAGAAACGACTGGTGCGCCACATCGAAGAACACCGTCAACACGCCCGCCACGAAAACCGCCGCGTACACCTGCCAGATCGTCAGCGCCCCGAACACCGCGGCCACCGGAATCGACCCCAGCGCCACCGCCCGCCCGAGATCAGCACCCACCAGCACCGGCCGGTTCCGCACCCGGTCACACCACGCCCCCGCCTGCAGCCCGATGAGCAAGTACGCCAACGTCTGAAGCGTCCGCAACACCGAAACCTCGAACGTCGAGGCGTGCAGCGTGATCACGACCAGCAGCGAGATCGCCGTTCCACTCACCCTGGTGCCGACTTGGCTGATCGCGTCGGCCAGCCAAAAATGCCGGAAATTGCGATGCCGGAACAGCCCACCCATTTTCTGTTTCGCGACGCTCGGCACCGAATGATCTTACCGCGCCGGCCATTGGCGCTGCCAGGCTTGACAATCAGCGACTATCCCCGGTCGACTTGCCGGTTCACGGGCTCTTGTTCCACGAAATCGCGGTCGGGTGCAAGGTGTTGCGGTTCTGCAAAATACGGAAGATCCAGCCTCCGCGCCCAAACATCACCGGTCAACAGCGACGATCCATCCGAAACACTGGGAGCCGTCGTCGGCAGAACTCGCGGCGTTCCACCCTCGATCTCGGCGGTCGAGGCGTCGGAGCGTATCCACTCGCCTTTGCCGGCGACGAGCCGACGAATGCTGTCGTGAGACAAGCCGGTTGCTCGACTATCGTGAGCAGCCGGTATTACGCGGATAGCCGCCTCAAGTACAACCGCAACGAGTCGCAGCTGACACGAGGAGCTATGGGCTCCAGTTCTGATGTTGACGAATCGCTCACCCTCGAGCAGATCGAAGGCCTCCGCTGGGGCAACCCGCCAGCCGACGCGACGCGATTGATCAAGACGGTCTACGAGTTGCGCACCAAGCCGGTGGGTGCCATGGACGCCGAAGACCTCCGCGTGCTGCTGCTCCAGCGGGAGAGCATCGATGTACTGGTGCCTGTTGCGCTGACCCACCTCGAGCAGAACCCACTGGCCGAAGGTGACTTCTATCCCGGCGACCTGCTCACCGCTGTGCTGAAAGTCCCGCAGGCTTACTGGCAGCAGCACCCCGACCAACGTCGCCGCGCGGCAGCGGCGATCGAGGCGGTCGAGGCACTTGGCGACCTCGGCGATCAGGACGCGCCACACGACACCGTCTGGCAGCAGATCAACGCCTTCCGCTCCAGGTGACACTGCCGACTCGCGGCGGCACTGAGCCGGTCGCCCGGGCTGCGCGGGCTTGCCCGGTGATCACCAGTCCCCTGTTTCAGGGCTCTGACCTGCGGAAAGTGGTGGGCCGCCAGGGGCTCGAACCCTGGACCCGAAGATTAAAAGCCCGCGGGTTCGATCGCGGTGATATTGAAGCAACGTTCGAATGCAGGGCTTCTACCTGCAGCTTTCTTGCTTTCAAGATCATGTTTGCGGTTGCTAATGGCCGTTCTGGGCTCCGTTATGTCTCCGTTCTTCCTGCTGTGCTCAGCGGGGCAGTTCTTGCGGTCTGACCTGGCGTGTTGCTTCTCGGTGGTCGGGCTTGCTTTGGACGACACGCGAGCGGCCAACTCGGGAATGAAACTCTCGTGCGGTGCCACACTGGCGCCGAATCATCGGCGGGGTCGACGCGGCCGCCGGACAATTGCCCGGCAGGAAAGGTGGGTACTGGTACTGCTGGGCAGAATGTGCCCGTGCAGGTACATCAGGAAACGGCCGAATCATTCGCCCTCCGCAGAGAGGTCGGATACTTGGCAGCCAGGCGCCAGGTGGACAGTCAGCGTCAGCAGGGAACGACTCCGGCGAGTCGGGTCCCGTGTATCCAGATCGGACGTCACGCGGGCTAGAGATAGCCCGAACGGTCGAGACACCGTCGGCGTTAGGCGAGGTCGTGGTACCAGTGCAGGGGCGGTTGCCTCTGGTGGTGGAACGAGTTCGCTTCCGTCGCGCCGAGGTTCCAGCGGTACATCACTCCGACGGAGCTGATCGTCAGGCCGCTGCAGTACATTTCCAGCTGTCGTCTCGATCGGCTCGCGCGTCCAACGGCCGGGAGGAGCTGAAGGCTGCGGCCGTCGATACCGTTACGGTCCAACTCGGACTCTCGCTGGTGAATCTCGCGGCTTTTGAACAGCACGATCTCGACATCACCGATCCGGTCGGCGCCATTGAGGAATGCCGGCAGCGAGGCCGGGATCTGATAACCGTCGTGGGCCATCCTGCTCGCGATGTGCTTTGCGAGATACCCCACCAGCAAACGCGTCTGGGTGGACCAGTTCTCGCCGTAAACGTCGGACAGGTCCAGGACATCGCCGTTGTACACGCTCGGCCTGTGCCACAGGAAGCCAGAGAACACGTCGTAGGCCCGGTCGAACGGCTGGCTGCGCGCGTTGTTGCAGGGTGCGCATAGACCTGGGGTGAAGCGAACGTCCTTCGACCGCTGTGCGCTCTTGATCGGGCGCATTCGCGTGCTGTCGCCCCATACCGGTGCCGGGCCGTCGCCCCACATGCGTTTGAGATCTGCCTTCTTGAATTTGTGCTCATGCGTCAGGGGCCCGTCATTTCCGCACCACCAGCACGATCCCAACGGAGGCACCCGGTAGGGAGCCAGATCGTCTCCTGACAGCATCTCCTCCACGACGATCACCCTCTCGAGCGACAGTCGTGCCGGGGGGCATCATCGTTACATCGCAACAGCCGCACCGGCGCATGCACCTCGCTCTCTGCCGGACGGCCATGGGTGCCGGCCGGGAGCAGAGCTTTGGTTCCCGCCGGATTTTCGGCTACCGGCTGGCCTTTATGCGGCTCCCCGCTCGGGCCCGTCGACGGGGCGAAGCTCAGTCGCAGCCGGGTACTCTCGTCTCCCGCGTAGGTAGTCGCGCGTCTTGATGAAAGTCTTCCAGCCCACAGAACTGGCCAGTGGAGTACCCACAGCGCTGCCGGCCACGAGGAGTCCGTCGGCGACGTGTCCAGTGGCGACCAGGGCGCCACCGATGACCGCCGCGATGACCAGTAGCACGCAGATTATGGCAATCGAGACCGCTTTGATGAGCTTTACCATGTTGTAGGTGCGCGTTTTGCCGCTAACCGTGTAGGGCAGCAAGGCCCAGATGGTCAGCGGGAGGTCACCCGCCCGCCGGTCACACTTCCGCTGTACCTCCGGCTTCATCACACCCGTGCTCCCTCACTCTGCAGCGCCCCCTGACGCGGGAAATCTCATCGATTTGCGGCCGTTGCCCCGACACAGCCAGTGCGAATCGGGGCGAGGCTAACCTTCCTGCGCTTATGGCTCGGCGCGTTCTGGGGGCCATGGTGGACTCGCGGCTTCGACCAGCGCAAATCACCCTGTTGATCCATCTGTGGACAACCTGGGGATACTGCGGGCACGTTGCTGTGCGCGGGATCAACGCGCTGTCGACAAAATGTGGACATCTTCGCGGACGAAGCAAAGCTGCAGGTCAGGCCTGAGTACAACTTGTGGACTACATCGGTGTAATTCATCGCGACGTGTCGCGCTTAAATGGTACTTCGGCGTGTCGTGGACGGCAATCGCGATGCGCCACCCGATGGATGCAGGCTTCTATCGCCCGGCGTCGACCGATTGCGCCCGCCCACGCGACGGCACGTGGCAGCGCGATCCGGTTCAGCCTCGAACCGGTTGTCTACTCCAGCCCAGACGACGAGGACGACGGATGAACGTGCGGCAGGCACACTCGCACCACGCCTGGACTCGTCGGTTGCGCGGGATGGTCGAGGACTACCTGCCCGCCCATCATGTCAAGCAGTTTGGTCTGATCACGACGGTTCACGCCCCGGGTGGGAGGCCATCTGGTGCAGTAAAGAACGCACTGGACGAACTGGTTAGGGCGTCGTGGCCGGGCACACATTTGCCGATACGGAGCTAATCGGCGGGCCGCGCCTCGTGCGCGAGAGCGGAGCTAGCGGGCTCGGCCTGCACGGCGGACCGGTTGGGGATGATCGGTGCGGTCCGGCGGAAGTCCAGGTCGTCGAATTCCCCGATGGTGTCGGCGAGTTGGTCGCCGACGATGTCGCGTAGCACCTTGATCGCAGTTACCAACAGGTATCGGTGTTCGGGAGTGAACAGGCGGTCGAAGGCGGGCTCGGTGTAGGCGTGGTCGCCGCAGCGTGCGTCGAAGCAGGCCAGTTCGGCGGTCTGGACGAGGTCCCGCGCGATTGCGGGATTGGTGCGAAGCTTGGTGACCAGGTCGATGTAGCGGTCGAGCCAGGCGGGTGGTTCGGTGACGATGGATTTGAGGCTTGCAACAGCGATGTCTTGCCGGGTAGCGCCGACTTTGGTGTAGCTGTCGTGGATGCGCCGGACTTGGTGTTGGACGAGTTCGTCTGCCTGACTGAGGATCGCCAGGATCTGGTCGTTGTTAGGATCACCAAGGGTGACGGCGCGGGCGACCCGTTCCTGGAGGTTGCCGGCCGGCACGACGTCTAGGCGGGAGGCGTCGCGGATGGCGGCCAGCAGCAGCGTGATCAGGGCGTGGCTCGTGAGGACGAGGCCAGTCGGATTCGGGACGATGCTCTGGTTTGTGGCGGCGTTCAGCGCAACCAGTGCGTTGAGACATTCGGGCGAGTCGGCCAGCAAGCTATCGGCACGTAGAAACGCCACCAGTCCGCCAGGGATGTGGTCGAGTCCCTTGAGCTGGGTGTCGGTGCGGCGCTCCGCGTGTTCACAGCCTTCGCCCTGGATGTGGGCGAATCGTTCGGGTACCCAGGCGTGGCCCTGCTCCCTGGAGGCGAGGGTCTGCATGTCCATGATTTGCAGATCGAGCGCCTGGGCGATGGCCCGGCCCCGGCGGGTGATGGTTTGGCGGACGAGGACGGCCCGCTGGGTGCCGGTCAGGCGCTGTAGCCCGGACAGCCACAACAGCCGGTCCGGCTCGCCTGACTGTCCTTTGGTGGTTTTGCATTCCAAAACCGACAAGCTCGTCCGCAATCGGGCGTCGATGTCGATCGCGAGCACGTCGAGGTCGGTCAAGATTTCGCGCCCTCGATCGGCGGCCACCCGCAGCGGTACCCGCAGGCGAGCTAGGGCGCCCTCGGCGAACTCGAGGCGTCCTACGCGGCGTTCCAGGTCAGCGCCTGGGTCCTCGGGGCGGGTGCGATTGGTCCGGGTGGCCGCCACTAGAAGTTCCTCCGGGCCGTCGTGTCGCGCAGTGCTGACATGAACCGCCGCGAATCGGCGTCGTCCAGTACGACCGAGTTGGCGACCTGGGCGCGCTCGCGTTCCAGGTGGTTGTATGAGCGTTGCTCACCGATCCCCGCAAAAGTCGTATTCTCGCCGCCGGCGGTGTTGCCGCGCGTGTCGAGGATCGCGAGCGCCTGCTCCGCTACATCGGCCTGCAGGAGGCGCATCCGGGCATGACGGCCGTCGCCTACCACTTCGATGGTTCCCGCAGTTTCGAGCATCGCGTAGTCCTCCGCGATGCGCTCGTGGTTGCCGGCTTCGCCGTCGCGGATGAGGACGTGCAGGAACGCGCCGGGGCTGGTGAGCTTCCAGGACGCGAACGTCGATGCGTAGATCATGCTGCCGACGAGCTGGCGGATGTGGCCGGACGGGTCGCGGGGGTCGGTACCGAACGGGTCTCGATGCAGGTGTGGCGTGAAGAGGAGTTTCTTATCGCTGTTGGCGACGACCTGGGACCGCTCGACCAAGCCGGCGCTGACGGCGAAGTCGATCCACCGCTGCTCAGTGCTTTTGACGTGCTCCTCCGGGATACCGGGCGAGGCCATGACCTCCTCGATCAGCGCTCCGACCTCCCGCTGCACGCGCGCGTCCTCAGTGCGGAGCGCCGCCGTCACCATCTCGGCGTCACCGACCCAGATATTCGGATTGAAAACCACCGCGCGACCGTCCTCGCTTTGCACCTCGCGCACGAGATTGACGGTGATCAAGCAGCTCAGCGCCAGTTCGGCAGCCTCATCCCCGTGCCCAGAGCCCGCTTGCAGAGCCGCCTGACGCTCCAGCGGCTGAATGGAGGTCGCCCGCATGATCTCCAACGCGGCACGCTGTGTCGCCGTGGCAAAAAGCATGCCCAGCAGCTGATCCGTCGCGCCCAACAGCGCAGCGTTCGGCGGGACGAAGGCTGACACGCTGACCAGCGCCGCGTCGGTTCGCCGGTCGCATTGAACCCAGCCCAGCTGCTCCATCGCAGGCAGTACATACCGGTTAAGATCCAACGGCCCGATCTTGGCTTCGATACCGATGGCCCGTACCCGCTCGGCCGAGGTAACTTGGGCGTTACGCAGCCGCCATGCCATCTCGTACACCTGCCCGGCGAACCGCAACGTCTCCAGTTCGGCGTGCACTGCCGACACCGCGTAAGCGGTCAGGTGCCGAGAGAAACCCAGAATGAGCTGAGCGTCGCTGATCAACAATCCCCCTGGGCGTGGTCCGTGAAGGCTGGATCGACGAGCGTAACGGACATCGACACTTTTGCGGGCCCTGGCCCAATCTCTGATGGTGCTCGTCGGCCTCGCGCTCGGAGCTGTTTCACGAGATCGAGCTCATCGTGCCCGGCCCGGCCCGGGCCACGCCCCGGAGATCGTGTCGCTAATCGACTGGCGCCAGACTGCCCCTTTTCACGAGACCGAACACCGCACGGCAGATCGGGCCATCGCCGAACCGCTGCCCGCACCTCGCGACGTGGCTGCACGGCGAGGAGAGTCGTGACGAGGACGTCGTGCTGGGCGCTGGGGCCATGCTTAGGGGTGACTGCTGACCACGCGCAGATGGTCGCGATGCGACCGAGGTGCCGCAGCTGCCCCCGTGGTGACACCACGCAGGCTCACGGTCTTTGCCAGCCCGAAGATGTGCCTGTTGAACTCCTCGTGCGTGAGTTTCGTGCTGTCGATGATCGCCTTGACGCCGGATCCGTTGGCCCGCAGGTGCGCGAAGACCTTTTCCAGAACCTGGGATGACTCAGGGACGAGTTGGCTGCCGGGTTCACTTCGGCGGTACCCGCGCTTCGCTAGCTCGACGCAGGTGCTCCGGTAGCCCCACTCGGTGAGTAGGCCCAGCTCGCTGAGGCGGTGGGTGATCGCCATGGCCGACACCCGCCACCGGCGGCTGGCCTCAATGAGCTGGTCGGGGCTGGCGTTGCGCAGATCGTGCGCCAGGATGTCCGTCCTGGGCATCAGGAACGCTGCGGCGAATCGATCGGCTTGCCGTTCGGCTTCTCGGCCCTGGACTCGCTCCCGCCCCTGGTGCATGACAAGGTGCCCGAGCTCGTGGGCTGCGTCGAAGCGCTGCCTTTCCGCGGTCTTGCTGGTGTCGATGAAGATGAACGGCTCGCTCTCGATGTACAAAGAGAACGCATCGACGTCGCGGACTTCCTGCACCAGAGAGAACACTCGGACCCCGTGTGCTTCGAGGAGATGCACCATGTTGGGGATCGGCCGCTGGTCGAGGTTCCATTGGCTGCGAACGCGCAGGGCGATGGTCTCGATGTCGTGAAGCGAAGCGTCAGATGGCAGGTTGAGCGAGGGCACGTCGGGGGCGGGCAGGCGGTACCGCTCAGAGATCCAGGTTGCGATCTCTCTCGCGATTCCGCCGGCTGCGAGCACGGCCTCGCGCCGGAATGCGGGAGTCTTGGTCAGAGCCCGAAAGCTCACGGCGTCGACTGGGATCGGCTCGATTTCCGGTTGTGTGAAGAACTCGACCGGCAGCCGGAGTGCCTCGGCCAGGCGGTCGAGGCACTCCGGTGTCGGCTCCTGATGGTCATTCTCCCAACGGTTGATCGTCTGCGGGCTGAGTTCGGTTATGCGTCCAAGCTCAGCCAGTGTCAGTCCGCGCAGCTTTCGCGCCATCGTGAGACGTGACGGTGAGACGGACACGCGAGAACTCCGCTTCTAGCGCTAGATCGGCTGGATGTCGATGTCTGGGCCGGTGTCCAGCTCATCGTCAGGGGTGATGATCACACTAGTGTTACTGCGCGTGTACGGCAGCGGTGGCAGCGGGATCCGTTGGTGGTACTTCGTGATCTTGTCCTCGGCCCGCTGTGCCGGCCTGGACAGCTCCGAGTAGAGGATGCCGTCGCGGAACGAGAACATGAACAGCCACAGTTCAGGCTGGCCACATGGCGACGGGATCGGCTTGCCAGCGTCGGTGACATCGAACAGCGGAACCATGCGGGGCACCTCGTCGATGAGGTCCCGGAGAACCGTGCGCAGACCCGTTTTCGGGGTCGGGCAGGAGTCCGGCAGGCCGGTGCTGTCATCTCCGGCGCGGACCACTACGTAGAAGTTGTGCGACGGGTGCCACGTGCGGGATAGGCCGCCTTCCTCATCCCGGTCCCAGCCTGTCTGCTCGCGGAAGCTGACGACAGCCTCGCTCCACTGGTCCTGGCCGGGAGTCTGTGCAGGCGCCAGCGGGCTGGTCCCGTCCCTCTTGCGCTGGCTGTTCTCGGCCACCCGGTGCAGGAGTTCTACGGTGAGGTCACGAGGTTCAAGGTGCTGCGTGGCCCAGGCCCGCCACACATCGCGGTCGTCGGGGTCCGGCAGAGCATGCGCGTGGGTCAAGCTGCCTCCTTGGTCTGAGGCGACTATAGACCACGCCTCAAATGAGGTTGCGTTTATTGCCGTCTGTGGCGAGTTGCCGCGCCTGGAGGCCCTCGGTCTGTCCTGCTTGACCGGGTCATCGCCTGTAGCGAGGTGTCAGCAATGACCGGAGCTGGATCGCCTACGGGCGCTCAGAGAGGATTTCGAGCAACCGCGACCTCGGCATGATCAGCGCCGGCGGTTGCCAACGTCACCTTGTGCGGCGGTCGCTGCTGACCACAACTTGTGACCAAGTGTGATCCCAGGCACACTGACATGCCTGGCGCGCCGTAGTAGCGCATGTGAGGAGACCGAGGTCCGGTTGTTGAGGATCAGCCAGCGGGTGTTGCGGCACCCGTGGCTCGCGCTGTGCAGCGCAGGTTCGCGGAGGGCGCGGCACCCCTGTTGAGCAGGTTCGACAGGAGGTAAGAGATGACGCGCCCCGAGATGTTCACCGCACGGCAGTGGGACCGTTGGGTCCGACGCGGTCGTGTCCTGGTGCGGACGAAGGCAAGTGTTCAGTTCGAGCTGGGTGACATCACCCTGGCCATGATCTCGAAGCAGCAGCACGACTTCGAAGATCATGGTGTCGAGGTGGTGCTGCAGGCCTACGCTGCAGCGATTGGGCTGGCTGCCAGCACCCTGAAGCAGTACCGGCACGTGGCGATCGCTTGGCCGGAGAGGAAGCGGAATCCGGACGTGAGCTTCACGATTCACCAAATCTTGTCAGCTCATCCAAGCCGTTTCCGCAAGATCTCAACGCCACGGGTAGATCCGGTGAGTGGTGAGCGCCGCTGGACAGTGAACGAGGCGCTGCGGGCGGCGGGCCGTACCCCTCTGCATCCGGTGACGCCCCAGGAGCGGGTGGACCGGGTACGAGACCTTGTACGTGAGAACGACGATGCGGCCCTTGCCGTTAAGGACATTCTGCGGCGGCCTGAAGTGGTCCAGCAGGTTCTCGAGGATCCGTCCGCGCGGCACATTCTCCGCCAGGCCGATCGCCCGGCGTACTACGCCATCGACGAGGACGTGGAGTCTGTCCCAGACGACGAAGAGCCTGCGCCCGCAGCTCCACCGCGCCGAGCAGCGCAGGTGCGCTACTCGGAGGCACCACGCGAAGTGCTCGAGCTCTTGGGCACCTGCACGACGTTCTACACGCAGATGCAACGCATGATCCCCACCCTTCACGTCGCGGAATACGACGACAACACCAAGCGCACGCTGCTGGAGAGCATCGAGCGCGTGCGGGCGGCAGCAGGCTGGGCCGAGACCGTGATCAACACTGGCGACACGTCGATGGACGAAGCGCTGGCCAAGCTGCTCGGAGGCGAGTCATGAACAACCACCACGACCCTATGCCTGCAGCGGAGGCCGCCAACCGCGTGTGGTCGGCGGTCGTAGCCGCCGGCGACGTCGGCATCAGGGGTACGCAGATCCGCGAAACCATGCGCCTCACGCGAAGCCAGTTCGAAAACGGCAAAGCGCACGTGCGCGATTACCGTTGCGCCGACGAGGGCACATGCTTCGTCTACGACGGAGACGTGTACGCCACCACGCGCGACCCTGGCCGCAGCGCTCAGTCGATGGCACTGAAGATGCGCTCCATCGACAAACAGCTCACCCGCCTGCACAAGTCAGCGTGCGCTCCGATCGCCGACGACGGCGTCAGTGACGCCGCATTTCGCTACGTCAAGAGGCAACTCGAGGCCATGATCGACAACTTGACCATCATGCGCGAGACGGGGTACTCGATCAACTCCAAACGCATCCGGGCCGCCGCACGCAGACGATGAGAATCATGCCCGTTGGGTCCGTTGGTCAGCCGGGGATGGGGAGGTGTGGGTATCGCTTGAGGACGCGGGGTTCGACGGTGGGGCCGGGCCAGAGGATGACGCGATAGGCGTCGTCGCCGTGGATGCGGTCGTCGGAGATGGTGTCGAAGCCGCTGGCGTAGGTGCGGGCGGTGTAGTCGCCGGGCGGGACGGTGGTGCGGGGGATGGCGGTGCGGTAGTCGAATGTGGACACGACGAGGCGGCCGCTGGTGATGCGGAGGCCGGCTTCGGTGACGTGGTCCCAGTCGTCGAGGTTGTCCTCGGGTGCTTCGGTGCGGACGTCGAGGGTGACGGGGAGGATACGGCGGCGGGCGGTGCCGACGCTGATGGCGCCGTCGGTGGTGGCGACAAGGTTGTTCATCAGGTCGGTGATGAAGGCTCGGCTGGTGTCGGGGCGGGCGGTGTCGTCTTGGACGAGGAAGCTGCCGTAGGCGGCGAATACGTCGAGCTCGGCGTAGGCAATCCGGCCGGGAGCGGGGCCGAGGGTGCCGGACACGCTCAGCCGCCGGGGAGGGGGTCGGGGTAGCGCTTGAGGACCTGAGGTTCGTGGATGTCGCCGGGCCAGAGGATGAGGTGGTACAGGTCGTCGCCGAAGCGGCCGTCGTCGGAGATGGTGCGGAACCCTTTGGCGTAGACGCGGGCGTTGTAGTCGCCGGGCGGGATGGTGGTGCGGGGGATGCTGGGGGTGTAGTTCAGCATCGAGACGATGATGCGGCCGGTGGTGGTGTGAAGGCCGGCTTCGGTGACGTGGTCCCAGCCGTCGAAGTTGTCGTCGGGGGCGGTGGTGCGGACGTCGAGGATGACGGGAACGGTGGTGCGGCGGGCGGTGCCGACGCCGAGCACGCCGTTGCCTCCGGCGATGAGGTCGTTGATGAGGGGCATGGTCCAGTCGTCGGGGTCGAACCGGACGGTTTCGTCCTGGACGAAGAAGCTGTTGTAGTCGGCGAACACGTCGAGCTCGGCGTAGGCGATCCGGCTCGCGTCGGCGCCGGAGTCGGTGCTGGTGGGTGTTTGGTCGGGCATGAGGTGGACCTGGGCTCCGTCGGGTAGGTCGTGGATGGTGTGTGCGAGGGGGCCGCGGGCGCGCATGCAGGTGATGGCGTCCTTGACAGCGAGGTTGGTGTCGTGGTAGATGCCGCCCGTGGTGAACAGGCGCAGCGGGATGAGGCGCTGGTCGTGGTCGAGGGGGCCGTGGCGGTCTTGCCAGGCGCCGGCGAAGGCGTGGGCACCGCGGACGTCGGGATCGGCGAGCAGCCACGCAGCCCAGTCGTCGAGGCTGCGGCCGATCAGGGTGCGGCCGGCGGTTTCGGGGTCGAAGGTGACGACGTCGTGGTTGCCGGTGATGGCGAACTGGCGGCCGAACAGGTCCTGCGCGAAGCAGAACAACCCGTCGGCCTGCCCGCCGTAGGTGTCCTTCCACGTGGAGGGGGAGTTCCAGTGCTGCAGTTCGGGCCCGAGGCCGGTCGGGCCGGCGCGGAAGAGCTGGATCCCGGCGTTGAACACGGTGAAGCCATTAACGGTGCTGAGCAGCCGGGCAAGTTCGCCGAGGGGGCCGTCGGTGTGGCCGAGATCGAGATCGATGCGCGGGCCGAGTGACCCGCGGGCCGTGTTGAGCAGCTGCGCGAGGGGGCTGGTGCCGGTGCTGGTCATGGTCGTCAATCCGCCAGGATGGTCACGCGCTGGCCGTTGTCCAGACCGGAGATCTGGTTGGCGATGGACCGCCTGGCCCCGCGGTTGTGGCCTGGGTCGATGTACTTCACGGACGATCCGTCGCCGCCTTCCTGGAACACAGCGGGAGGGTATTCGTCGCGATCGTAACCGGACCGGGTCTGCGGGACCTGTTTCATCGACTCCGCACGGCGATCTTCCGCGCCGTCGCGGTCGCCCGGTCATCGGGCAGGCGATCCCGGTGGCGCGCCCACGCCTGCAGCGCCGCCAGCGCCATCGCCTGCGCGGACGCCGGCTCGGGGGAGCGGTGTTCGGCATGCAACCCACACTGTGCCGATCTACTCGGCATGTCGAATCATTCGACAATAGTTGCCGACGTGCTCAGGGCAGTTCGACGAACGGCACGCCGACGGCGGCGAGCTTGGTTTGCAGGTTGATGTCGCCGGTCGCGACGTAGAGCGCGGATCCGGGGTGGTCGGACTACCGGAGCAGGGTGGAGGCGACGAACCGGTCGTCGAGCACGGTCAGGTCGAGCCAGGACGGAAGTCGATCGCTGTGCGGCTCGATGTGCTCGAACACCGCCCACACGTCACCGGCCACGCGCACGCCGGCACGACCGTCGCCGTTCGTCCGCAAGCCCTTGAGCCTTCTCTCGGCCCGCTTGGCTGCATCGCGCAGGTGGGGGCTGTTGGCGGCGAGTGGCCGCGATTCGGGTTCGGCGAACTCCACCGCCGGGCGCTGATGCGCTGGTGGCAGCTTGCGGCGTTTCGGCGGGCACGCGCGCCAGATTGGCGAGCACGCGCGCGGTACCCGGGCGTTTTGCTCCGCTTCGACCTGGATGGCTACTTGACCCGTCGAACCAGCGGGGATGTACTGGACGTGGCGATGGATCCCGCCGGGGCCCATGTGGCCCGAACCGCCGGAAGTGCCGGCTGATGGTTTCCTGGTCGATGCGTGCTGCAGCGGACCGGGAGGCTGTCGTGAAGACAATCAGCCGTTCTTTGCGATTGTCGATCTTCCTCGGCGAAAGTGACATCTGGCATCACCGGCCACTGGATGCCGAGATCGTGTCGCGCGCGCACCGGGCGGGTTTGGCCGACGCGAATGTGTTTCGCGGTATCGCCGGCTACGGCGCGAACTTGCGCATTCACACGCAGCGTCTGCTGCCGCTCGGCGGAGACCTGCCGCTGGTGATCGTCATCGTTGACTCCGCCGAGAAGATCCGGGCGTTCCTGTCACAGCTGGATGACCTCGAGCTCACCGCGCCGGTGGTGCTCGACGAGCTCGAGTCCATTCGCTTCACCGATTCGGCCCCGGCGTGGGCGCGCTGGTCACGGGCGAGCTAGGAGCCGGCGCGCGGGGCGACGCGAAGTTCAGTTCGGCGGTGCCACCCACATCGAGAGGGAGTGCATGACGATGCAACTCACGGGAACCGCGTTGCGCATGACGATCCTCATCGGAGAAGACGACGTCTGGCACCACGCTCCGCTGCACCGGGAAATCCTCGAACGCGCCCGCAAAGCGGGCCTCGCCGGCGCCACGGTCATGCGCGGCTGCGAAGGCTACGGCCTTCACGGCATGATCCACACCACACGGGTGCTGAGCATGGCCGACCACATGCCCATCCTCGTGCTGTTCATCGACCGGGCGGACAAGATCCGGGCGTTCCTCCCTCAACTGCAGGAGGTGATCAGCAACGGCACCGTGGTGCTCGACGAGGTCGACGTGATGACGATGGGATGGTCCACTCTGGGCCCCGTGACCAGGTCGCCCACCGACAACTGACGCTCCATTGTCCGTCAAACATCGGAGTCGGCCCGTACGGCGTCCGTGGTATCCCGCGGGCTGGCCTCACGACCGCAGTGCACAGGCCGCCGCAAGCCCCAGTGCCTGTGCGCTGCTCCGCGGGGATGGTCGCCCCACCTCCCATTTAGGGGCCGGCCATCCTCGCCCCCGCGGACGTGTGCGGCGTCGCTGCGGCTCAGAACCGACCTGGGCGAACTCATGGTGGTCGTGCATGCTGGCGTCGCCGCCGAATCCGGACAGACCGTGCAGGTGTTCGCGACCCGTATCACCGGTACCGGCGTGGTGACGGGTACGGCCGCGTACCTCGCGTCGGAGCAGATTCTCGGTGAATCGGCCGGGTCCGTCGCCAGAGGACGTTGTGCGGGTCTCCGTGTTGATCCGCGACCTCGATACTTTCGCATCCACCGACAAGCCACGCGGAACTGGCGAGCAAAAGCCGCAGAGCCCGCACGGCGGGCAAGAAACCCCGCACGACGAAGACGACGGCTGGCTCACTGTGCAAACCAGGGAAGCACTCAGGATGCAACACCGGGTGGATTGCGGCCTGGTTTTGAGAGTAGCTGCTCGAGTGCTTCGGCGGGGCTGCGCTTAGCCGAGGCGTTTGCGGGGGCCGGTTCTTGAGTTCGGCAGCCACGAACTCGAGATAGTCCGGGTGGTAGCCGGACAAGTCGGTGAACTTTGGAAAGTACTGCCGACGAGGATCGTTCGTGTTTTCGTTCGTGCCGCGCTGCCAGGGCGAGTGCGGGTCGCAGAAATAGATGTCCAGGTCGGTCGCTGCGGCGATCTGGATGTGGTTGGCCATCTCCTGCCCTGGTCCCAGGTCAACGTCCGGCGCAGAGTCCGCGGCAGCCTGGACATCGCCGTCGTCATCGCTTCCTGGACGTCGAGGGCCTTGTGCGTGTGCGGCAAATGCAACAACATGACGAACCCGGTTGCTCGTTCGACGAGCGTGCCGATAGCGGAGCCGTTTCCGGCCCCAGTAATCAGATCGCCACGCTCAGGACGGCGTGGGGTTCGGGGGCTCCGTGTTTGGCTGCTGGTCGGTTCCGGTTGGTGTCGGTGGGTGGCTGTTTTCGGTTGCGGGGCGTGGGTTGGTGATCCAGCGGGCGGCGAGCAGGCCGGATGCGGTGGTGAGGATGGCGGCGGCAATGACGGTGGTGTTGAGGCCGAGGGTGTCGGCGAGGATGCCGGCGAGCAGGGCACCGGCGGCGTAGCCGGTGTCGCGCCAGAAGCGGTAGGTGCCGAGTGCGTTGGCGCGCCAGGTGGGGTGGGCGTGGTCGGAGATTGACGCGATGAGTGTCGGGTAGACCATGGCGGTGCCCAGGCCGAGTGCGATGGCGGAGATGATCCCGGCGAGCAGGGGATCGGCGAGCAGGGCGAGCGCGAGCACGAATCCGGCGGCTTGAACGAGCATGCCGGTGACGATGAGGGGTTTGCGGCCAATACGGTCGGAGAGGTGCCCGCTGGGGATCTGGCCAAGCCCCCACAAAAGGGGGTAGAGGCCTTTGATGAGGCCGACGGCGGCGAGGCCGAGTCCGTGCTGGGTGAACAGCAGCGGGAACACGCCCCAGGTGAGCCCGTCGTTGAGGTTGTTGACCAGGCCGGCCTGGCTGGCTCCGCGCAGGGACCGGTTCTGCCAGGTGGTGCGGGCGAAGGTGGCGGCCAGGCCGGCGGATTGGGCGCCGTCGGCGGGTGCGGGGTGGTGGGACAGTTCCAGGGCGACGTGCGCGGCGGTGTCGCGCACGACGAGGGACAGGCCCAGCCCCGCGGCGACGAAGACGACCCCGATGAGTTCGGGGAGGGGGCGAAGGCCGTGGGTGGCGGCGAGGTAGCCGGTGAGCAGGGCGACGGCGCCGACCGCGACGTAACCTGCGGCTTCGTTGAGGCCGGTGGCCAGCCCGCGACGAGCCGGGCCGACGAGGTCGATCTTCATGTTGACGGTCATCGACCAGGTCAGGCCCTGGTTGAGGCCGAGCAGCACGTTGGCCGCGATGATCCAACCCCACGATGGTGCCCAGGCGAGGGCGAACGGCACGGGAATGCCGATCAACCAGCCGGCGATCAGCAACTGCCGACGGGTGAACCGGGCGATCAGGGCCCCGGCGGCGAGGTTGGTGCACGCCTTGGTCATGCCGAAGGCGATGATGAAGGAGAACACCGCGAGGTCGCTGGTCAGGCCGAAGGTCTCCGTGCCAATCAGGGGCACGGTGGTGCGTTCCAGCCCGACCAGTCCGCCGACGCAGACGTTGACGATGACCAGCAGGGTGAATTGGAGCCAGTTCTCGCGCAGGCCCAGTCGCACCGCTGTGGTCACGACGGCTCGGCTCCTCCGGTGAGGCTCAGGTCGTGGGCGCGGGTGTAGTCGCCGGGACCGCCGTCGAGCACCGTGAGATCGGTGCGGCCGGCGCGCTCGAGGAGGCTGGCGGCGGTCATGGCGCGTTCACCGTGCCCGCAGGCCACGACGGCACCGGCGGGGACGTCGGCGGCGTGTGCGGTCAGGCCACCGAGTTCGAGGTGGATCGCGCCCGGCACGTGACCGGCGCGGTACTCCGGTGCCTGACGAACGTCCACATAGGACCCTGTCGGTGCGCGGGCGGCGGTAGTGAAAGTGGTGCTGCGCACCTGGCCGCCGTCCCCGGTCCAGGCGGCGATGCCGACCGCCAGCTGACCGGCCAGCCGTTCGTACCCAATTTTCGCGGACTGCCAGGAGATGTCGGCGGGGTCCTGGTCGGGGTTGAGGACGAATACCAGCGGGGTGGTCTCGGGCAGCAGCCAGCCCAGCCACGTCGCGAACTGCTCGCGCAATGGAATCGACACCGCGCCGGGAATGTGGGCGGCGGCGAAGTCGGCCGCGGGGCGGACATCGACGACGGTTGCCCCGTCCGCGAGCAATGCCCGCACAGTGGCAGGGCGCAGCGCGGGCAGCGCCGGGGTGCCGGCCAGGATTGCCGGGCCGCGGCGATTGGCCTCGGACAGGCGGGTGAAGTACGCCGGATACGTTCCGAGGCCGGCGAGCAGATCACCGACGAACGCGTCCTCGGCGGGTGCCGCCAGCAACGGGTTGGCGCGCTTCTGGTCGCCGATGGTCGACGTGCGTTCAATTCCCGGCGGGGCGGAGCAGAACGATCCCGCGCCGTGGGTGGGCCACACGGCAACAGCGTCGGGCAGGGTGATCAGTCGCTGCAGCGACCGGTACTGGGCGCGTGCCAGCTGGTCGGCCCGCGCCGGGCCGAGCAAGTCCGTGCGGGCCGCGGAATTGACGATCAACGAGCCGCCGGTGAACACGCCGAGCTCGCGCTCGCCGTCGAGCAGCAGGAACGACAGGTGCTCGTCGGTGTGGCCGGGGGTCGCCAGAGCCCGCAGTGTCAGGCCGCCGAGATCGACCTCGTCACCGTCGGCCAGAGGGATGTGGTCGAACAGCCGGCCTCCCGCCGCGGAGGCGAGCACCGTCGCTCCCGTGTCGTGACCGAGCTGCACGGCGCCGGAGAGGAAATCGGCGTGCAGGTGGGTGTCGGCGGCGAAGGTGACCCGCAGGCCACGCCGCCGCGCGGCGGCGTTCAGGGTCCGCAGATCCCGAGAGGCGTCGACGGCCAGCGCGCGGCCGTCTCCCAGGTCCACCAGGTAGGCGCTGTTGCCGAGTCCTTCGTCGACCAGCGGGAGCAGATGATCGTCGGTGAAGCTCACAACGTTCTCCAACCTCGTCGGGGCGGGCCCCGTGCGTGCCGCGTGACGTGTCCAGCGTCTGATATACATTAATCCATAGATTTATGGAGGATGGGAAGATGGTGGAGAACACCACGGCTGGCCCGGACGGTGGTTCGGTGAAGGCGGCGGCCAAGGCGCGGTTGTACGAGGCGTTCGCGGTCAGCGGGAAAGCACTCGCCAACGGCAAGCGCCTGGAACTGCTCGACCTGCTGGCGCAGGGTGAGCGCACGGTAGACGCGCTGGCCACCGCGGCGGGACTGAACCTGACGACGGCGTCGGCGCATCTGCAGACGCTCAAGCAGGCGGGCTTCGTCGCGACCCGCCGGGACGGGGTGCGGGTGCACTATCGCCTCGCCGGCGACGACGTCGCGCAGCTGTTCGCGTTGCTGCGCACCGTCGCCCAGACCCATCAGCCGGCGGTGCCGCCGGCGCGTGACGCCTACCTCGGCGCCGCGCCCGCAGCGGAGATCACCCGTGAGCAGTTGCAGGCGCGCGCGGCGGCCGGGGATGTGGTGGTGCTGGACGTCCGGCCGCTACACGAGTACCGGGCCGGTCACATCCCGGGCGCGCTGAGTGTCCCGGTGGAGGAACTGGCGGACCGCATCAACGAACTGCCCGAGGGAGCCGACATCGTCGTGTACTGCCGGGGCGAGTACTGCGTGCTGGCCTACGACGCGGTGCGGCTGCTGACCGACCGCCGGCGCCGTGCGGTCCGGCTGGACGACGGCATGCTGGAGTGGCGGCTGGCCGACATGCCGGTCAACACCGGGGACCTCGCATGACCGAGCACGCCCACCCAACTGGCCGCCGCGACCGATAGGCATCCGGGGCTGGCCGGCGGGCCGGTCTGCTTGGACTACAACGCCACCACGCCGGTCGATCCGCGCGTCTTCGAGGCCGCGATGCCGTACTGGACGATCCGGTCAGTGACCGCCTACACACAAGTTGAAGGCCATCGACAGCTCCCACTACGACTTCGCCGTGGGGAGCCGGCAGCAAAGTTCTCTCTCGAACGGTGTTCGTATACATAGCCTGACGTGGGCTGATCGCAACATGCCCATCGTCACGTTGTTCTCAAAGAGTGGCACGACGACGAGCCGGGGCCGCGGGCGCGAGATGCCGTGAACGCCACACCGCGCGAGGGCATGTCGGGCCCCATGGCGCCGCGCGGCGCGGCCTACCGTCGTCGCGACGAACACGAACAGGGGTGCAGGGTGGCCGAGGACGAGCAGGCGTCGAAGAAATGTTTCGGGTGCCAGAAGTCCGAGCCCGGGCCGGGCGGGGTCCTTATCCGGACTAAGACACTACGTCCTTGATCAAGGAATGCGGCTCAGAACCGCGGGCCGACGTGGCGCCGAGTTACGAGCCGGTCCGGCGCACGTGGTGGCGAATCGGGGCCGACGGTCCACTGGTGGACGTGCAGGTCGAGGGCGGCGAGGTTGGCCGCCCACACCAGGCTCGGCAGGTCCCCGATCAGCGGGTAGGCGATCGTGCCCGGGCCGCGGCCGCTGCGGGCCCCGGAGCTGGGCAGGACCGCGGTGCGGATCCAGTCCGGGGTGCCGCGGGGCAGGTTCTTTTCGAAGAACGCCTGATCGGAGGCGGTGCCGTCCGGGAATCGGACCATCGTGACCGGTCGGCCAAGCAGGTGGGGGAGCAGGATCGGGGCGATGCTCGACTAGTAGTGCACGACCTCGCCCTTGGTGTACCCGCTCGGGTACAGGGGCTTGTCCAGGTTGGACAGCCCCAGCTGGCGCTCGCCGACCTGCACGTTCAGCTTCTTCTCGGCCATCGGCCTCACCCGCCGCCGCGGCCGGGCTGCTCGGGCACGGATACTGGTAACTGGCCACTATTCATCCGTGCAGTATTGCCTCGATTGCCTTGTCCAGCTGCGGACACGCGGCTACATGCTCAGCCGCCGGAATCACTCGCCGCAGCGACTGGCGCGCTCGGTGAGGCCAGCCTGTCCCGGGGAAGGCTCACCGTCTACCGCAGCAGCGTGAACATCAACTTCGTCGGTGTGTCCTACCGCTGGGACCTGGATCTTGGCCGGGTAGCTCGTTTTACGATTACCAGCATGCCCTGCTGCGCTGGCGCCACCGGCGGCTCCGGTAGCGGTGATCGGCGAGAGGCAGGTCATCTCCATCTGTGGTTGGCGAGGCGGACCACGAGCAGCACGACAGCGAATGCCGCGATCATTCCGGCCGCGATCACGAGATCGTTCATGGTCGCCCCCTTGGGCCCCGGGGCGGAGCGTCGGTTGGCGGGCTCCTTACAGCACAAAGTAGCGCAGCCACAGGTACGGCGCGGCCACGAGAACGGTGATCAGGGTGACGATCGTGCCCTTCCGGGTGAACTCCCAGAACGAGATCGGCGAGCCGGCGCGGGCGGCGATGCCGAGCATGACCACATTGGCGCTGGCGCCGACGGCGGTCATGTTGCCGCCGAAGTCCGCGCCCAAGGCGAGCGACCACCACAGGGCCTGCGAGTGCGACGGATCCGGGATGTCGTTCGTGAGCGCGAGGACGAGCGGGCTCATCGTTGCCACGTAGGGGATGTTGTCGATGACCCCCGACAACAGAGCCGAAACGCCCAGGATCAAGAACACCGCGACCAACGCGTTTCCACCGGTAGCGTCTGCGGCCAGGCGAGCGAGTGTGCCGATGACCCCTGTTTTGACCAGCGCGCCGATCATGATGAACAACCCGGCGAAGAACAGCAACGTCTCCCATTCGACCCCGGCCAGGTAGTCCTTGGGCTGGGTGCCCGACACAAGAACGAGCAGCCCGGCGCCGAGCAGGGCGACCACGGACGGGTCCAGGTGGAGTGTGGAGTGCAGCACGAAGCCGGCGAAGACCAGCAGCAGCACGGCGCCGGACTTGAGCAGCAGCTTGGGCTTGTGGATGGCCTCGCGCTCGTTCAGGGCCATCACGTCGGCGACCCGTCGCGGGTCGACGTCGAACGAGCCCCGGAACAACCACGGCAGCACCAGGACCAGGATCACCAGCTCGATCGCCACGATGGGGGCGAGGTTGATGAGGAAGTCGTTGAACGTCAGTCCGGAGCGGCTGCCGATGATGATGTTCGGTGGGTCGCCGATGAGCGTCGCGGTGCCGCCGATGTTCGACGCGAAGACCTCGGCCATGAGGAACGGCGCGGGTTTGATGTCGAGCCGGTCGCAGACCAGCAGTGTCACCGGGGCGATCAGGAGCACGGTTGTGACGTTGTCGAGGAACGCCGACGCGACCGCGGTGATCAGCGCCAGCAGGATCATGATCCGCAGCGGGGATCCCTTGGCGCGCTTGGCGGCCCAGATCGCGACGTACTCGAACACCCCGGTGCGGCGCAGGATCCCGACGATGATCATCATGCCGAGCAGGAGGAAGATCACGTTCCAGTCGACGCCGGTGTCCTCGGAGAAGAACGCGTCGGCCGAGCCGCTGACACCCGCCGCGAGCACGACACCGGCACCGGCCAGCGCCACAGCCATCTTCGGGAGCTTCTCCGTCGCGATGAAGATGTAGGCGACGACGAACACCGTGACCGCGATGGCCGTGCTCACCGCGCCACCGCCTGGGTCAGTGCAGCGCGAGCTCCAGCAGTCGCGAGGCCGACACGACGCCCAGCAGCGTCCGGCCCTCCATGACCGCCACGAGCGGACACCGCAGCCGCGCCATCACCGCGGCCACCTCCACGACCGTATCGTCCGCAGCCACCCGCGGCAGCTCCACAGGCTCCTTCGGCAGCAGCTCCCGCACCCTCCGGCCACCGAGTTTGTCCGCGATCCGGTCGGCCATCGACTCGTTCAGCACTCCGGCCAGCGACGGGTCGTCCTGCACGTAGGGGGGCACCAGGAACTGCACCACCTCTGATGCGGGCAGCACCGACTGCGGGCAACCCGACGCATCCGTCACCACCAGCCCAGGCAGCCTTCGCTCCGCCAGGAGACGAGCAGCGGCCAACGCATCGGAATCCAGATCGACGACCGGGTAGTCCTCGACCATCTGAGCGGCGTGCATACGGCCAGGCTACGACGACCGGTGGGAACTCGCGGGGGCACGAGTCGCTCCTGTCGCGTTCTTGACACGTCGTCGTCCGGTGGGAACAGCCAGCGATCAGCGGGACAGGACCGTGAGTCTGCGTGAGGTCGAATGCGGGAACGAGCGGCATGCGACTCCTCCGGGATCGAGCAAGCGGCTCGCCACCCGGCTGGGCACGAGCAGGCCGACCAGACTTCCCGGCACTCCACGCGTAAAGATGCCGCACAGACAAGGCCGGGGCAAACCGCAGCGGTGACATCCCGAACACGGCCGGGCAGGCAACCCCGTTGCCGGGACCCAGCTCAAGGTCTCGGCGATCGGCCAATGGCAGCGGCCGACGGCCGGTTCCGCGTCACCTGGGCGGAGCGCGATAGCCCAGCTGGAAATGTGTTGCATTCACTGCAATAACGGAACTTTCACCTCGGCCGGCGTCTTGTCCGGGCGCCAGCCCCGCCACGCGGTGTGGCGCAGGCGGTGTTCGCGCGGGGTGAACTGGCGGTGACGACCTCGCCGACCAGCGTCGGGGCGACCCAGCGGGCGCCGCGGACGCGGTCGCGCGGTACCTCGTTCGCGAACGGGCTCTGCGCGCGCTCCAGCGGCGCGAGTTTCTCCTGGGCGTCGAGCAGGGCCGGTGGTTGAAGCCGGTGCCGACGTCACCGATGTAGAGCAGCTCGCCGGTGTCGCGATCGTGCGCGCCGAGCAGCAGCCCGCCGAGCAGACCGTCGCGGCTGCCCTGGCCCGGGCGCCAGCCACCGATCACGACCTCGAGCGTCTGGATCAGCGGGTGCTTCAACCACTCCGGGCTGCGCCGGCCCGGCCGGTACTTCGAGGTCCGGACCTTGACGACCAAGCCCTCGAGGCCGCTGGTCGCCGCGACATCGAGCAGGTCCTGCGGGGTCATGCCGGTGGCCGAGAGGTCGGCGTGGCTGTAGGAGGGGGTGATCGCGACGAGATTCTTGTCCGACGGCTCGATCCCCTCCAAGACCTTCCGGCGCTCGTCGTAGGGCCGCTCGAGCAGGACGTCGTCGCCCAGCTGCAGGATGTCGAACACGAAGTAGGCGACCGCCCGTCCGCTGGTGTCGTGGTTTTGCAGCAGCCCGAAGTCGGGTCGGCCCGCGTCGTCGAGAGCGACGATCTCGCCGTCGAGCACCGCGCGCCGTTCGTCGAGCGCATCGGCCATCGCACCGGCCAGTTCGGGGTAGCGGCCGGTGAAGTCGTTGTTGTTGCGGCTGGTCAGCACGGTCGTGCCGTCTGCGGCGACCCGCGTGATCGAGCGGTAGCAGGTGGAGTCCCGTCGGGTTCGGGACGGTGCCCGAGTGTCCATGTTCTCCAATGTCGCAGGTAAGGAGCGTGTCCGGCCCCCGTCTGCGGTGGCCAGCATCGGCTCCACGTAGCCGGGCACCAGGGACCGGTCGCCCGGCGTGCGCTTGGCCATCGGACCTCCCCGGCTCGCCGGTCGCCGGGCAGCCTGCGCCCGGCGGCATCTGGTGCGAGCCTAACCCGCCAGTCCGCCCGCCGCCGGTGGGAAACGTGCAGGTCAACAGCCCCGTCGGGTGGTTTCGCGGGGCTGCCGGGCGGGTACCGCCGCGCCAACGGTTGCCGGGGGCACCGGCCCTCGGACAGCAGCCGGCCACGAACATCCACGACACCAAGGACACTGCCAACGCGACAAGGACGGTCGGACTTCTGACCCGTCACGGACACCATGGCCGGGCGGCCCGGGGCGTCGACGCCGACGATGCCGGTTCTACGTCGGTTCGGCGTTCAGCACGTCGGCGGCCAGCGCCGCGCAGCGCGGGCACGTCCTGAGGTTCATGCCGCCGACCTGGGGTCCGAACGGCGCCATGCGGATCACGATGCGCAACGTGCTGTCGCACAATGGATAGTCGGCCTGGCCGCGTACTGCGTGCCGGAGCCCGGCGGGTTGCTGAGCCACGTCGCCGGCATGCGCAAACATGCGGCTCACGCTGCGCGAACGCGGCGCCGGCGTCGTCTCGGTGAAGCCTGAGCACAGGGTCATCTCGATGGTCCTCCTGGCGGTTGAGTCGTCGCCTCAGGCTGCAGCGCTACGCCCGCGCTGCAGCCTGACCCCTAATACCTCGCCCGACGGCGGCCGCTACACCCTGACGACTACCGAGGCGCTCCTGCGCCCGGCGCGGCGTGTCGACGCTGGGGCACCTGATGAATACGCCTCCCCCGCGCGGGGGGCGCGGTCCCTGGCGACGTCATGCGGGTACCGGCCTCGCGTTTCTCCACCGAGTTCACCAGCGTTTTCAGGTTCGCCCGTGAGGACTACGAGGAGTGACGAAGTGGCTCGAGGACACCAGATGAAGGCGCTCGCCCTTCTCCCGGCTTTCGCGCTGGTCGGCCTGACCGTGGCCTGCGGCGCAGGTGGAAGTGGCGCCGGTGACGCGGGGAGCAGCAACAGCTCTTCCGCCGCGGCAGCGGGAGGCTCGTCGGACATCCCGGCGGTTGCCAAGGACGCCAAGCTCGCCGCGATGGTGCCGGCGTCGGTCACCAGCGACGGCAAGATCCTTGTCGGTCAGGACCAGAGCTACCCGCCGAACGAGTTCCAGGACGAGTCGGGCAAGGTCACCGGTTTCGACGTCGACCTCGGCACCGCGATCGGGCAGAAGCTGGGGCTGAAGATGGAGTTCCAGAACTCCGCGTTCGACGGCATCATCCCGGGCATCCAGGCCGGCAAGTACGAGCTCGCGATGTCGTCGTTCAGCATCAACCCCGAGCGGCTCCAGACGGTCGACATGGTCAGCTACTACAAGGCCGGCACCGCGCTCGCCGCCTTGGAGGGCAACCCGGACGGGCTGAACCTCGACGACCTGTGCGGCAAGAAGATGGGCGTGCAGAAGGGCACCACGCAGGTCGAGGACCTGCAGACGCGCTCGGACGCCTGCACCAAGGCGGGCAAGCCGGCCATCGACGTCACGCAGCTGCAGGCCCAGACGGACGTGAACCTGGCGCTGACGGCCAAGCGCGTGCAGGGTGAGCTGGCCGACTCCCCGGTGATCGACTACGCGGTGAAGCAGACCGGCGGGCGGCTGGACGTCGTCGGCGCGCCGTACGACACCGCGCCCTACGGCATCGTGCTCAAGAAGGACAGCGGCGACTACTCGAAGGCCGTTCAGCAGGCCGTTCAGGCGCTGATCGACGACGGCACGTACAAGAAGATCCTCGACAAGTGGGGTCTGTCCGGCGCGGGCACGGTGACCACCTCGGAGATCAACCCGGCTTCCTGACGCTAGTCAGGAGGCCGCGGGTTCTCGCACGTGCGGCGTACGCGCGCCCGCGCGTGAGCCGATCCTAACCAGGTGGACGGTGTCGCTGTGCCGGCCTCTTCGCCCCCGTCCGGGCGCTGCGCGCCAGGTCCAGGTAGGTGGTCGGCGCGCTGCCTGGGCGTCAGTCCTGGCCGGCCAGCGCGTCGGGGACGGTGTCGAAGAGTGCACGGCCTGCCAGCCACCCGGCGCCCGATCAGCGAGCGCCGATCGCCGCGGCGTCACGCAGCCGGAGATCTCGGGACTTGCTGCAGGGACACCATGTCGAGGCCCAAGACGCGGAACAGGGCCAGCAGACAATGCAGGTGTTCCTCGTCGGGGACGTGGCAGTAGATGATCGTCTCGAGTGGGGCGGCGGCGACTTCCAACTCGCCAAACCCGACGACGGCGTGGGCGGCACGGTCGGACAGGCGGCCCGACACGCGAAACACGTAGTGGGACTCCAACACAGCATCCTCCGGGGTTTCCCCTCGGTGTCAGCGTCGCGAGCGGGCCAGGATGTGTCGTCGCCCGTACCTGATGAGCTGAGCTCGTGTTCGCGGGGTGCGCGAGCCGCCCTCTGCGTCGTGCGGTTGCGTGTGGATACGAGGGCGATTTTCGTTGCTGAGGTCGGTTCGGCTGAGCCGTCTGCCGGCGCGGCGGCCCTGTGGGCGATCCGCTCGGGTTCGGATCACCCCGGGGACGAGCCACGGTGGGGCATGCGCTGGAATTTCCGTTTGTGACCGACAACCCCACCGGGCGGGACGAGGTAACCGAGTTGCTGCACGCGCCGGAGCATGCTGGCGATGAACTCTGGCCCCGCCGATTCGCCAGGAGGGCGCAGAAGCGGCTGGCGAGTCTGACACCGGCCGAGTTGGCCCGCATGGACGCCGAGCTCGCCGCCCTCGAAGCGGCCGAGAAGGCATTCAAGGACGGCCGAGCCGCGTTCCAGGACGGAGACCTGGAACTAGCCGAGTGGCGGCTGCTCGTCGCCGCCGCGCACGGGTTCGGCGAGAGTGCCACGTACCTCGCCGCGATCTACCACCACCACGGCAAGACCGGGCTGGCGCAGTCCTGGGCCGCTCTGGCACGCGCCAACGGTCTACCCGTCTTCGACGTCATACGAGCCATGGACCCCGGCATCGAAGAGCAGCGGTGACGCTACGGTTTCGCGGGTGGTTCTTGCCGGGTCACCGCCGGCCGGTTTCGCTGCTTGGTGGTTGTCAGGGGCAGGTGGTGGGCACGGGTCGTCCGGCGAATCGGTCGCTCAGCCAGGCGATGGCGGCGGGCAGGCCGGTGGTTTCGCCGGTGATGTGGTCTCCGGGCACGGTGGTGAACACGGTGCGGACACCTTCGGTGCACCAGGTGTGGTTCAGGGTGCGTGCTTGGCCGAGAGGCACGATTTCGTCGAGGGCGGCGTGGTACTGGAACACGGGCACGGTCGGTGCGGGTCGGGTGATGAGGTTGTTGTCTGCGTAGACGGCGGCGACGTCGGGGCGGGTGTCGAACTGCTGGATCGTCTCGCCGGTGGAGTAGTCGGTGAACTTTTTCAGCGGGAAGCTGGCGAGGGTTTGCACCACGCACTGGGTCTTCAACGACGCCTCCGTGGCCTTGCCCGCGGCCGTGAGGGAGTCATCGAGCGGGAAGCGGCCGGGGTAGGCCTGCTGCAGGCCGGTCAGCGCGTACAGCTGCAAACCCTCGCCGATCAGGCTGCCGTCCAGTGACTCGGCCACGTTCTGGACGTCGGCCGGCACACCGCCGGACACGTCGGTGATCAGCGTGAGGTCCGGGGCGTAGGAGGGGGCCAGTGACGCCGCCCAGCTCGACGCGCCGCCGCCCTGGGAGTAGCCCATGGTGGCCCAGTGGGTCGCCGGGGAGATGCCCGTTCCGGGGATCGCGGAGGCGGCGCGGGCCATGTCCAGCACGGTGTGCGCCTCGGAGACCCCGGCGACGTAGGTCGGGCTGGAACCGGTGGTGTAGCCCTCGTAGTCGCTGACCACGACGCCCCAGCCCTGGGCCAGCAGCAGCTCGAGAGGTTCGAGTTCCTGCTCGGTGGAGGTGGCGAATTGTTTGGACGGCGCGCACTGCTGCCCAAGGCCCTGGGTGCCGACCGCGAGGTCCACCCACGGCCGGGGGCCGGCGCCGAGCCACGGCAGCTTGGGGGTGAACACCGTGCCGGTGACCGCGATGTCGGCGTCGCGGGCGTCGCGGGAGTGGTACATGACCGTGGTGGCCGTTGCGGTCAACGCGGTCGCGAGGACCGGCGCCGGTTGGGTGCGGATCACCGCGCCGGGCGCGCCGGAAGGCAGCGGCGACGGCGCCTGGTAGAAGTCCGCCGGTACGGCCGACGCCGCCGGCGGCGACAGCACCGCCGCGACCAGCGCGGCCAGGCCCAGCAGGCTCGTCACAACAGAACGGTGCACCGTATCCCCATCTCACTCAGTCCCATGATCGGTGGCACCCCCATGCGGCCCGGCGGAGACACCCGACAGCATTCTGCACGTATTCGTGCGCACAGTGTGAGGATGCCGCCATCCGGCGACGTGATCCACATCTACTCGCATGGTGCTCGCGCCCGGCGTGACCAACATGCCGGGGACCTTCGCTTAGGGTGTGCCGGTGCGTGCTGCGCGACTGGCTGCGGTGATCCTGCTCGGGATCGGCGTGGTGACCTATTCCGCGTGGCTGCTGGAGTTCGTGCTGCCGACCGGGATCTCCCCGGTGCAGCAACCGGTCGAACAGCTGCTGTCCGTGCAGCCGGTGTTCCGCGTCGCCCTCGGCGTCTCCGGGCTGGCCTTCACGCTCGCCGGCCCGCCGCTCCTGCGCCTCGCACCCGTGCACTGGATGGCCCGGATGACCGCGGGCTCGCTGTGCGCCTTCGGCATCGCCCTGCTTGGCGACGTCGCGCGGCCCGGCACGACCGCTCTTCCCTTGCTGGCCAACTTGGCGGCCCTCGTCGGCGCGCTCAGCCTCGTGCTGTGGTGGCCGCCCGGCTGGCGCGCGTGGGCCACGGTGTTCCTCGCCTTGGTGGTACTGGCCTGGGCGGCGGTGATCACCGCCGCCCAGCTCGGCCCGGGGCATTTCGCCGGGCTGTTCACCCGGGCCCAGATGCTGGTCCGCGCCGCGCTCGTTGTGGTCGGGACGACCTATCTCGTGGTTACGCCTAATCCGCGGCACGTTCCCGTGCGTGGATGGATTCCCCGCCAGTAGCCCGAACGTATAGCCATCAGGTTCAACCTCACAGCAAGCGTTGTATTCGGCGCTTGCTTCCCGAAGGCCCTACCGGGTGATCGTCGCGATCCTCACCACCACCGGCATCCGTGCCCAAGAACTGTGCGCGCTCAACCGGCGCGACCTGCCACCGCGCCGGCCCCGACGGAAAACCCGCGCTGTGGATCAACGGCAAGGGCCGCAAACGCCGCTGGGTCCCGGTGCGCAGCTCAGGTCCGGACGAGTCGACCGCAGGTCCGACGCGCAGGTAGACCGCGGCGCCGGGGGCGGGGGGCGGATCTGCGGCTCGGTCGCCACGTCCTGCTCCAGGCTCCAGGCTCCAGACGATGACGATGGTGCCGTGGTCGGTGGACCAGCTCTGCAGCACGGCCCACGGCTTCGCGATCTGGGTGCGGCGCAGGACGTCGGCGCCGAGGTAGGCGGCGGGGTCGGCGGCGTCGGCACCTGGGCAAACCGGAAATCGGTTCCACCGGGATGTGGAAGGCAAATCACCTGCTGTGCTTGGTGGGGTCGCTTATTTCTTGTCCTGGAGCTCCGAGCGGACTGACTCGGTGAGCTCCTCCCAGGAGTCGACGAACTTCTGGATTCCCTCGTCCTCAAGAACTTTGAAGACGTCGTCGAGGTCGACGCCGGCTTCGGTGACGGCCTTCATGACCTTCGCCGCCTCGTCGTAGGTCTGCTGGATGGGCGTTCCGGGGCTGCCGTGATCGGCGTAGGCCTTCAGGGTCTTCTCCGGCATGGTGTTCACCGTGTCCGGCGCGATGAGGTCGCTGATGTAGCGGGTGTCGGGGTAGTCCTGGCTCTTCACGCCGGTCGACGCCCACAGCGGCCGCTGCGGTCTGGCGCCCCGGCCTTGCAGCGCGCGCCACCGGTCGGAGGAAAAGACCTCCTCGTAGGACTGGTAGGCCAACTGCGCGTTCGCCAGCGCGGCCTTGCCCTTGAGGGCGGGGTCCGCGCCGGCCTTGTCCAGACGTTCGTCGATCTCGGTGTCCACGCGGGAGATGAAGAAGGAGGCCACCGACTCGATCCCGGTCAGCGACCCGCCGTCCCGCACGCGCTGCTCCAGTCCGGACAGGTACGCGTCCATGACCATCCTGTACCGCTCGGGGCTGAAGATGAGGGTGACGTTGATGCTGATGCCCGCGGCGATGGAGGTGGTGATTGCGGCCATGCCTTCCTGCGTCGCCGGGATCTTGATGAACAGGTTGGGCCGGTCGACCAGCCACCACAGGTGCGCCGCCTCCGCGGCGGTGGCATCGGTGTCGTGCGCCACCCGGGGCGAGACCTCCAGCGACACCCGGCCGTCACGGCCGGTGCGCCGCGCCACCGGGGCGAGCAGGTCGCAGGCGTCGCGGACATCGGCGGCGGTGATGGTCCGCAGCGCCTCCTCCACACTGACCCCGCGAACCGCCATCGCGTGCACCTGGTCGTCGTAGGAGTCCGAGCCGCTGACTGCGGCGGCGAAAATTGTCGGGTTCGTGGTGACGCCCACAACGGAGTAGTCGTCGACCAGCGTCTGCAGATCGCCGTTGCGGGTGCGGTCGCGGGAGAGGTCGTCGAGCCAGACGGCGACCCCGGCTCCCGACAACTCGGCCAACTTCTCGTTCTGTGTCATGGCAGTGCCTTCCAAGTTCGGAGGATCGGACAGGGCATTTGGACGGGTCAGCGGTCGCCGGTGGGGGTGTGCGGGCCGCCGACGCTGTCGGGGCCGGTGGGGGCGAGCGGCGGCGCCGCGACGGCGGCAAGGCTCTCCCGCGCCGCGGCGACGACCGCGTCGGCGGTGAGCCCGAACTGCTCGTAGAGCACGGTGTAGGCGGCGCTGGCGCCGTAGTGATTCAGGCCAACGATCCGGCCGGCGTCGCCGACGAACTCCCGCCACCCCATGCGCACGCCGGCCTCGACGCTCACCCGGGCCCGCACCGTGGGCGGCAGCACCTGCTCGCGATAGGACTGGTTCTGGGCCGCGAACCACTCCCAGCACGGCAGCGACACGACGCGCGTCGCAACGCCGTCAGCCTCCAGCGCCTCGCGGGCGGCGACGGCGATCTGCACCTCCGAGCCGGTGCCCATCAGGATGACCTCGGGCGTGCCGCCGGAGGCTTCGGCCAGCATGTAGCCGCCCCTGGCGACGCCCTCGGCCGACGCGAACTCGGCGCGGTCGAAGACGGGCAGGTTCTGGCGGGACAGCGCGAGCCCGGCCGGCCGGTCGTTGTGCTCCAGGATGGTGCGCCACGCCACTGCGGTCTCGTTGGCGTCGGCCGGGCGGACGAAGTCCAGCCCGGGGATGGCGCGCAGCGCCGCGTAGTGCTCGATCGGCTGGTGGGTGGGGCCGTCCTCGCCCAGCCCGATGGAGTCGTGTGTCCACACGTAGGTGACCGGAAGCTGCATGAGCGCGGCCAGCCGGACCGCGCCGCGCATGTAGTCGGAGAAGGTGAGGAACGTGCCGCCGTACACGCGGGTCCCGCCGTGCAGCGCGATGCCGTTCATGATCGCGCCCATGGCGTGTTCGCGGACGCCGAAGTGCAGCGTGCGCCCGTACGGGCCGCCCGACCACATCTTGGTCTGCCGGTCCGCGGGCAGGAAGGAGGCCGTCCCCTTGACCGCAGTGTTGTTGCTCTCCGCCAGGTCGGCCGAACCGCCCCACAGCTCCGGCAGGACCGGGTAGAGGGCGGCAAGCACCTCACCGGAGGCCTTCCGGGTGGCCACGCCCTTCGGATCGGCGTCCCAGGTCGGCAGGTCGTCGGCCCAGCCCTCCGGCAGTGTGCGGGTGGACAGCCGGCCCAACAGCGCGGCACCATCCGGGTTGTCGGCCCGCCACGCGTCGAAGCGTTGCTGCCACTCGGCGTGCGCCTGCTTGCCCCGCTCGGCGACCAGGCGGGCGTGCTCAAGCACCTCCGGGGCGACCTCGAAGGTCCTGTCGGGGTCGAAGCCCAGGATCTCCTTGGTCGCCCGAACTTCGTCCTCGCCCAGCGCCGACCCGTGGGCGGCACCGGTGTTCTGCTTGTTCGGCGAGGGCCAGCCGATGATCGTCCGCAGCACGATCAGCGACGGGCGGCCGGTCTCGGCCCTGGCGGCGGCCAGCGCGCGGTCGACCGCGGCCAGGTCCTCGCCGTCGTCGACGTGCTGCACCTGCCAGCCGTAGGCCTCGTACCTCTTGCCGACGTCCTCGGTGAACGCGATATCGGTGTTGTCCTCGATCGAGATCCGGTTGGCGTCGTAGACCAGAACCAGGTTCCCCAACTCCTGGGTGCCGGCCAGCGACGACGCCTCGCCGCTGACGCCCTCCTCCAGGTCGCCGTCCGAGGCGAACACCCACACCGTGTGATCAAACACGCTCCCGCCGTTGGCGGCGTCGGAGTCCATCAAGCCGCGCTCGCGGCGGGCGGCCATCGCCATGCCTACGGCGTTGCCGACGCCCTGGCCCAGCGGGCCGGTCGTCGTCTCCACGCCGGGTGTGTGGTCGACCTCGGGGTGGCCCGGGGTCAGGGAGCCCCAGGTGCGTAGCGCCTCCAGGTCGGAGAGCTCCAGACCGTAGCCGGAGAAAAAGAGCTGGATGTAGAGGGTGAGACTCGAGTGCCCCATCGACAGGACGAAGCGGTCGCGGCCGACCCAGTTCGGATCGCTCGGGTCATGACGCAGCCACTCCTGGAACAGCAGGTAGGCCGTCGGAGCCAAGCTCATCGCGGTACCGGGGTGGCCGTTGCCGACCTTCTGCACGGCGTCCATCGCCAGCACGCGCACGGTGTCGATCGCGCGGCGATCGAGATCGCCCATCCCCTCGGGGAGGGTCGGGTGTGGCTGGGCGGGGTTGCCGGTGGGCGTGTCGCTCGCAGCCTCGGCGGGGGCCTCGGGGCGGGTGCTCTTCGTCCCCGTGGCTGGGTCTGTCTCGTTGGCGGTCATCGGTTGCGGTGCTCCCTCGGGGTGAGGCGGTGGACGCTCAGGCGCGCGGCATGGGCATCAGGCGAGTGGGGTGTCGTCCAGCGCCTTCGCGAGGTCGCCGGGAGTGTCGTAGATGGCGATGGCACCGGCCTCGTGGAGCTCGTCGTCGCCAAAGCCGCCGGAGCGCACGGCGATCGCCGGCATCCCGGCTCTTTTCGCCGCCTTGACGTCCCACACCGAGTCGCCGACCATCACGCTCGACGCGTCGGGCGGCGCTCCTAGCTTCTTCAGCGCCACCTGTAGCAGGTCCGGCGCTGGTTTGGAGGCCTCGACGTCGGTGCTGGTGGTCCAGTCGTCGGCGATGTCGCGGACGTCCAGTCTGTCCAGGAAGACCTCCACGTGGCGCTGCTGGCCAGAGCTGGCCAGCACCAGCCGGTGACCGCGCTCCTTGATCGCCACGAGCAGGTCATGGGCGCCGGGCAACGGCGCCATCTCCTCGAGCAGCGCGTCGACCTCCTTGCCCTGCTGCTCCCGAGCCCGCTCGCCCGCCCGCCGCTCCAGGTCTTTGCCTCCCGCCGCCGTGGGCACTTGGTCTCCGCCCATGCCGATCAGCCGGTGTAACCGCCACACCGGGTAGGTCTCGCCCACCGAACGCAGTGCCCGGTACCAGGCGAGCGCGTGCTGGTAGTTGGAATCGATGAGCGTTCCGTCGATGTCCACAACGGCGATGGCAGACTCAGTCACACTCGACGGCTACCCGCCATCCCCATGTCCAACCGCATGTCTCCAGCGGCCATCAATGGATTCTCATAAACGGTCAGTTGTGCGAGTTCTGCGAACCGGCCGATCCGGGCCGGAGATCCGCAGGTCGCGATTCGCATAACACCTCTCACAACTACCGCGGGTTTTGACAGAGTTCTGCGAGACTGACGGCATGCAACTCGGACCCGACGACGCCGCGGGCGCCGTCGAACGCCACCCCTGCCGCAATGCGACGTCCTTTCAGCCGAACCGCACGAGTGCGCACGTCCAGGTGCCAACGCGCGACCTATGCAACTGCCGTCGTTGACGCCCTCGCGGGTATCGGCGGGTTCTCGGGCTTGTCCGATCCGTCGACAGCGTCCGTCGTGCAGGACGCCATCGCCCGGCACGTCCAGCAACCGAACACAACGTTCGAGTGCATCGTCGACAGCCCCACCCTCGCGAACTGGCGTCTGTGCCCGCATCGTGACACGCCCACGCCCACGCGCGTGCGCCTCGCGCTGTTCTCGTTCGCTCCCACCCAAGCCGACAGCGAACGAGAACAGCGCGTGAATCAGGCTCTCGACAGACTCCCGGCCTGACGCTGCCGCGATGACGAACAGCCGTCCACACCAGACCGATCAGCCCGGTGGCCGCAGGCCCGTCGACGTCGACTCCCGCGCGGTCTCCCGCGCCCGATTGGTCGAGCGGCGCAATCTCGTGGCCGACGCGGCGGCAGCGCTGCGCAGTGCGGCCGCGGCCGCGCTGCGGGTGCCGGCGCCAGACCCACTCGCCCTGGCACTGGACGCGATGGCAACCCAGCTCGAGGCCCACCATCGCGACCTGGTTCCACTCTTGGTCACACCGATCGACCTTGACCCGCCGACGCTGGTCCTCGAGGAGGGCGCCGCCGAGGCAGCCGCGGACGCGGGCGGTGGGGAGCTGGTCGTCGACGGGACGCGGAGCCGGCGTGGGCCCGGGTGGTCATCGACACCGCGGCGGTGTGGCTGCACACCTCCTACACCTCAGCCAACACGAAGAAGGCCAACGCCAACGCGCTCGGCATCCCGCGCGCGGACCAGCGGCTGTGGCGCGGGGAACCGACCCACCGCAACGTGCAGGCCCTGCCGGAGGCGAGCGCGTTCTTCCCTTGGTGCGCGGCGGCCGGGCTCAACCCGCTCGCCGACATGACCCGCGACGGCTTGCGCACGTGGCTCTCCGTGCAGGACGCCGCCGGCGTCTCGCCGAACACCCGCAAGGCCCGCTTGGGCGCCGTGGCCGCGTGGTACCGGGAGATGCGCGTGCGCGGCGCGACTACCTTCGAGGTGGCCGCAGCGCTGCCGGCGACCGAGCGGCGCAACCTCGGCGTGCTCAAGCCAGACTCCGAGCACCCGGCGGTGCCGCTGACCCTGGGCCAGGCCCGCGCGCCGCGGCCGAGCTCTACCCGGTGCCCGACGTGCGCCTGCGATACCCAAGCCCACCACCTCGCCGATAGTGCCGTTCCCACCCTCGCGGACCTCATCACCGCCGGCGAGAACCTCTCTCCGCCTGCAGACCAAGGACCCACCCCATGACACCCTGACTGGGCACGAAAACACCACGCTCGTCGTGCTGCGCGGCCCCTCGGGATCGGGCAAGACCACGGTGGCCGAGGCCGTGCGGTCCGCCTACGGGCACGGCCTCGGCCCTCGTGCAGCAAGACGTCCTGCGCCGACATGTGAGGGGTTGAGACTGGTGAGGTCGCGTATTCAAGGTTCGCGGGTTCTCCGTGGAGCTGACGGTGTGTGGTCACCGGGGGCGTAGCGGCTCCACGTGGCCCTGGTCCGGTGCTAGCCAGGGGTCTGTGATTGCCGGGGAGGGCATCGGTGGGCATGTGCCGCCGAATCCAACGTCGACGCAGGTCAAGCGGATCCGCCCACCGATGCCGTGGCTGTCCCTGGTCAGTCGGCCTGGAGAACGAAGAAGAGGAAGCCCAGGAACCTCGTGCCGCTGAACTTCCGGAATTCGTCGGGGAACAACTCGGGGGCTTCGGGCGCGGGCGGCGGCTCGCTGATGACGTTGACGCGGAAGCCGGCCGCGGTGAAGGCATCGGTCATCGCGTGCAGCGGGCGGTCCCAGAAGATCAACCTGGTTGACTGGCCGCCCAGCGCCCATTCTTCGGTCCGGCTGCGGGTCTGAAAGTAGTTGGGTTTTTCCCCGGCCTCGCGCTGCATCAGGGTGATGACGAAGGGGTGTTCGACCGAGACGATGAGCCGTCCGCCGGGGGTGAGGACGCGTCGCAGTTCGGCCAGCGTCGGCCCCCAGTCCTGCAGGTAATGCAGCACCAGGGACCCGACGACGTCGTCGAACTCACCGTCGGGGAAGGGCAGCGGATCAGCCAGATCGGCGACCCGCAGGTCGGCCTCGGCACCCAGCCGTCGCCGGGCCAGCTCCACCATGCCTGCGCTCGCGTCGACACCGGTCACGACAGCGCCCCGATCGCGTAGCGCGGCGAACAGCGGCCCTGAGCCGCAACCCGCGTCGAGGATTCGCCGCCCGGTCACGTCGCCAGCGAGGGCCAGCATCGCGGGCCGCTCGTAGTAGGCGTTCATCAGGTTGGTCTCGTTCTCGGCCGAATATCCCTCAGCGATACCGTCATAGCCGCTTTCCCGGGCAGGATCAGCAGCAACCACACCGCTCTCCGAAGTCGACGTCATGCTGACAGGACGCCCCAGCGGTGACAAAGTTGCCAGGTGATCGGCCAGGGCGGTGAGTTCGGCGGAGACCCGCCACAGCCGATCATGGACGGCATCACCAGCCATGCGCTTGTGACTCGGCGGCGTGGCGGGGCCGAGTCGCCAACCGATCGGCCGAGCGACCACGGCTTGGTTCGCTGTAGAACCGGCAGGCTCAGCGGCTGAACAGAGAGGCCACCAGGGTTTCCGCGATCGCGTTCAGTTCGGTCGGGGAGTATTTCGCGCGTTCCATCACCGCGAGGCCGCGGGTTGTGGTGACGATCAGGCGGGCGGCTGCGCGCAAGTCGACTGCAGCGGACGCGCCGTCGTCGACAGCAGACAGTTTGATGAAGACGATGGTCTCCAGGTCGTTCAGCATGGTGCGGACTGCGGACTCTGCCCGGGGCACCTCGTTCGCCGCTTCGACGGCAGTGCGGGTGGAGAGGCAGCCGTAGGAGGGGTGGCCCTCGGTGAAAGTTTGGATGCAGTACTCGAAGAAGGATCGCACCGCAGCGTGCTTCGTTGGCCGGTCCAAGGCTGCTTCTGCGCCGGCGAGGAAGCGGGAGGTGTACGCGCCGAAGGCGAGCAGGAAAATCTCCTCTTTGCCGCCGTAGGCGTGGTAGAGGGAGCCGCGCTGGACGCCGGTGGCGGTGGCGAGGTCGGGCATCGTTGTGGCGCGGAAGCCGCGTTCGGTGAAGAGGTCCAGGGCGCGGTCGAGGGTCACGCGCTCGTCGAATTGGCGCACGCCAACCATGGGGCTCCTCCTCTGGCCGCCACGCTGCTTGATCCGCGCGGCGACGTCGTCGACGCAGGCGGACCGTAGCGTGGGCCGCCAGCTGTTACTCACGGCAAGTGTTGCATACTGCAACTGTGTCTGCAGGTAATGGTGTGACAGGTCGGCGACTGGTGGTTCCTCCGCGGCAGCCGTTGGGCCGGTGGTTGCGGGAGAGCACGACCGGCTTGATCGGCTTGGCGCTGGTTATTGGTGCCGGCGCGGGGTTGGGTGCGGTCGTGTTCCGGTGGTTGATCACCACGTTCACGCACGTGTTCTCCGGGCATGCCGACTATTCGGCCGCGGGACGTGAGGCGCACCCGTGGTTTCCCCAGCTCGGACCCTGGTTCCTGCTGCTCGCGCCGGTGGTCGCGGGGCTGGTGTACGGGCCGTTGGTGTATTGGTTCGCACCGGAAGCCCGGGGCCATGGGGTGCCGGAGGTGATGTACGCGGTCGCGGAGCGGGGTGGGCGGATCCCGGTGCAGGTGAGCGCGGTGAAGGCCCTTGCGTCCGCGCTGACGATCGGGTCGGGCGGTTCGGTGGGGCGGGAGGGGCCGATCGTGCAGATCGGGTCGGCCCTGGGCTCGACGCTGGGGCGCGTGGCGAAGCTTCCGGAGTCGCGGTTGCGGGTGCTGGTGGCGTGTGGCGCCGCGGGTGGGATCGCGGCGACGTTCAACGCGCCGCTGGCCGGGCCCTTCTTCGCGATGGAGCTGATCCTGCGCGATTTCGCCGCGGAGTCCTTCGGCGCGGTGGTGCTGGCCAGCGTCACGGCGAGCGTGGTGGGCCGCGCGGTGTTCGGCAACGTGCCGTTCCTCGACCTGCCGCCGTTCACTCTGCGCAATCCGGTCGAGTATCTGCTGTTCATCGTGCTCGGGCTGATCGTCGGGGCGTGTGGTGTGCTGTTCACCCGCGTGCTCTACCTGATCGAGGATCTGTGCGACTGGCTGTGGCGCGGTCCGGAGTGGCTGCGGCCCGCGGTGGGCGGGGTGTTCCTCGGGGGCCTGCTGCTGTTGTTGCCCCAGATGTACGGGGTCGGCTATCCGGTGCTGCAGAACGCGGTCGAGGGCAAGTACGTGATCGGGTTCCTGCTGCTGTTGCTGGTGGGCAAGATCGTGGCAACCAGCTTGACGATCGGCATCGGTGGCTCGGGCGGGGTGTTCGCGCCGTCGTTGTTCATCGGGGCGATGGCGGGCACGGCATTCGGCATCGTCGCCCACACCTGGCTGCCGGATCTCACCGCCTCGCCCGGGGTCTACGGCCTCATCGGGATGGGCGCGGCCTTCGCCGGAGCGGCCCGGGCACCGATCACAGCGGTGATCGTGCTGTTCGAGCTGACCGGGCAGTACACGATCATCCTGCCGATGCTCACGGCGATCGTGATCGCGACCGCGACCAGCCGGGCGTTGAGCCGCGACACGATCTACACGCTCAAACTGCGCCGCCGAGGTGTCGACCTCGACCGGCACCCGGACGCTCGCCGGCTGGCCGATACCCGGGTGGCTGCGGTCGCCGAACCGTTGCCGGATCCGCTGAACGAGGGGCTGGCGCTGGAGCGCGCAGCGCACGCCCTCGCCGTGTCCGGTCACGGGATCCTGCCGGTGGTCGGATCGGACGGCCGCTACCAAGGATGCGTCACCGCGCGCGCAGTCGCCGAAGCGCTCGCCGACGACCACGAAGGCACCGTCGGAGACCTCGCCGAGCTGCCCCCGCTGGTGACCTGTGAGACCAGCCTCGCTGACGCCCTGACCGCGCTGACCAACGCTCCGGGCACGGGCCTGCCGGTGCTGGAAGGAGAACACCGGCTGAGCGGGTGGATCACTCACCAGGCGGTACTCGCCGCCCTGGATCCCGCGACGGCGGCGACGTGACGTCGATGCTGCCGCAGTGGGCCCGCCTGGCTTGGGTGGCCGCCCTCGCCGGCGCTGCTGTCGTGCACCTCGCTCACGTCGTCGCGATGGACGGCCGGCACCGCTGGTGGCATGCCGGGCACACGGTGATGGCCGCGGCCATGGCGGCGATGTACGCGTTGCCGAGAATGGCCCATCCGAGCGTCTACGAGGCGGGCGCGGTGCTGTTCTCGGCCGGCGGGGCTGTGCTCGTCGTGACAACTGTGAGCCTGTGGTGGCGTGAAGCCGTGTGGACCACCGCTGGGTGCTGTCGACGGCGGATTTCCTGGTGATGGCCGCGATGTGCGCCGAGTCGCCGGCGCGGCTGGGCCTCCTGGCGCAGCTCTGCGCGGCGTACCTCACCATCGTGGGTTTGGCGTGGGTTTTCGATGTGTGGGGGCGGATCCACCAGGGCCGTACCGGACCCGAATCCGCGCGGAACCCGGCGGTTGTCACCCGCACCGACCTCGGGGCCAGGGCAACGCTCGCCACGATGGCCGGCGGCATGGCGTTCATGCTGGTGGCCGCGCGGTGATCACGCGGCGCGCGGCCACGGCCAGTGCCGTCGCGGTCGTCGGTCTCGGCGTCGCGGCATGGCTCGCGGGGTCGGGGCCGTATCTGGCGGTGGGCGACGGGGACCCGGGCGTCGTGGTCGCCGTCGGGGCTCCGGTGGTGAGGCTGGTCGCCGACTTCGCCGCGGTGATCTGCGTGGGCTCGCTCGCTTACACTGTGTTCTGCACGCGGCCGCGCCCGTCCGGATCGGTGGGGCCTGATGCGTACCGCGAGCTGCGCGTGGCGTCCGCTGCTGCCGCCTGCTGGATGTTGGCCGCCCTCGTCGAGGTGCCGCTGTCCGCGGCGAACGCCGCTGGGCTGCGGCTGGGCGATGTGCTTGTGCCTGAGCATTTGATCGACCTCATGGGGGCGACCGAGGAACCGCGTGCCTGGCTTGTGACGGCGGTCTTGGCGGCGGTGACCGCTCTGGGAGCCCGGGGCGCGCTTCGGTGGACTACATCGGTGGTGTTGCTGGCGGTCGCCGTTCTGAACGTGCTACCTCCGGTGGTGACCGGGCACGGTTCGGCCGACGTCGGTCACGACCTCGCGCTGGGCGCACTGATCCTGCATGGCCCGACGGCGTGCGTGTGGCTGGGACTGCTCTTCGCCGTGCTGCGGCGGCGCCCGGCGGCCGATTGTTCCGCATTGCTCAGGTACCACCGCGCCGCAGTCGGGTGCTGGCTCGTTCTCGTCGCCAGCGGCCTGGTCCTTGCCGGAGTGCTGGTCCCGGCCACGGGCTGGACCTCCGGCTACGGGCTCGTCTTGATCGGGAAGACGACGGTGGTGCTGGGCATCGGCGTCCTGGGCTTCCGGCTGCGTCGCCGGCCGGGCCGGCTCGCCTGGACGGGTGCCGAGTTCGCGGCGCTGGCCGGTGTTTTCGCCGCGTCGGTGGATCTGACGCACCTCCCGCTGCCCGAGTTCTTCTCGAGGGCGGCCACGACGGGACAGGTGGTGCTGGGTTACGACCTCACCGGACCGCCGACCCTGCTGCGGCTGCTCGTCGACTGGCGCCCCGATGTGGTGTTCGCCCCGCTCTCGATCGCGCTCGCCATCGGGTACCTGCTCTTGGTGCGCCGCGCGGGCGAATGGCCGTGTTCTCGCACTCTGGCGTGGCTCGGTGCCTGCCTCGTGCTCCTGTTCGCGACGTCGTCGGGCTTCGGGCGGTACGCGGCCGCGCAGTTCAGTGTGCACCTCACCGTTCACATGGTGCTTTCGATGCTGGTTCCCGCGCTGTTGGCGCTGGGCGGACCGCTCGGTCTTCTCAGAGCGTCCGCGCCTGGCCTTCGACCACGGCTGGACGTGCTGATCGGCACCTGGCCGCTACGGTTGCTCACTCATCCGGCGCCGTCGCTGCTGCTGTTCGCCGGCTCCCCGTTCGGGCTCTACTTCACCGGAGTCTTCGACGCCGCGGTCCGCTTCCATTGGGCGCATCTGGCGATCGACTGCTGGTTCCTGGTGGCCGGCTACCTGTTCTTCTGGCCGGTGATCGGTACCGACCCGCCACCTCGCCCGATGCCGAACATCGCCCGCCTCGGGGTGGTCCTGGCCGCTATGCCGGCGGACGTCGTGTTCGGCGCGGCCGTGGTGACCAGCCACCGCGTGCTCGGAAACGGCCCAGCCGCGGCGGCCATGTACCAGGCCCTCGCCCTGCCCTGGGTGCGCGATCTGCACACTGACCAGCGGCTGGCCGGGATCCTCGCGCTGGTCGTGAGCGAACTCGTCCTGCTCGCCGTGCTCGCCGCGCTGCTGGCGAGCTGGGAGCGCACCGACCTCGATGTTCCGGACACGCTACGAAAGGACACCTTCGAGAAATGGCACGGAACAAACGCAACCCGGTGACAGCCAGGAAAGGGCTGTCGGCGAACACGTGGACGACGATCGCCGTGAGCGTCGTCGCCGTACTGGTCATCGGTGGTGTTCTGGTGTTCAACCACAAGGACGAGCCCGCGCCGAATTCCGGCACCGTCGCCGCGGACGTCCTGCACCATCCCGACAGCCACACGGTGAGCCAGGCGGACAACGGCGCGGTCACCGTGGTCGAGTTCCTCGACTACCAATGCCCGGTGTGCGAGGCCTACTACCAGAACGTGACGAGCAGCATCGCGCACGACTACGCGGGCCGGATCACGTTTGTCACCAGGAACTTCCCGCTCCCCATGCACCCCCTCGCCGTCCCGGCAGCCCGGGCCGCCGAAGCCGCGGCACTTCAGGGCAAGTACCAGCAGATGTACGACAAGCTCTACGGCGATTACCCCACGTGGGCCCTGGCCGCCGATGGCAAGAACGTCAGCGACGACGCCCGTCGTGCCCAGACCCGGTTCGACACCTATGCCAAGGACCTCGGCCTCGACCTTGCCCGTTTCCACTCCGACATGGCCTCGAAGGCGGTGCAGGCGCGGATCGACCAGGGCCAGGCCGACGGGAACGAAGCCGGCGTCACCGGAACCCCGACGATCTTCGTCAACGGCAGCAAGTTCTCCCCGGCCGGCACCACCTACGCCCAGGTCGCCCAACAATTGCGAGCACAGCTCGACCGGGCACTGGCCTCGTGACCGCCACCGGCACCACCGCCCGGGGGCCGGCCTGGCTTTACCTGGTCGGCGGCGCACTCGGACTGGCCGCGGCGATCGCCCTCACACTGGAGAAGATCGCGAAGCTACGCGATCCGGCCTACGTGCCCAGCTGCTCGATCAACCCGGTCATCTCGTGCGGCTCGGTGATGGACAGCTCGCAGGCGAGCGCGTTCGGCTTTCCCAATCCGCTGATCGGGATCGCGGCCTTCTCTGTCGTGGTGACCTTCGGTGTGGTGCTGCTGACCGGGTACACCGCGCCGCGGTGGGTGTGGTTGGGGATGCAGCTCGGCGCTACGTTCGGCGTCGGGTTCGTCCACTGGCTGATCTTCGCCAGCCTGTACCGCATCCACGCGCTGTGCCCGTATTGCATGGTGGTGTGGATCGTCACGATCGCCACGTTCTGGTACACCACGCTCCACAACCTGCGGGGGACCGCGTTCGGCGGACTCGTCCGGCGTGTCCACAGCGGACTGCTCGCGCTGTGGTACGTCGCTGTCGTGGTGCTGGTGTTGCAGGCGTTCTGGCCTTACTGGTCCACTGTGGTCTGACCGCTGGCGTCGAATGTGCGCAGCCGCAGGCTGTTGGACACGACGAACAGCGAGGACAACGCCATGGCCGCGGCGGAGACCATCGGGTTGAGCAGACCGGCTGCCGCGAGCGGCAAAGCGGCGACGTTGTAGCCGAACGCCCACCACAGGTTGCCGCGGATGGTCCGGGTGGTGGCGCGGGCCAGGCGCAGCGACCGTGGCACCACGGACAGGTCGGTGCTCACGAGGATCACGTCCGCCGCGCCTGCGGCCACGTCGGTTCCGGTGACCATGGCCAGTCCGAGGTCGGCGGCGGCCAGCGCCGGGGCGTCGTTGACCCCGTCGCCGACCATAGCGACCGTGCGGCCTTCGCGTTTCAGCCGGTCGATCACCGCGGCTTTGCCGTCGGGCAGAACGTCGGCGATCACCTCGTCGATGCCGGCTCGGGCGGCGACGGTGCGCGCGGTGGTCTCGCGGTCACCGGTGAGCAGGATCGTGCGCAACCGGAGACCGTGCAGTGCCGAGATCGCCGCCGGCGCGCTGGGACGCAGGGTGTCGGCAACCGCGATGAGACCCGCCGTTGTGTCGTCGACCGCTGCGGCCACGACGCCGAGACCGGCGTGTTCCCAGGTCTCCACATCGGCGCGGAAGCTTGGCGGCAGCGTGATGTCGTGCTCCTGCAGCAGTCGGGTCGACCCCACGAGCACGTCGTGGCCTTCGACGCTGCCCCGTGCGCCCAGTCCCGAGAGCGACGTGAACTCCTCGACCACGGGCAGCTCACCCGCTTCCGCACGGGCCTCGGCGGTGATCGCTGCAGCGACGGGGTGCTCGGACGCGGTTTCGACGGCTCCCACCAGCCGCAGGAATTCCTCCCGGCCGTACTGCTCGCTGCGGACTCCGGTGACGGTGAGCTGTCCCGTGGTCACGGTCCCCGTCTTGTCGAAGACGACCGTGTCGACCTCACGAGCCGAGTCGAGCGGCGCGGTCCCCTTGAGGAAGATCCCGAGCTGCGCACCGCGCCCCGAGGCGACCAGCAGCGCCGTTGGCGTGGCCAGACCCAGCGCACAGGGACAGGCGATGATCAGCACCGCGAGCCCGGCGCTGAACGCGCGCGGCGCACCGCTGCCCGCGAGCGCCCAGCCCGCCGCGGTGAGCACCGCCAGTGCAACCACGGTGGGGACGAACACCGCCGAGATCCGATCGGCCAGCCGTTGCGCGGAGGCCTTGTCGTGCTGAGCTCGTTCGACGAGCCGGGTGAGCAGCCCGATCCGGCTGTCGGCCCCGATGTGGGTGGCGCGCACGACCAGGCGGCCCCCGAGCGCGACCGTCGCACCCAGCACGGTGTCGCCGAGGGTCACTTCCCGCGGCACGGACTCCCCGGTCATCGTGGCCCCGTCGACCGTGCACGCGCCGTCAAGGACCACGCCGTCGGCGGCGATGGTCTCTCCAGGCCGGACGACGAAGCGGTCACCCGCCCTGAGTTCGGCCGTGCGCACGCGCCGTTCGGCACCGTGCTCGTCGAGCAGGGACACGGCTTTCGCGCCCAGCTCCGACAGCGCGCGCAAAGCCGCGCCGGCGGTCCGCTTGGCTCGAGCTTCGTACAAGCGGCCGGCGAGGACGAACACCGTGACGCCGATGGCCACGTCCAGGTAAATGGAGCCGGCCGGCCGCAGCAGTAACCCCCACACTCCGTCGGCGCCGGAAGCGGTGTCCGCCCCGAACATCGAATACAGCGACCACGCGGTCGCCGCGAGAATCCCCGCCGACACCAGGGTGTCCATCGACGTGCTCCCGTGCCGCAGCGCCACCGCGGCTTTGCGGTGGAACGGCCACGCCGACCACGTCAGGACCGGTGCGGCCAGTGCGAGCACCACGGCCTGCCAGCCGGAGAACCGCAGCGACGGAACCAGCGCGAGGGTGAACGACAGGTCCGCCGCCGGAATGCCGAGCAGCAACGCCACCACGAGGCGGCGCCACACCCGCCGGGCCTCGTCGCCTCGCGCTGCCCTCGTCTGCTCGCGCCGCAGCACCTCGGCGGTGTAGCCGGCCTGGCTCACCTGCCGCAGCAGCACGTCCTCGTCCGGCGGGGCGTCGGTCTCCACGATCGCCCGTTCGGTGGCGAAGTTGACGCTCGCGCGCACCCCGTCCAGTTTGTTCAGCTTGCGCTCGACCCGTGCCGCGCACGCCGCGCAGGTCATGCCGCCGATGGCCAGTTCCACCGAGCGTACGGGGGCGACCGAGGTCATCCGCACCGCTCCTCTCCGGGTCAGCAGGCCGAGTAGCATCGTGCAAGTGTTGCTCACTGCAAAAGTTACTCTGGGCATGATTATCGGCCGAGCCGAGCCCCGGTGACCGCCGTGGCACCACTCAGCGCGTGGACGCTGCTGACCGACTGGGACGCGCCGGTGGCCGGCGCGATCGCCGTCGGTCTCGCAGCGCTGGGGTACGGCTGCGCCTCGGCGCGAGCCGGTTCCTGGCCGGCGCGGCGGACGTGCGCGTTCTCCGCCGGCCTGATCGTGGTTCTGTTCGCGCTCGGCAGCGGGGTGAACACCTACAGCTGGGCGCTGTTCACCGTGCACATGGCTCAGCACCTGCTGCTCATCATGGTCGCGCCAGCGCTGCTGCTGTTCGGGCAGCCGTTCGAGCTGCTGCCCCGCGGCAGCGCGGTCGTCGCCGCAGCCGCTCACCCGCTCTGCGGATTCGCCTTATACACGGTGGTGGTCGTGGGCACCCACCTCACCCCTTTCCTGCAGGGCGCCCTCACCGTCCCGGCACTGCACGGACTCGAGGAAGCCGGCTACCTGGTCGCCGGTCTGCTGCTCCTGCTGCCGATCCTGGGGGTACGACCGCGCAGACGTCCCACGCCCTATCTGATGCGGCTGGTGCTGTTGTTCGCCGCGATGGTGGTCGACGCGGTCGTGGGGGTCGCTCTGATGATGACGCCGCACGAGCCGTTCCCCGCCTATGCGGCCGTGGCCCGGCACTGGGGGCCCGGACTGGTCGAAGACCTGCACTGGGGCGGCGCGATGATGTGGGTCGGCGGCGACGCGCTGATGGCCGTATTGGCCGTCGTCGTGATCGGCGGCTGGCTCCGGTCGGCCGAGCGTGGCGACGACCTCGGATCGTGGCTGGAGAACGCGCGCCGGTCCGCGCTCGAGCTCGGCGACGGGACTCGAGTCGACGAGGACGAGGACGCGCTACAGGCGTACAACGCGATGCTGGCCCGTCTCGCGGACCGCGACACGCGCCGGTGATCCGGGAACGGCCGTTGCCGCCGGAGGAACTCGGGCTCGCTGCGTACGTCCGCGCGATCGGCCACGCCCTTCGGGTGCCGCCAGGCGGACGGGCGTGTGAGAGCGGGGCGCGACCAGCCGCCTACTTGGCACTGCCCGATCGGTGCGTCCGCCGTCCGGACCGGGACGTGATGGCGATCTGGTCCGCGCGCAGTGGCTGGAAAGTCGTGCTGGAGAACACGAGCCGGGAGCCTTCGACAGTGCTTGCCCGGTTGGCGGATGCGACGGTGCCGCCGCCCGCCGTAGTCGAGGGTTTTGTGCGCGATGTGTTGTCCGGCGCACGCGAAGGTGGCGTGCCGGCCCGCGGTGTGGATGCGGCCGCGCTGCGGGAGCTGCTGGTCTCCTACGTTGTCTGGGGCTGGCCGGAGGACGAGGGAAGCCTGTTCTGAGTTCCGCGCGTGGCGTCGACCAGCCGGACGAGGCGGAACCGGGCCAGCCGGTGCAGCATTTCGTCGAGTGCTTCCGCAACGATCTGGCCTTCGAGGTCGCGGGCCGCGGCGTGCACGATGGTATCGATCGCGGCGGCGGAGAGCTGTCCGGTGAATTCCTCCGCCAACCGCTCGCTGACCTGGGCGGGGACGGCTACAGAAGTTTGGTTCGGCACGGGTGGTTCCTCGTTCCTGCTGCTGTGATGACCGTCCCATTCTGCTGCTCCACGGCTGTGGTGCACCTGACGACTGCCTGACGATCGGCGCGGCGAGGGCGAGCGTTGGTGGAGAGCCCGGTCATCCACGAGCTTCCGGTAGCTCGACCACGAACCGGGCTCCGCCGCCGGGGCGGTCTTCGATGTGCACGCTGCCGTGGTGGCGGCGCACGTGGTCGGCGACGATGGCCAAGCCGAGACCGGTTCCGGAATCCGGTCCGCGCCGCCCGGCGTGCACGCCCCGGGCGAAGCGTTCGAAGACGCGTTCGCGGAGATCCGCGGGCACGCCCTCGCCGGCGTCGTCGACCTCCAGCCGTACCGCGCCGTCGTGAGCGAACACCCCGACGCGAACCGGCCCGCCCGCGTAGCGATCGGCGTTGTCGAGCAGGTTCGTCAAGACCCGGTCGAGCCGTCGCCGGTCGCCGAAGACCAGAGCCGGTTCCGCCGGTGCGTCCACGGCGGGACCCGGGCCGGATCTGCTGGCGATGACGTTGCGCGCCAACGCCGCCAGATCGATCAGCTCACGGCCGTGTTCGGCGTCCTGTTCGTCGGCGGAAGAGATTTCCAGCAGGTCCAGCACCATACGCTGGAAACGGCGCAGCTCGGCGAGCAGCAGCCGCAATGCTTTCTGCGCCGGCGCCGGCATGGACTCGCGGCGGCGGTCCAGAACTTCGGCGACGGTGGTCATCGTCGTGAGCGGGGAGCGCAGTTCATGGCTGACGTCGGTGGTGAACCGAGCGTCACGACGCACTCGCTGTTCGAGCGCGTCGGCGGTCGCGTTGAAGCTGGTGGCCAGGGGAGCGAGATCGGGATCGGCCTGGTCCGGCAGCCGGGCGCTCAGGTCGCCGCCCGCGACCCGCGACGCCGCGGCGGTGAGCGCGGTCAACGGGCGCAGGGCGCGGCGCGTGGACCACGCGCCCAGCGCGACCCCCAGGACGCTGCAGGCCACGGCGCCCGCGATCAGGATGGTGCTGAGGTAGCGGAAGGTCCGATCGAGTTCGAGCAGGGGGTAGAGCTCGACGTAGAGGCCGTTGTGGGCGGCGACGGGCAGGGCGACACCGAGGACCGGAACGCCATCGGCCGTGAACCGCTGCCGGGCCGGCTGCCCGGCTCGCGCTTGCGCGACCAGCTCGGCCGGAAGGGCCTGGGGGAGGACGCGGCGGCCGGCGGTGAGCCAGCCGTCCGGCAGGGACAGCAGGATCGTCGAGTCCGGTCCGGTGGCGAGCCCGGTCAGAAGCTCGTCGAGGCTGTGGGGGTGCGCGCGGATCGCCGAATCGACCAACCTGACGTTGACGTCCGCTTGCCGTGCCGCGCTTTGCTCGCGCTGGCTGAACATGTACCCGGTCGTGAGGTTCCAGACCGCGATGGCGAGCGTGCTCACCACGAGCAGAAGTCCCAGCCCGAACGCCGCGGAGACCCGCCAGCGCAGGGAAACGCGACTGAGCGCGCCGGTACTCACGCCGGCGAGCCCACGCGGTAACCGATCCCGCGCACGGTCACCACCACGGTGGGCACGTCGGGATCGGGTTCGACCTTGCGCCGCAGCCGTCTGATGTGGACGTCGAGCAGTCTGGTGTCACCGAAGTAACTGTGGCCCCAGACCCGCTGCAGCAACTGCTCCCTCGTGACAACCTCACCGTCGGCCGCGGCCAGCTCGGTCAGCAGGCGGAACTCGGTACGGGTCAAGTGGATCGGCTTACCCGACCGGTATGCGCTCGCGTTTTCGGGGCGCAGTTCCAGATCACCGACCCGCAGCCGTGCCGGGCGAGCGGGAGCCGTCCGGCGGAGCAGGGCCCGGACCCGCGCCGCCAGCTCTCCTGCCACCAACGGCTTGGTCACGTAGTCATCCGCGCCGGCTTCCAGCCCCGCGATCACGTCGGAGCTGTCAGTGCGCGCGGTGATCACGATGACCGGCAGATCACCGTTGTCGCGCAAGGTCCGGCACACGCTCAACCCGTCGATGCCCGGCAGCATCAAGTCGAGGAGCACGACGTCGACAGTGGTGGTTTCCACAGTTTCGAGCGCTTCTTCACCCGAGCCCGTGGAAATGACGTCGAAACCTTCGTCGGCGAGCGTCAGGGCGAGCGCCTCGCTGATCATCACGTCGTCCTCGACCAGCAGCACGCGCACGGTCATCGTTTCGGGCCCTTCCCGGTCATCGTTCACCACGATACCGCCAACCCCACATTGATGCCGTAAGAAAGTGTTGCATACTGCAATGGTGAAGGGTGAGGTGGGAAGCTGTGGCGAATGGTGACCGGAGGTGGTTCGGCAAGCCGGACCCGTACTGCTGGCTCGCGGTCGTGCCCGTGCTGCTGGTGTCGGGTTTGGCGGTGACCTTCGGCGCCGAGCTGCTGGGCGGGCTGGGTGTCGTCGCGGCGTTGTCACTGCTGGCGTTCGACTCGTGGGTGAACCGGCCCGAGCAATCCGTGCGGCATCGCCGCCGCGACCCCGGCTGTCTGCCGTCGCCCGGTGGTACGCGGTTCACCGCGGGGGCTCCGCGGGGCGGTGGTAGCGGCTCGTCCCGAGCCACGCGACGGCCGACCGGACGGCCGCGCGGTCGCCGGTGAGGCGAACCGCGTGGTCCTTGATCGCGTTGAGCCAGCTGTCGTGGCCGAGCCAGATCGCCGCGAGCGCGGAGGGCGTGCACTCGATCTGCATGGTGATCGGCAGCGCGGGGTCCTCGGCTGTGGCCACGGCGGCTGCGTCAGACAGGACCAGCCACCACCACCGCTGCCGCGATGTTTCGGCGAACCGGAAGTGGATGCTGACCGGGGCGGCCGGCAACCGGCGCCGGTCGATGCCGCGGGCGATGTCGAGCAACAGCAGTTCCGGATCCAGGTCGCCGGTGCGCGGTGGCGGGAGCCACCGACGTCCCCAGCGCCCGAGTACGTCGATCAGGCCTTCGAGTGCTCGGCCGGCGTCGGTCAAGGCGCACACGGTGAGCGTTCCCTTCGACCGCACCACCGTCACCAGCCCGGCTGCGGACAGCTGGTGGAGACGTTTGCCGAGCAGACCGCGCGACAGGCCTGGCAGCCCGCGGATCAGCTCCGGGGGAGTGCTGCTGCCGTGCAGGAGTTCTCGGATGATCAGTACGGTCCAGGGCTCACCGAGGACTTCGGCAGCTCCGGCCACCGGGCAGTGCTGGGCGTAGCGCATCACCGATCCCGCAGCACCGTCCGGCCCGGTTGCGGCTGATCCTGTCGATGGCTCGTGCGATCGGGAGCGCTCACAGGCTCATTCTCGTCCGCGGCGGTTCCGCGGCACCTGACATTTGCCTGACGATCCGGTCAGCCCCAGATGCCGTCCACGGTCGCGTCGACGGAAGGCTCGCTGCCGGCTTCGGTGAAGGCGGTCAGCACCTCGACCAAGCCGTGGCGGGCGTGTTCGGGCATCTTCGCCACGATCTTGGCGATCTCGCGGCGGCGCCGGTTGGTCACCAGCCGCACCACCCGAGCGCCCTCGTCGGTGAGCTCGATCAGGATTTCCCGGCGTGACGACGGGCTGTTCTGCCGGGCGACCATGCCCACCGCGGTGAGCCGGTCGACCATGCGGCTCGTGGTCGAAGGTGTGACGTTCAGCAGTTCCGCCAGCGCGGCGTGATTCAAGGCTCCGCGCGAGTGCAGGATCACCAGGACGCGGAACTGCGGCAAGGTGATGAGGTCACCCGCTGCCGCGATGGATCGGGCCGACACGGCGACCAGGAGCCGGGACGCCGTGAGCACGGCGTCCGTGATCGCGTCGACATCGGTACCGGCTGCGGCGGTCGTGGGGCGGGCCATGCTGCCAGTGTGCCGCATCTGGGCGAGTGGGGCGGACCAGCCAAGCGCGATTTACCGGCGTGTTTCGCGGTGGGGAGCGCGGCCGTCTCGCCCCCTCGGGGTCCGCTTGATTCTCGACCAGAGCGGACCCCGCGACCGTCATAGTCCGGCAAACGCCTGGTCGACGAACTGGCGGTGCTGGTCTGCCCACTTCCCGGCCGCGGCCTTCTCCTGGCCCTTAGGCGCTTGCTGGATCAGGTCCTCGAGCGAACCGAGCTGATCGTCGGTGAGCTTCAGGTTCTTCGCGATCTTGCCCAGTGCAGGAAAGGCCGCCCCGAAGCCGCTGCGGCCGATGGCGTGCAGCTGCTCGCCCTTGCCCATGGCGCCTTGAGGGTCCGGTCCAGCCCGTCGATGACGGCGAACCCGATCACCGAGCCGAGCCCGAACTTCCAGCCCCGCAGCCACCAGCCCAGCGCCGCGAAGACCACGACCATCACCAGCGCCGCCGGCCACATCAGCACGGCCGACAGCCCGTCGACCGCGCCCTGGGCCAGCGCGTCGATCGCGTCGAAAAGCGGCCCGATGTTGCCCTGCAGCCAGTCCACGACAGCCTGGAACCAGTCGCCGACGGGGATGCGCGGGACATTTCACGCGTCCGCGATGAGGAAGTCACGCATTCGCGCTCACCTCGGGAATGCCGCGCCCAGTGGATTCCGTCGTGGTGTGCGCCGGGGGTGCCAGCGCTCGCAACAGCGATTCACGAGTGACCACACCGACGAGCTTCCGGTTTCCCCGACCACGGCGATGGGGAAATCCGATGCCGCAGCCGCTTCGAAGAGTTCACCGGCGAGCGTTGCCGCGCCGACCTGCGGCGTGGACCGCTCGATGATGCCGCGTACATCGGTAACGCCCTTGTCTGCGGCAGCTTGGGCGGCGTCCTCGGTAACGGTGCCGTCCAGCCGTCCGGCACCGTCGACCGGCTGGACGGCACCGTTTTGCCTCCGCGGTGCATGATGTCCAGCGCCCCGTCCGGATCGACGCTCGGCGTGATGGTGGTGTGGGGGTAGGCCATGGCCGCGCCCGCGGTAAGAACACGCGCACAGTCGACGTCCTGGACGAATTTCGACACGTAGTCGTCAGCAGGTGCGGTCAGGATTTGCTGTGCCGTACCGACCTGGACGATCCGGCCGTCCCGCATCATCGCGATCCGGTCACCCAGGCGCATCGCCTCGTTGAGGTCGTGCGTGATGAATACGATCGTCTTGCCCAGCCGCGCCTGCAGCAACAGCAACTGATCCTGCATTTCCTTGCGGATCAAAGGATCCAAGGCGCTGAAGGCTTCATCCATCAGCAGGATCTCGGTGTCGGCCGCCAAGGCACGCGCGAGGCCCACCCGCTGCTGCATGCCGCCGGAAAGTTGCGCCGGCAGACGATCCTCCCAGCCGGTCAGGCCGACGAGGTGCAGTGCTTCCCCGCGCGGGTCCTGCGGTGGCTGCGACCACGCCTTGCACGCGCAATCCATACTCGACGTTCTCGGCGACCGTGCGGTGCGGGAAGAGCGCGAAGTGCTGGAAGACCATGCTCATCCGTTGCTGCCGCAGCTCGCGCACCTGCGCAGTCGTCATCGTGGTGAGATCGGCCGCGTCGACGAGCACCCGCCTCGCGGTCGCCGGGAGCAGGCCGTTCAGCGTGCGCAGCAAGGTCGACTTGCCCGATCCCGACAGCCCCATGACCACGAAGATCTCGCCGCGTTCGACCTCGAACGTCGGGTCGATCACGGCTGCGGTGGCGCCCGGGAGGTCCAGCTCGGCGCGGTCCGCGCCGTTCTCGAGGCGGCGAACGGCTTCCTGGGTGCGGTGACCGAACACTTTGTACAGGTTTTCAACTCGAACTATCGGCAATGGTCTCTCATGCTCTCAACGTCCCGTTCGTTGCCGGGGCACATGATTGCACAAGACAACAGTTGTCTGCGTGTTTGTGTGATTTCCGTTCCCTCGCGCGGCCTGGCTGTCCGCGCTGAACGGTTCCGCCGACACAGTGGACTCAGTGACATCGTGCCGTGGATTGGGGCCGGGCAATTCCCTGTGACCAGGTGAGATGTTAATGCGCGCCGCGGCGGGTGTCCGACTGCGCGGGGTGGTGACGGCGACCTGCCGAGTGTCGTCACGGTTGGGTAACACTCGTCGCGTCCGTCGTGGACGGATGGTTCTCTCGGTTTCCGGTGATGCGCCCACACGTGCCATGTCAGATCGAGCACGAGGAGAGATCGTGACCGTCGTGCTGTCCCGCTTGCTTTCCCGGCTGCTGTGGTCCCGGGGGTGGGCCGCCCCGGTTCTCGTGGTGTCGTTCGTTTTTGCGACCAGCTGGCCGCTGATGGCACTCGCTGAGCCGGCCGGCAGCGAGCTGGTTCAGGCCGGCAACTACTGGTGGTACTTCGTCGTCACTGCGTCCACGGTGGGCTACGGCGGCTTTTCGCCGCGGACGGCGGCCGGTCACGTGGTCGGGGCCTACGTGATCGTGGGTGGGATTGTCACGTTGACGACCGTGTTCGCTCGCCTGGCCGCGGCGCTGGAAACGATGAAGGGGCGACGGATGCAAGGGCTCGAGAGAGTTCGGTGAGTGGCCACGTGATGGTGCTCGGTTACGTGGCCGGGCGGACCGAGGGGATCGTCTGCCAGCTGCTGGCCGACGGAGCCGGCCCCGTGGTCCTGGCGGCCGCCGACGACGGCGGTGTGCACCCGATGCCCGGCGAATCCGTCGAGTTCGTCCGTGGTGACTTGACTGACGAAGCCGTTCTCCGTCGCGCCGGAGCGGATCGGGCTCGAGTGGTCCTGGTCGACGTCGTTGACGACAACGCCACTTTGGCGGTCGCGGTCAATCACCTGACTCCCGGGGCACATGTGGTGGTCACCTTGCAGGACCTCGGCCGGGCGTCGTTGGTGCGGTACGTGAACGGGCGTTTCCGCTGTGTGCAATGGCACAGCCCGCGCATGGTGACCGAGGAGCTGGTGTCCCCGGGTATCGCCGACGTCTACGCGGAGCTGATGACCGAGGGCGGCGCGAGCACTTACTCCACGGTGGTTCCGGAGTCGGCGGGATCTCCGAGTGTCGAACTGTGCCGGGCGTCACTCCGCCGGCGCCACGGGGCGACGCTGCTCGCGGTGCGGGACCGCGACCGGCTGATCGTGAACCGAGCGGGGGACACCTCGCGTCCACGCGGCGCGACCGTCTACTACGTCGCGTCCGAGCGGCTTTCCCCGCAACGCCTGGTGTGGTCGCTGCGCCAGGAGGAGTGACTCCCCGTTTGCCCCAGGCCTGTCTTTGCGGCATCTTTACGCGCGGAGCGCCGGGAAGTCTGGTCGGCCTGCTCGTGCCCGCCCGGGTGACGAGCCGGTTCATCGACCTCGGGGAGTGCCATGGCCCTCGTTCTCGCCTTCGGTGTCGTGTTGCTGATCAGCGTGTCGCTGTCCGGCGTCGCGGCGCGCACGGTCTTGTCGACGGCGTTGTTGTTCCTGCTGGCGGGAGCGCTGCTCGGGGGCGGCGGTCTCGACTTGATCCACATTGCGCCGCGCGACCCGCTCGTCACCTCGCTGGCCGACATCGCGCTGTTTACGGTCCTGTTCACTGACGGGCAGCGCGCGAACTTGCCGGCCTTGCGGGAGAACTGGCGGCTGTCGGGCCGGGCCCTGGGGCTCGGGATGCCCCTGACGATGGTCGGTATCGCGGTGCCCGCCCACTTCCTGGTCGGCTTGGACTGGCCGACGTCCTTGCTGCTCGGCGCGATTCTCTCGCCGACGGACCCGGTGTTCGCAGCCGCGATCGTCGGCCGCGACGACGTGCCCCTGCGGCTGCGGCGGTTGCTCAACGTCGAGTCGGGCCTCAACGACGGGCTCGCGCTGCCGTTCGTGCTGATCTTCCTCGCCACCGCGACCCACACCTCGTCCGACCTCGGCACGGTCGTCGTCGAACTGCTGCTCGGCCTGGCCTTCGGGATCGTCCTGCCCCTGCTGGTCAGCCTGGCTTGGCGGCTCAAGGTGCTCACGGCGGAACCACGTCTGCAAGCGTTGGGGCCGCTGGCGATCGCGGTGATCCTGTATGCGGGCTGCCACCTCACCCACGCGAACCCCTACCTGGCCGCGTTCGCCGCCGGTTCGACACTGGCGACCGTCGACAAGACCGCAGCCGAGCAGTTCGAGCCGCTGGGCGACCTGCTGTCCGAGATCACCAAGTTCGCCGCTCTGCTGGTGTTCGGCGCGCTGATCACACCCGACCGGCTCTCCCACCTCGACGCCGGCGGCTGGGTCTTGGCCGTGCTGGCGATCCTGCTCGTCCGGCCCGCCGCGATGCTGCTGTCGCTGCTGCGGACCCCGCTGTCCGGGCGCGAACGGGCGACCGCCGCGTGGTTCGGCCCGAAAGGCTTCGCTTCCGTGGTGTACGGCCTGCTCGCCCTGCAGTCGGGCATCACCGACAGCGAACTCGTTTTCGACCTGGTCGCGGTGACGATCGCGCTGTCGATCGTGCTCCACTCATCGACCGACGTACCGATCGCGAAGCTGCTACGCGTCGAGCCACCGGACAACCTGCCCACCGGCCGACCGGCCGCTGGTGACCGTCAAGGTAACGACAGGAGCGGCTCATGAGCCCCGGCGCCTGCCCCCGGATCGCCGTAACCTGGCGGTATGCACGCTGCCGAGATGGTCGAAGAGTTCCCGGTCGTCGACCTGGACTCCGACGCGCTGAGCGCTGTCCGCCTGCTCGCCCGGCGAAGGCTGCCCGGTTTGGTGGTGACCGACGCGGACGGCTGCCCGCAATCGGTGCTGCCGGCCTCACAGGTCGTGCAGTTCCTGGTGCCTTCCTACGTTGTGGACGACCCGTCGCTGGCCGGAGTCTTGAACGAGTCGATGGCGGATCGCGTCGCGGACAAGCTCGGTGGCCGGACGGTCCGCGAACTCCTGCCGGCCGAGCCCACGGAACTGCCGCGGGCGAACGCGGACGACACGGTCGTGGAGGTCGCCGCGATGATGGCACGGCTGCGCTGCCCGCTCGTCGCCGTGATGGAAGGGCGCACGCTGCTCGGCGTCATCTCGGCTTCGCGCCTGCTGGAGCTCGCCCTGCACTGAACCAGGCGGTGTCACGGTGAGCGCCGTCATCGCGGTCACCGTGTTCGTCGTCGCCTACGTCTTCATCGCCACCGAGAAGATCCCGAAGATGGCCGCGGCACTGGCCGGAGCCGGAGTCGTCCTCGCGACCGGGGTCAGCGGATCGGCCGACGCGTTCTTCTCCGAAGATACCGGCGTCGACTGGAACGTCATCTTCCTCCTCCTCGGGATGATGATCATCGTCGGGATCCTGCGGCGCACCGGCGTGTTCGAGTTCGTCGCGATCTGGGCCGCCAAACGAGCCAAGGGCTCGCCGTTGCGGATCATGATCCTCTTGGCACTCATCACCGCGGTCGCCTCGGCGTTCCTGGACAATGTGACGACGGTGCTGCTGATCGCCCCCGTCACCCTGCTAGTGTGCGACCGGCTCGCGATCAAGCCCGCGCCGTTCCTCATCGCCGAGGTTTTCGCGTCCAACATCGGCGGTACCGCCACCCTCATTGGCGACCCGCCCAACATCATCATCGGCAGTCGCGCCGGGCTCACGTTCAACGACTTCCTGGTCAACCTCGCCCCGATCGTCGCGCTCGAACTGGGCGTGCTCCTCCTCGTGCTGCCGTGGTTGTTCCGCGGCTCCTTCACCGTCGATCCCGCCCGGGTCGCCGACGTGATGGCACTGAATGAACGCGAAGCCATCCAGCGCCCGAAACTGCTGATCAAATGCGGCGTCGTGCTCGCGTTCGTATTCACCGGGTTCGTGCTGCACTCCGTGGTCCATCTGGATCCGTCGGTCGTCGCGATGCTCGGCGCCGGCGTGCTCGTCCTCGTCTCCGGCACCCGGCCCCAGCAATACCTCGCCGGGGTGGAATGGGAGACGCTGCTGTTTTTCGCCGGCCTGTTCATCATGATCGGAGCGCTCGTCAAGACGGGTGTCATCGGGAGCCTCGCGCGCCTCGCCGCGGATGCCACCGGCGGAAACGCGCTGGTCGCGGTCTTCCTGATCCTCGGCGTGTCCGCGGTGTTGTCCGGGGTGATCGACAACATCCCCTACGTCGCGACGATGAGCCCGCTGGTCCTCGCTCTCACCCAGGACATCCCCGACCCTGCGCATTCCCAAGCCCTGTGGTGGGCCTTGGCCCTCGGCGCCGACTTCGGTGGCAACATGACCGCGGTGGGCGCCAGCGCGAACGTGGTCATGCTCGGGATCGCTGCCCGCTCAGGCTCACCCATCTCCTTCTGGGAGTTCACCAAGAAGGGCGCCGTCGTCACCCTCATCACGGTTCTCGTCGCGGCGCCCTACCTCTGGCTGCGCTATTTCGTGCTTTCCTGAAGACACACACCGAGCGAAGGAGCTCGCATGAACCAACTCATCGTCGCGGTGGTGGTGATCGCGGTGTTCGTTCTGGTGGTCCTCGCCCTGCGCTTCTACAACCACCACGAAGAGCGCTGACCCGGTAAACCCCACGCATAGGAAACACCGGCCACCGCGCACGTCCACGCCAAACGGCCCATGGTGCAGAGCACCTGCGGCCACCGCCGGCCAGCGGCCATCGCAGCTGCGTCGGTGGGTTCTCGCGTGTCGGAGCCCTAGCCACGGCTCGGCTCCGGGAATGATGCCCCGCGTGACCGCGTGCCCGTCACTGCGCCGAGCTCTGCGATCGGTGTGCCGACGGCGGCTGTGCCGGTTATCCTCGCCGACACTGGGTACCCCCTCGCCGTATCGAAGCTGATGGGCCGGCAGTTCACCGCCGCGGAGTTCGTCGGCGGCCCAGTCATGATCGCCCTGCTCGCCCTGCTGTTCCGGATCTTCGTCCGCGACCGGCTTGTCGCCAAGGCTCGCGAGCAAGCCGATCGCGGCCTGGCTGGGTCGATGGAGGGCCACGCCGCGATGGACATGTCGGTATCGGGGGCGAAGGTTCATTCTGGCGACGCCTGTTCTCACCTCGCGGGTTCACCTCGGTGTCGCACGTGTTCGTCATGGAGTGGGCCGCGATCCTGCGCGACCTGGTGATCGGCCTGCTGATCGCCGGAGCGATCGGGGCGTGGGTGCCCGATTCGTTCTGGCAGGCCTTCTTCTTCACCGACCATCCGCTGGTCTCCGCGCTGCGGGGGCCGATCGTCGGCCCGTTTGTCGCGATCCTGTCCTTCGTCTGTTCGATTGGCAACGTGCCACTCGCCGCGGTGCTGTGGAACGGCGGGATCAGCTTCGGCGGCATTGTCGCCTTCCTCTTCGCCGACCTGCTGATCCTGCCGATCCTGAACATCTACCGGAAGTGATACGGCACCCGGATGGCGCTCCTGCTGCTCGGCACGTTCTACCTGGCCACAGTCGGCGCCGGATACCTGGTGGAACTGCTCTTCGGCGTCGCCGGGCTGATCCCCCCACAGCGGTCCGCGGCAGTCGTGAGCGAAGGCATTTCCTGGAACTACACCACCTGGCTCAACCTCGTCTTCCTCCTCCTCGCGGCCACCCTGGTCGTCCGATTTCTCCGCACCGGGGCCGCGACATGCTCCGCATGATGGGCGGGTCACCGGAGGTCTCGACTGGCCGTGAACACCGGGACTGAGGTTTGTGTTCAGGTCGATCAAGCTGTCGGGTGGTGAATGGTTGCCGCCTGTCGCGGTGAACTGAGCTGCACACGGCCGACCAACTCAAAGGCCGTGCCGGCCGCGTTACGGAGGCAGCAGGTTCGCCGATACCCAGCACGGCCCGGGCGAGCTGGGACTCGCCGCACTCAAGCAGAAGTCGCTCGAAGCACAGCCCGACTCCCTCGACGACGTGCTCGGCCAGGGCGCGAAGGCATTCTCGGCGACTCCGGTGCGAACGGATTTCACCGGTATTCATTGCGCGACGCGACGCGCTGTGTTCAAGGTGTTCACGATCCCACGCCATTCCATCCCACCCCTGCCGTGCAGCTGGCGATCGCGCTGGCCGACGAGCACGCACGGCGCAGTGGTTTGCGTTGATGAGGGGGCCTCGCCGGGCGCAACAGCGAGGTTTCGGAGGCTGCCAGATCATCGTGTTTGCTGTACTTCACGCCAACGCTGCGGATGTCCGCCGGCGCTGCTTTTCGTGACCAGGTCAACTTCTTCACCGCTGATGGCTTCATCGCCGCCTCTTCGGCCACGACAGTGAGCACAGCTGCGGGCCTCATGGTCGGGCGCACCAGTTCGACGAGCGCGTGCTCGACGTCGTCACCGAACGAGCTTCCGCGCCGCGATGATGGTTGGCCTGGTTACGATCACCGGCGTCACGCGTGGCTCCCCGGCCCACACTTGCGGCGGCAAAGAGATAATCTTCCTACGCGCCTTCGGCGAGCACGCCGCTCGCCTCCTCATCGGTGCCGAAGCCGTCTTGAATCAGCCCGCCTCATCGTCGCCATGACGCGCGGTCTCGCGGTGATGGGACGTGCTCACTACTGACCGGCTGAACTAACGGTCGCGATGCCATCGTCAGCTCACTGTTTCGCCGCTGAGTCTGCCAAGGCTGTGTTGCTGAGGGGCCGTGGACCTGGTCACCGAGGCGGTGACTGAGTCAGTACCACGGTGCGATCGCCAAGCGGTGCGGCGAGCGTCACGGAGATGTACGGGTATCGCAGATCCTTCGTGCACAGTTGGCCGGGTGGGACCTTGGTCTGGCTGAGGTCCACGACCACGTGCTGTGCGTTCTGCTGTGTCACCTCCGCGAGGGCGTGCTGGCAACCGCCCTCTATCGCGCGGACGTAGAGGACGGTGCCTCCGTTGGTGATGTACGCCTCGGCTGGGAACCTGGGTGGCAGGGCGGTCGCGTCGACCTGCCCCGCGGGCACTGGCGTGCTGTCGGCGGGTACGTCGTATCGCGAGTCGCCAGGCGGGCTGGCTGATGGCGAAGACGCCGAGGGCGGCGAGGTCGAGACGGTACCGCTCGGCGCCCCGGAGACGCCGCCCGAACCAGGTGGGGTTTGGGTCGTCGGGCCGCCACAGGCCATCACCGCGACGAGGGCCGAGACTGCGCCGACTAACTTCGTCAAGTACCGCATGCTTCTAAGACGGAACGCATGCCGTACGCGTTGCACGAGATCATGACCAGGACGCAGCACCAGCTTCCGGCCGCCGAGCGGTTCTGTCAGCGACAGTTCGCGCACGTACGGCGCGCACAGCTGCCCGGAAGGCGCGGTCGTCACGGTGATCAGCCCGACCACCTGTTGCGCGGTCTGTTTTCCGGCGGTCGCCGTGACGTGTTTGCAGCCACCCAGCTCGGCGTGGATCACGACAACGCTGCCGCCTCGCGCAAGGGTCACGTTGTGGGGATAGCTGTTGGGCAGCGCCGACGCGTCGACCTCGCCCGGAGCACCGCGCGCCGCCCGCCGAGCGTGTCAGCCAGGGCGCCGGCGAACTCGGGGAAGCGGCCGGTGAAGTCGTTGTTGTTGCGGCTGGTCAACACCGTCGTGCCGTCGGCGGCGACCCGCATGATCGCGCGGTAGCCATCCCACTTGAATTCGTAGGCGTACTTCGGGTCGTCGCGCAGCCGGCCGCCGTACGGAGAGGCCAGCATGGGCTCGACGTAGCCCGGCACCAGCGACCGGTCATCCGACGTGCGTTTTGCCACCAGACCTCCCCGGCTCGAACCTGGCATCTGACGGGAGCCTAACCCCGAAGACGACACCGTGCTGAGAGGAACAGTGCAGGTCAGAGGCTCTCAAGTGTGGTTTTGTGGCGTCGGCGTGCGGGTACCGCCGACGGCACGCTCGCTGCGGCAGACCCATCGTGGAGCAGCGTTCTACATCTGAGGACTCGGCTCACTGAACCGTCCAGTGACGATCAGGTGTTTCAGCTGATCATGCCGGGTATCCCCCGGAGAAGGGGCACGGTGGTGCCCTGGGTTGGGAAGGAGACGAGTGCGGTGAAGGGCGACATCGAAACCTACTTCGAAGACGGGCAGTGGAAAAACAAGGTCGAGGGCAGCAGCCGGGCCGCGAACAGCCACGCCACCAAGAAAGACGCCGCGAGCAAGGGCCGCGACATGGCCCGCGAGCGCAAGGTCGAGCACTTCATCCGCAACCAGGACGGGCGGATCGGTGAACGCAACACCTACGGCCACGACCCCCGCTCCATTCCCGGCTGACCCGCCGGCGCCGGGCAAGCGCGGGTCAGCGCTGCGGACGCGGTGCCATTGCCCGGCGCCGCGCGATGCTCGGCTTCACCGACCACCACCTCGCCCAGGTCGCCAAGCTGGCCGGCATCCCCTGGGACCGCTATGCAGCCGGGGATCACGTGGTGAGCCGGAGACCGATCCCTGTTGGCCAGGCCAAAACCCGGCCGGCCCCCGCCGAGCGCAACAAGCGGCGCTAGGTTCAGTGAATCGGCTGGGCGTCCGGGTCGCGGCCGTAGCCGCGCTGCTTGTGCAGGTCGGCCAGGAATTCGTACTCGCTCGTCGTGGGCACCCGCGCCAGCATCTTGTCTGCTTTGATCCGCTGGCGCATCGTGTGCGCGTTCACCAAGTCTGGCTTGCCGTCCGGGCCTCCCTGGCAAACCTCCAGGACCACGCGGGCAGTCGGCGTAGTGGGTTCCTCGACCAGCCGCACGTACCAGCTGGAGATCATCCCCTGGTCGATGTAGCCGGACCAGCACCGCAGCTTACGAGCTCGGCGTCGTTCCCGATACGAGCCGACCTTCGCAATGCCCCGGCCAGCCCAGCTGGCCAGTCCGCCACCGCCAACCAAACCCACGACCCAAACGGCATCCTGCAGTGCGCTCATCGCCGCATTTTGCCGCCTGTGGGCCCCATCCTCGACAGCGAGGTGTGCCGGAGCTACCCGGGGACCGACACACCACCGACAACCACACACCGTCATCCCCACGACGAACTCGCGACAGGCGAATACGCGACCTCACCAGTCCGCACGGGAACCGGTCGTCACCGCCGTCGTGCGAGCCGCGCCGGCGGTGACGGCGTGCCACAGCGCTCGATGGCTCAGCCGATGCCGGTGACCTGCAGGGCAGTGGTCCAGTTGGTCTTGATCGCCGATCGGGCGGCGGACAGCGTGATGGTGCCCGCGCAGACGGCGTTCTTCAGCTTGGTCTCGGTGCCGTCCTTCGTGTAGGCGGTCTGGGTGCCGGAGTAGGGGACACCACCCGCGGTGGATGTCGGTGTTGTAGTGGCCTTTCGTGGGTCGGCTCGACAGCTCCGGCGGCACGTCGTGCCGCAAGGCGGGCGCAGCAAAAGTTTCGGGGTCCACGGGTCAGTGCGCTCACCTCGCTGATTTTTTGCGTTCCCCCGGGTTGTGGCGCCGGCGGTCGCGGGGTGACCCTGGAGGGCATGGGCGCGCGTCGCCGGCGGAGCTGTGCCGCCTGCCAGACCCCGTTGCCGCGGGGCGCCTCGTCGCGGAGGCGTTACTGCGGCAACGCGTGCGCGGCGCGCGCGTACAGGTGGCGGCGCCGATACGCCCGGCAGGTCGCGATCATGACCATCGTGGGCCGCGCGGAGCGGGTCGTGCGGTCCCCGAAGGTCACGCCGTCCCAGCGTGCTGACGCCGAGCGGTTCTGCGGGACGCTCGCCGGGCACATCACGGCCACTCCTCGAGGTCGGCTGGACGTGGTCTGCTTCCCGCGTACCCGCGCCCGTCGGCGATATACGTGGTATCCCGGGGTTTCAGCCGGTTTCGTCCGCGGCCTGGTGCGGCGCGCCGACCGGTGTGGCCTCCGGGGAGCCACGCTGTCGCAAGTAGACGCTGCGGAGGGCCATGGAGCCGATCGCCAGGAACTCCGGCTGCCCGTTCCGCAGGGTGCGGTTCCAGAAGCCGGCCGAACCGAGGTGCTCGGCCCAGGAGACGGATCGGCGAAGTCGCTCGGCTGCCCGGCGTTGTGCCGGCTCACCGGTTGTCACCGAGTCGACAAACCGATGCGCGGCTTCGCAGACGGCCGTGTCGCCGGCCGAGCCGTAGGAAAGCGCCGCCGGCGCGACGACCCCGCCGGACGAAGATCAGCCTCATCGCGACGGGATACCCGGTCAGGTGCGGGTCCACTCCGGACCGTCCTCATCCGGACGAAAGGCACGCACTCGTGATGCCGCGCGCAGAAGTGGTTGCGGGTCAGGGCGGGTCGCCGGCGAGGCGGTGCGCGGTTTCCAGGAGAAGGGCGTGGACGAACGCCTGCGGCAGGTTCCCGCGCAGCTGGCGCTGGCGGACGTCGTACTCCTCGGCCAGCAGGCCCGGCGGCCCGCAGGCGGCGCGCGTGCGTTCGAACCGCCGGAACGCGCCGACGCGGTCGCCTTGGTGCCACGCGGCCAGCGCCATGACGAAGCCGCACAGCAGGAATGCTCCTTCGGCTTCGCCGAGGGGCTGGTCGTCGGGGGCGAAGCGGTAGACGTAGCCGTCCTGGCACAGGTCGGTGCGGACGGCGTCGAGGGTGGCGAGGGTGCGTGGATCGGCGGCGGGCAAGGCGCCGCGAACCGGCGGCAGGAGCAGGGCGGCGTCGGTCCCGCGCAGTCCTGGCGCGCGCTGCCAGGCGCCACGGTCGTCGATGCACCGGCGCGCCGTTTCGGCGAGCAGCTTGTCGGCGAGGCCGGACAGCTCCGCCGCGGGGGCGGCGGAGCGCTGCGCGGCGAGGGCTCGGAGGCCGGCGACGCAGGCGAGGCGGGAGTGGCTCCACCACTCGTCCTGCAGTTCCCACACGCCGGCGTCGGGTTCGTCCCAGCGGCGGACGATGAGGTCGACGCAGAGGTGGGCGGCGTGTTCGGCGTCGGGGGTGAGCCGGTCGTGCCGGGCGGCGGCCGCGTAGAGCTGGAGCAGTTCGCCGAGGGTGTCGAGCTGGAACTGGCCGCGCACGTGGTTGCCGGTGATCGGGGTTCCGCCGGGGTAGCCCGGCAGGCGCAGGGGGGTCTCCCCGGGCGGCGGCCGGCCGTCGGTGCGGTAGGCGGGCAGCAGCTTGTCCCCGTGCTCCAGCACCCGCGCCGAGGTGAACGCCACGGCGTCGTCGAGCAGCGGGTGCGCTTCGGTGACCGAGGCGGCGAGCCCGGCGTAGCACTGGTCGCGCAGCCACACGTAGCGGTAGTCGTAGTTGCGCCCGGCTTCGGCACGTTCGGGCAGGCCGAGCGTGGCGGCGGCGACCATGCCGCCGCCTGCCGTGGTCAGGCCGCGCAGCACCGCGTACGTGTGCCGGGCGTCGCGCGGGGCGACGGTGTCGTCGAGCCTCGGCACCGCCTGGTGCCACGCGTGTTCGGTCGCCGTCCACAACTCGTCCGCGCCGGGGGGCTCGGGCAGAGGATCGGGGCTGATCTCGAGGACCAAGTCGTGGGTGGTCCCGCCCGGCAGGTCGAGGTCCAGGAGGAGCCGGTCCTCGTCGTCGACTCGCGCGTCGCCGGCGCCGCGCCAGCGGATGCGCAGGTCGCCGGTGCGTGCGGTCCACACCCCGTCGTCGCCGCGGGAGAGCTCGCGCATCGACCGAGCGCCGAACCCGTCGCGCAGGTCCAGTTGCACGCGCATCGCGACGTCCCGTTCCACGGCTTCGACACGTCGCAGGAGCACGACGCGGCGGGGGTCGGCGGGATAGGCGAGCGCGTCACGGCATTCGACGACCGTTCGGGCGCTGACCCAGCGGTTGCGCCAGATCAGGGTGCCGGGTTCGTAGTACCCGCCCCACACGCTCGATTCCACCGGGCTGACGGAGTACACGCCGCGGCCGCCGACGAGCGTGGACAGCACGGCGCTGTCGGCCCAGCCGGGCGCGCACAGCCACGCGATGTCGCCCCGGGGGCCGCACAGCGCTCCCCGTTCCCCGTCGGCCAGCAAGGCGTACTCGCGCAGGACGTGGGGCGGGAAGTCCCGCCAGTCGCTCACGTCCGGGCCCATCGCCACAGCCCGGCCGCCGTCACCGCGAGAGCACCGCCCGCCGCGGCGAGCAGGCCGTGGTGCCGGCTGGCCCAGAGCTGCACGCTGCGCGGCGTGGCCTTGTCGTCGAACTCGCCGTGAGCGCCGAAGTCGTGTCCGCGCGGGCCGTCGGCCGGCTGCCACAGGTTGGCGGGCTGGTCGTCCGGCGTCGGCTGTCCGGTCTGCTGCGATTTGAGCCCCGTCTTCGCGAGGTACCAGTCGAGGATCCCCGGCGCGACGGCGTTCGCGAGGAGGGTGCCGACCGTGCTGCCACCGACCCAGTACTCACGGCGGCGCGGGTGATCGGCCGCGTAGAGGACCGCGTCGGCGGCCACCTCGGGCTGGTAGATCGGCGGCACGGGCTGCGCGTGGTGCGGCAGCCGGGACAGCACCCAGGAGAACTGCGGGGTGTTGACCGCGGGCATCTGCACCATCGTCACGTGCACACCGCTGTGCTCGGCCAGCAGTTCGCAGCGCAGGGCTTCGTTGAAGCCCTGAATGGCGTGCTTGGCACCGCAATAGGCGCTCTGCAACGGAATTCCGCGGTACGCGAGCGCCGAGCCGACCTGCACGACGGTGCCGTGGCCGCGTGGTTTCATGCGGTTGAGGGCGGCCATCGTGCCGTGCACGTAGCCGAGGTAGCTGACCTCGGTGACCCGGCGGAACTCTTCGGGCCGGATGTCGGAGAACCGCGCGAACACCGAGGTGAACGCGACGTTGACCCACGTGTCGATCGGACCCAGCTCCTGCTCGACGCGCGTGGCGGCGGCGTCCACCTGGTCGAAGTCGGCGACGTCCACTTCGAGCGGCAGCGCAGTGCCGCCTTCGCGCCGGATGTCTTCGGCGGCGGCGCTCAGTCCCTTCCGGCCGCGGGCCAGCAGCGCGACGCCGGCGCCCCGTGCGCCGAACGCGCGGGCGACCGCGCGCCCGATCCCGCCACTGGCGCCGGTCACGACCACCACAGGATTGCCGGTCATGGGGTTCCTCCGATCCGTCACTTGCTCGTGGTCCGGGACACGAGCGCCCACGCCGCCGCGGTCGCCGCGCTGGTCATCGCGGGCGTTCGCCACCGCTTCGAGGCTCCGGCGAGCGCGAGCATGCTCACGCTGTGGGCGCCGTCGACGAGCCACGCCCACCGCGAGGCGGCGCTGTGCGGCCACTTCAGCGTCACCGTCGCCTGCACCAGGTGCCGAACGCCGAGCGCGACGAGCACCATCGCTACTTCGTCTTCCTCGGCGACCCTCGCGACGGTGAGCAACGCGCCGCCCCACGCGGCTCGCGCGACCGCCAGTCCGCGCGGGTTCATCGCGCCCTCACCCGCCGGGCCACCGCGGCTCCCGCCGCGCCCAGCGCGACCGTCGCGGCCAAGGCCGCGAGCTTGCGCCGCCGAGGCGGCTCCGGAGGCCGGCCGAGGCCCGACGCGAGCAGCTCCGCCAGGTGCGTTCCTTCCCGGCCACCGCTGTCGAGTTCGTGCAACTGTGTGCGGCAGCTGAAGCCGTCGGCGAGCACGACCGTGCCGTCGTCGGCGTCGCGGACCCGGGGGAGCAGCACCCGCTCTGCACAGGCCTCGCTGACCTCGCGGTGTCCTTTCTCGAAGCCGAAGTTGCCCGCCAGGCCGCAGCAGCCGGAGCCGAGGCGTTCCGCGTCGACACCCGCGGCCTCGAGCAGCCGCCGGTCCGCGTCCCAGCCCAGGACCGCGTGCTGGTGGCAGTGGACCTGGGCGAGCGCTTTCGCGTCGACGCGCGGCGGGCGGTAGCCGGGGGAGTGTTCGGTGAGCAGCTCGGCCAGGGTCACGGTCTGGTTCCGCAGCCGCCGGGCGTCCTGGTCGCCCGGGAACAGCTCGGTCGCGTCGGAGCGGAACACCGCGGTGCAGCTGGGTTCCATGCCGACGACGAGGCCACCGTCGCGCACGTGCGGCGCCAGTTCGCGGACGGTCCGCTGCAGGATGTGCTTCGCGAGGCCGAGCTGGCCGGTGGAGATCCAGGTGAGCCCGCAGCACACGGGTTTCACCGGCATGGTCACCCGCCACCCGGCGTCTTCCAGCACGTGAACCGCGGCCCGGCCGACAGCGGGGTGGAAGTGGTTGGTGAACGAGTCCGGCCACAGCAGGACGGTGCCGCGCGCGCCGTCGCCGGCCGGGTGGTGCCGGGCGAACCACTGCTGCAGGGTTTCGCCGGCGAACGCCGGGATCTCGCGGTCCTCGACGCCGGCCACGAGCGTCGCCAGCCGCGCGAGGCCGGGCGTGCGGGTGAGCGCGTTGACCGGCTTCCCGGCCCGCAGCCGCCCGACCACCTGGGCGAACGCGGGCAGCCAGCCCATCGTGAAGTCCGAACGTGGCCGTCGCCACGGCCGGCCCTCGTAGTGGTGGGCGAGGAACTCCGCTTTGTAAGTGGCCATGTCCACATTGGCCGGGCAATCGGTCTTGCAGCCCTTGCACGCCAGGCACAGGTCCAGGGCGTCCTTCACCTCGGCCGAGCGCCACCCGTCGCCGATCGGGCTGTCGCCGTGGCCGTGGAGCATCTCGAAGAGCAGGCGTGCGCGGCCGCGCGTGGAGTGTTCCTCCTCGCCGGTGACCTGGTAGGACGGGCACATCACGTCGCCCGAGGACGTGTCGTGCTGCCGGCACCGCCCGACGCCGACGCAACGGTTGGCCGCCTGGGCGAACGAGCCCCCGTCCTCGGGGAAGCGGAAGTACAGGTCCTGCGGGTCGGCCGGCGACCACGTTCCGCCGAGACGCAGGTTCTCGTCGAGCGAGTAGGGCGCGACGACCTTGCCCGGGTTCATCCGATCGGCCGGGTCGAAGATCGCCTTGAGCCGGCCGAAGGCGGTGACGAGCTCTTCGCCGAACATCTTCGGCAGGAGTTCACCCCGTGATTGGCCGTCGCCGTGCTCGCCCGAGAACGACCCGCCGAGCTCGGCCACGAGAGCGGCGGCGCGGTGCATGAACCGGCGGTAGGTGACCACGCCGTCGGCGGTGTAGAGGTCGAACGGGATGCGGGTGTGCACGCAGCCCTGGCCGAAGTGGCCGTACAGGCTGGGCCCGGTGTCGCTGGCATAACCGAACTCCTCGTACAGCGCAGTGAGCTTGCGCAGGTATTCACCCAGCCGTTCGGGGGCGACGGCGGAGTCCTCCCAGCCCTCGAAGGTGTCGGCTTTGCCGGGCACGTGCGCGGTCGCGCCGAGCCCGGCCTCGCGGACCTGCCACAGCTCGTCTTCGCGGGCCGGGTCGTCGAGGAAGGCGACGTCGGCCTCGTGTTCGGTGTCGTGCAGCGCCTCCAGCATCTTGTGGGCGCGGCGTTCGACCTCGTCACTGCTCTGCCCGCCGAACTGCACCATGAGGAACGCGCGGCCCTGCGGCATGTCACCCAGCGCCTGGGGATTCATGTCCTTGAGCCGCTGGTCGCGGATCAGCTTGTGGTCCACGCCTTCCAGAGCGATCGGCTCGTGCGGCAGGATCTTCGGCACGGCGTCGGCGGCGCTCGCGATGTCGGGATAGCCGAGCACGACCAGCGTCCGTTCGGGCAGCACCGGCACCAGTTTCAGCTCCGCGCGCAGCACGGTGACCAAAGTGGACTCCGACCCGACGAGCAGCCCGGCGACGTCGAAGCCGTGCTCCGGCAACAGGGAATCGAGGTTGTAGCCCGACACGCGCCGGGGGATGTCCGGGAAGCGGCGACGGACCTCGTCGGCGTACTCGTCACGCAGCTGCCGCAGCTGCCGGTAGATCGCGGCGCGCGGATCACCGCGCCGCTCGATGTCCGCGTACTCCTCGTCGGTGGTCTTGCCGCACCAGAACCGCGTGCCGTCGGCGAGCAGGACCTCGAGGCGGCTGATGTTGTCGACGACCTTGCCGGTGCGCTGGGCGGTGGCACCGCAGGAGTTGTTGCCGATCATGCCGCCGAGGGTGCAGTTCATGTGCGTGGCCGGTTCGGGCCCGAACCGCAGGCCGGTACCGGCGAGCTGCCGGTTGAGCTCGTCGAGCACGATCCCCGGCTGGACCACACACGTGCGGGCGGCCTCGTCGACCGACTCGAGCTTCGTGCAGTACTTCGACCAGTCGAGCACGATCGCGGTGTTCGTGCACTGCCCGGCGAGGCTGGTGCCGCCGCCCCGCGAAAGCACCGGGGCGCCGAACTCTCGCGCGACCTCGAGGGCGTCGACGGCGTCGTCCGGCGAGCGCGGCACCACGACGCCGAGCGGCACCTGCCGGAAGTTCGACGCGTCGGTCGAGTAGGCGGCGCGGGTGCCGTCGTCGAACCGGACTTCACCCTGTACACGTGCACGCAACGCCTCGTCCAGCGCCGCGCGGTCGATGTCGGGCGTGGCCGGGTGGCGCACGACCGGGTCGGGCAGGTCCACCTGGGTCATCGTCGGTCCTCCTTAGGCCGGGTACCCGGCCGCGACGTCGGCCCGGAAGGTCAACCCGAGGCCGGGGACGGATGGGGATGGGTTGACCCGGCCGCCGGCCGGATCGAGGCAGCCGTCGAAGAGCAGGTTCTCGAGGCGCTCGTGATCGGCGAACCATTCGATGTGGCGGAAGTTCGGAGTCGCCACCGCGGCGTGCGCCGAGAGGTTCGGGGCGCAGTGCGCGGACACGGCGCGGTTGGCGGCGGCCGCCAAGGCCGCGGCGCGGCGCCACTCGGTGAACCCACCGCAGCGGGTCACGTCCACCTGCAGGCAGTCGACGACCGGGATCAGCCGCGCGAAGGCGGGCAGGTCGTAGCCGTACTCGCCCGCGGCGATGTCCGGTCCACCCGGGCAACGCAGGCTCGCGAGCCCGTCGAGGTCGTCGCTGGACACCGGCTCCTCGAACCAGACGACGCCGGCGTCGCGCAGCGGCTGCAGCAACCGGCGTGCCTGGCCGGGCGAATACGCGCCGTTGGCGTCCACGTAGAGCGCCGCATCGTCGCCGACGACGGAGCGCGCGAGCTCGACCCGCTTCAGGTCCCTTTCGACGCGCGTGCCCCAGGCTTCGCCGATCTTGATCTTCACGCGCGGGATCCGCCGCCGGTGCACCCACCCTTCGAGCCGGGTGGCGAGTTCGTCGTCGCTCAGGCTGGTGAACCCGCCGCTGCCGTACACGGCGACGTCTTCGTGCACGCGTCCGAGCAGACGGCTCACCGGCACGTCGAGCGAGCGCGCGGCCGCGTCCCAGAGCGCGATGTCCACTGCGGACAGGGCGCACGACACGAGCCCCGGCCGGCCGAGGTTGCGGATGGCGCGCTGCATCGCCGCCCAGCACGCCGGGACGTCGCCCACCGGCGCCCCGAGCACGGCCGGCGCCAAAGTCTTTTCGATCAGCGACGCGCACGCGGCGTCGGCGTAGGTCCAGCCGAGGCCGCGCACCGGGCCGGCGTGAACGTGGACCACGACGATGGTGGTGCTGTCCCACTCGAGCGTGCCGTCGGCCTCCGGCGTCTCGGTCGGCACGCGGTGGGCGCGGGCCGTGATCCGGTCGACCGCCGGCGAGCCGCGCGTCACTTGTCCCGCCGGCCAGGCAGGATCTCCTGCACCTTGGTCTTCACGCCCTGCACCACGAGGTGCATCGCGTCAGGATCGCCCTTGAGCACCGCCTCGGTGGCGGACTTCATCTGTTCGAACGTGGCGTGCGGCGGGATCGGCGGCACTTCCGGGTCGCAGCGGACGTCGAGCACCGCGGGCTTGTCCGCGGTGAGCGCGGTGTCCCACGCGGACCCGAGCTGCCCGGGCTTGTCGACGGTGACTGCGGTCAGCCCCAGTGACAGCGCGAACCCGGCGTAGTCGACGTCCGGGAGGCTCTGCGACTCCTCGAACTTCGGGGCGCCGCCCATCGCCCTCAGCTCCCAGGTGACCTGGTTGAGGTCGTTGTTGTGGAACACGCAGATCACGCAGCGCGGGTCGCTCCACAGGTGGCGGTAGCGGGCGATGGTGATGAGCTCGGCCAGGCCGTTCATCTGCATGGCGCCGTCGCCGACGAGCGCGATCACGGGCCGGTCGGGGTGCGCGAATTTGGCGCCGATGGCGTAGGGCACGCCCGGTCCCATCGTGGCGAGCGTGCCCGACAGGGAGCTGCGGACGTCGCCGCGGATGCGGAGGTTGCGGGCGTACCAGTTGGTGGAGGAACCGGAGTCGGCGGTGACGATCGCGTTGTCCGGCAGGCGGCGCGACAGCTCGGAGACGATGGTCATCGGGTTGACCGGTTCGGCGTCGACGGCGGCTTCGCGATCGACGGTGTCCCACCACGACGCGACGTTCTTCTCGATCTTTTCCCGCCACGACCGGTCTTCCCTGCTCGCCAGCCTGGGCAGCAGTGCGCGGAGGGTGGCGCCGGCGTCGCCGACGAGGTTGACCTCGGTGGGGTAGCGCATCCCGATGAACCGGCCGTCGAGGTCGATCTGCACGGCGCGCGCCTGGCCGAAGTCGGGGAGGAACTGCGAGTACGGAAAGTTCGAACCGACGATCAGCAGGGTGTCGCAGTCACGCATGAGCTCGTAGCTCGGGCGCGTGCCGAGCAGTCCGATGGCGCCGGTGACCCACGGGAGGTCGTCGGGCAGGACGTCCTTGCCCAGCAGCGCTTTCGCGACTCCGGCCCCGGTGACCTCCGCGACCTGGCTCACTTCGGCTGCGGCGCCACGGGCGCCTTGGCCGACCAGGATGGCGACCTTCTCTCCGGCGTTGAGCACCTCGGCGGCGGCGTCGAGGTCGGCCTCCGGCGGCACGGGCCGCGGCCACGACGTGCTCGGCGGACTGGAGGGCACCTGCTTGAACGCGTGCTGCGGCGGCGAGTACGGCTCTTCCTGCAGGTCGGCCGGGATGATGAGCGCGGTGGGGCAGCGGCCCGCTATCGCGGTGCGGAACGCGCGGTCCAGTGCGTTGGGCAGCTGCTCGGCCACGTTGACCTCGACGAGGTACTCGCTCGCGACGTCCTTGTAGAGCGCTTGGAGGTCGACCTCCTGCTGGTAGCTGCCGCCCATGGCGCTGCGGGCGGTCTGCCCGACGATCGCCACCACGGGTACGTGGTCGAGTTTCGCGTCGTAGAGGCCGTTGAGCAGGTGGATCGCGCCCGGCCCGGATGTCGCCAGGCACACGCCGGGCCTACCGCTGAACTTCGCGTACCCGACGGCCTCGAACGCCGCCATCTCCTCGTGGCGCGCCTGCACGAACCGTGGCCGGTTGTCCGCCTTCCCGAACGAGGCGACGATGCCGTTGATCCCGTCGCCCGGATACGCGAACACCTGCTCGACACCCCACTCGCGCAGCCGCTGCAGCAGGTAGTCGCCGACGGTCTGGGTCATGACAGCTCCTCGTCGTCGCGTCTTTTACGCCTCTGAAGTCGCTGTACCCGCTTTCCGGGCCTACCATGCTTGCGTGACGCAAAATTCTGCGCCCGATTCCGCCGTCGCGCTCGCCGCCCTGCGCGCGATGGTGACGATCGCGGACTCCAGCGTCGAGCACGCGACCGGGCAGCTGACACTCACGCAGTTCCGCGCGCTGCGCGTGACGGCCGACCGCACGCCGGTCACGATGGGCCGGGTCGCGGACGAGCTGACGATGAACCCGTCGACGGTCACCCGGGCGTGTGACCGGCTGGTTTCTCTCGGTTTGCTCCAGAAAGCCCAGAACCCGCTGAACAAGCGCGAGATCCTCCTCGCGCCGACGGCGAAAGGGCGCCAGCTCGTCGACCGCGTCGACGAGGAGCGCCGCCGCGTGCTGGATCTGGTGCTGAGCCGCCTGGAACCGGAGCAGCGTTCGGCGATGGTCGTCGCGCTGGGGCTTTTCACCGACGCCGCCGCCGGATTCGAAACGGTTGCGCCGAGCAAATGATCGACGACAGAACCGGCGAGGTTCTTCACCGGCCGCGGGTATATCCGGGCACGCACCGGGGTAATCGGCGCTCGTCCAGCGCGTCCAGAGTGGGAGGCCGACGGTGACCGAGACGAAGACGAGCGTCCGGCGGGAACCCGTCAGGCTGAGCCCGAGGCGCACGCCTCGCGGCTCGGTGTTCCTGGCGTTGCTGCGCACAACCGATCCCAAGAAGATAGGCGTGCTCTACCTCGTCACTGCGACGGCGTTCTTCATGGCCGGCGGCGCGATGGCGTTGCTGATGCGTTCGGAGCTGGCCCGTCCCGGGCTGCAGTTCCTGTCGCAGGAGCAGTACAACCAGCTGTTCACCATGCACGGCACGATCATGCTGCTGCTCTACGCCACCCCGATCGTGTTCGGGTTCGCCAACTTCATCCTGCCGCTGCAGATCGGAGCGCCCGACGTGGCGTTCCCGCGATTGAACGCGTTCTCCTACTGGCTCTTCCTTTTCGGCGGGCTGATCGTGCTCAGCGCGTTCCTCACGCCGGGTGGCGCGCCCGACTTCGGCTGGACGGCCTACACGCCGCTGTCGAACGCGGTGCACTCGCCGGGCATCGGCGGCGACCTGTGGATCATGGGGCTCATCGTTTCGGGGCTGGGCACCATCCTCGGCGCGGTGAACATGACCACGACCATCGTGTGCCTGCGCGCGCCCGGGATGACGATGTGGCGGATGCCGCTGTTCACCTGGAACATCCTGTTCACCGCGATCCTCATCCTGCTCGCGTTCCCCATCCTCACGGCCGCGCTGTTCGGGCTGGAGGCCGACCGGCGGCTCGGTGCGCACGTGTTCGACCCGGCCAACGGCGGCGCGATCCTGTGGCAGCACCTGTTCTGGTTCTTCGGCCACCCGGAGGTCTACATCGTCGCACTGCCGTTCTTCGGGATCGTCACGGAGATCATCCCCGTCTTCAGCCGCAAACCGCTCTACGGCTACCGGCTGATGGTGTTCGCGACCATCGGCATCACCGCGCTGTCGGCGACCGTGTGGGCGCACCACATGTTCGCCACGGGCGCGGTGCTGCTGCCGTTCTTCTCGATCCTCACGTTCCTGATCGCCGTGCCGACGGGCATCAAGTTCTTCAACTGGATCGGCACGATGTGGAAGGGCACGCTCAGTTTCGAGACGCCGATGTTGTGGTCGGTCGGGTTCATGGTGACGTTCCTGCTGGGCGGTCTCACCGGGGTGATCCTCGCGTCACCACCGCTCGACTTCCAGGTGCACGACAGCTACTTCGTCGTGGCCCACTTCCACTACGTGCTGTTCGGCACGATCGTGTTCGCCACGTTCGCCGGGATCTACTTCTGGTTCCCGAAGATGACCGGCCGCATGCTCGACGAGCGACTGGGCCGGTGGCAGTTCTGGCTGACGTTCATCGGGTTCCACCTGACGTTCCTGGTGCAGCATTGGCTGGGCGCCGAAGGCATGCCGCGCCGGTACGCCGACTACCTGTCCTCCGACGGCTTCACCGCGCTCAACACCGTCTCGACCATCGGCTCGTTCGTGCTCGGCGCGTCGATGCTGCCGTTCGTCTGGAACGTCGTGAAGAGCTACCGCTTCGGCGAGGTCGTCGTCGTGGACGATCCCTGGGGCTACGGCAATTCCCTGGAGTGGGCCACGACGTGCCCACCGCCGCGGCACAACTTCCACGAGCTGCCGCGCATCCGGTCCGAGCGTCCGGCGTTCGAACTGCACTACCCCGCGATGGCGGAGCGCATGCGCGAGGAGCGGTACGTGCGCCGCAAGAGCCGGGAAACCGCGCGGTGAACCGTCCTGCGCATGCGCCGGTGGATTCGCGAAGGTGTACACGCCTGCTCGTGGGGTAGCCGGTGGGCCGGACAAAAGGACCAAGGGGAGACACCATGGCAGCAACCGCACGATCCTGGCCCAGGCTCGTCAGCTGTACTTCCGCGTCGTCGACCGCTGGACCAACAACGCCCTGAGCAAGCTCGACCTGTAGTCCAAGCGCCGAAGGCGCGCCGCCGGACCGTGCAGGGGTCGCCGTAGCATCCGCGAAAAATCGGGCGGGCGGATATGCCTGACCAGCGGTGATTAGGCTTCCGCTGTGGGATGTGCTTCGGCGCGGAGCCACGCGTCGATGCGGGTTGGTGCTATCCGCCCATGGGGGTAGACCCGGCCACTGGTGGCCATGCCGGTCCGGGGATGTCTCCGACGTACGCGGCGCCGTGGGGGTCGCCGCTGATGCTGGCCGGGGGCCTCGGGCCGGTGATGCTGGCCGGGGGCCTCGGGCCGGTACTTGGTTCCGTCGTAGTGCAGGTCGTTGATCAGGTACGAGGCCTGAAGGGAATGCGACGCAATGATCATGTTGCTCTGATGTCTACGTCACTGAGCATGCTTTACAGCTATCAGCCACCGTAGAAGTCGCCGAGTGACGTGCGGGTGTAGGAGACCAGCAGGTCGGCGTGGGAGAAGTCGGCGGGCAGGCACTCCCGCACGCCGTCGACGGCGCGATATGTGATGGCGTACTGGACGGACTTTCAGCCCTGAGGGCGTTGGCAACACATCCTAGGTGTGCCGATCGGACGTCAGTTCTTCTTCAGCTCCTCGGCGAGCATCACGATGATGCCGCTGGGACCGCGGAGGTAGGTGAGCTTGTAGATGTCCTCATAGGTGGCCACGCCGCGAAGCGGACGGCATCCGTGCTTCGCGGCTATCTCAAGGGCTTCGTCGATGTCCTCGACCGAGAAGGCGACACGGTGCATGCCGATCTCGTTGGGACGAGTGGGATCCGTCTCGATCGCTTCGGGGTGGATGTACTCGAAGAGCTCAAGGCGACCGTGACCGTCTGGCGTCTGAAGCATCGCAATGTTGGCGTGGTTCCCATCAAGGCCGACAGCAGTCTCGGTCCACTCACCACTGACCGTGGCACGCTCGACAACCGTGAGACCGAGGTCGGTGAAAAAGGCGATCGCTGCTTCGAGGTCGCGAACGGCGATGCCGACGTTCTCAAGTTTGATGGTCATGTGCTGGATGCTACTGAGCCGGGCCGATCAGCTCCGGTGGCGAGCCGGGACTCGATTGACAAGCCGGCGCGGTAGCCGGTGGCGGCAGCTAGCAATCGCACAAGACGCCCTAGCTGTGTTGCGCAACGCCATCCGCTCGCGCTCGTCCCCTGAGCGCACGACCTCGTCGACGTCGGTGAGCCAAGAAGCTCGGGGCCTGAGGCGTTTGGGCGCGCTAACCTCGCGCTCCGTGTTGCGCTTCGCCGCTCAATGAGGGGGACAGGGCTATGGGGGGACAAACGGCAACTGCGTATCGGGACCGGTGGCCAAGGTTCCTTGACGTACGCAAGAGCGTGGCCGGGGTGCTCATGCGTCCTTGGTCTCGTCGGCGACCTCGTCCTCGTTGTGGCTGAGCTGGTTGGCCAGGGCGTGCGGGTGCTCGAGCTGGTGGGCGATCCCGCCGACGGGGAGGTATCCCTGGCTGTCCCAGGTGACGAGGCCTGGGCGGATCTGGTGCAGCTCGTCGGCGACCTGCATCGCGGTGGTGACGTCGGCGTCGTGGCGGGCGGCCATCCACTTGGCGCGGGGGATGTCCGCGTCGTAGGGGACCTGGTCGGAGTAGAGGGCGGGGTCCTCGGCCAGGTGCAGCGCGGCCGAGGCGAGCTGGTCGAGCAGCTGGTCCAGTTGGAACAGAGTGGCCTTGACGTTGCCGATGACCGTGCCGATCGAGCTGCCGTAGGGCAGCGTGCGCTCGCGCTGGGTGGCGTTGTTGAGGTAGCGGCCGATCTTCGCCATCGCCCGGGCGGCATCGGCGACGGTGTCCGCCGAGTGCGGGCCGTCGTAGGGGAACAGCGTGTGGATCACGTCGCCGACGTCCTCGACATGGGGCAGCACACGGTCCAGCACCTCCAGCGCCTGCTGGGAGGCGTAGGAGTCCAGGGTGTCGTCGGGGAACTGGCGGGCCAGTGCGTTGTCGAGAGCGGCGGGCAGGCTGCTGCGGCGGGGCGTGTCGTCGTAGGAGCTCATGGTCAAGGGACCTTTCTGTGCTGAGGGCGTAGCACGACCGTTCTGCTCGGTGGACCGGAACACGTGATCGCGTGCTCAGGGCAGTTCGACGAACGGCACGCCGACGGCTGCGAGCTTGGTTTGCATGTTGATGTCGCCGGTTGCGACGTAGAGCGCGGATCCCGGGTGATCTGACTGCAGGAGCAGGGTGGAGGCGACGAAGCGGTCGTCGGGCACGGTGAGGTCGAGCCAGGACGGGAGTCGGTCGCTGTGCGGCTCGATGTGCTCGAACACTGCCCACACCTCGCCTGCCACGCGCACGCCGGTACGAACGTCGCCGTTCGTTCGCAAGCCCTTGAGCCTTTTCTCGGCTCGTTTGGCTGCATCGCGCAGGTCCTGAGTCCTGCCCCCGCGCTTGAGGTCGTCGATTTCCCGGAGCACGACGGGAAGGAGGTGGACCATGTACTTGGTGCCGAGCGTGCCGACGTGCACGGTCAGATCCGGGTTGTCAATGAGCGTGTTGGTGTCGACGGTGAGTCGGGTGGCGTACTCGTCGGGTGGCAGGAGGCCAAGCAGGCCGCGAAGGTCCGCCACGACCTCACCGAGCTGCTGCCTCGCCTGCTCCACGGTGGAGGGCACGTCTCGCTCTCCACCTGCCCGGACCAGCCACGATTCCAAGAGCCCGATGTTCTCCTCGAGTCGCTCGCTCACCGACGGCGTGGGGTGAGGAAACAGCAGCCGGAACCGCGGTTCCCAGTCACGAACTCGGCGCAGCAGCGTCATCCGGTCCGCCTCGAGGCCTTACGAACTCGGTGCCCATCCCCACGTCGCGTAGCCGATGAAGACCATGCCGCTGTTGCGGTTGTCACGACCCGGATGGACGTTGATGATTTGCGACGAGGACAGCACCGCGGAGTACGCGGTGTGGATCTCGTCCAGCTCGCTCAGCAGACGCTTCGCGTAGGGCTCGGGGATTCGGGGGTTGGTCGTCGATCTGGGCACGGTGTTTCCTCTCGGATTGCGACGGACGGCGTCGTGGCTGCCGGCCAGGCCAGCGATCGGGTGGTGTCGCCGGCGCTTACGTGCTGGTGCCTCCCGCGGCGTCCGGATCGCCGGCTGGCGCCGGCGGGAGGGTGGCGCGCAGCTCGGTGATCTGCCGCTGCATCCGCTCGACCGACTCGGCCACGTCGTGTCCGGCTTTCCCCATCTGCTTCCACAGCGCCAGTTCACGCTCGGCGATCGGCAGGATCTCCTCGGCCGGGGGCACGAGGTGCTCGTCGGTCAATTCCCGGCGCCGAGCCTGCAGACGCATCAGCTCCAGCTGCGGATGCAGGCGCGCCAGCCCGTCGGACACCGGACGAGCCGCGATGCGGAACTCGTGCGGTTCGTGATGCCGTTCCACCCACGCGTCGAGCCGGCTGGCCCAGACCTCCGGCTCGTGCGCGGCGTCCGCCAGGCGCAGGTATTCGGTGCCGTCGGGCTTGAGGGCCATCGGCTGCGCGAGCGCCTCACGGAAGCGTGCGACCGCCCCCTTGTACTTCTTGTTCGCGTTCTGCCTCGCGGTGCCGAGCCCGTCGCCGACCACATCCCAGGTGGCCCCCGAGATCACCGCGAACACCACCATGCACTCGAGGACCTCCTCGGCACGTGCGACCAGCCGGACAGCGTCCTCGATGTCCACCGCGTCGACGTCACTGCCGCCGCTGGAGCGCAGGCTGCCCGGGTGGATCGGGACGAAGGACCGGGCCGAGTCGGCCAGCTCCTGCGCGGCGGCCGCGAGCGCCATCCGCGCTCGGGTCGCGTCGGTGTAGGGAGCCGCGTCGTCCGGCTCCAGTTCCGTCAACGTCATGATGTCAACTAAACCATGACGATCAGCCAAATGTCATAAATTTGATGACAACCACTCGCATGGCGGCGTGCGAGCGCCGACACTACCGATAACCTGTGATATCGGTAGCCAAGTCTTTGTGCGGAAACTTGGCTACAAAGGCCAATTTCGTAGACCGGATGTGATCATGCGACGGCGTCAGCCGCCGCGCCCGCCTCGCACACCATCAATCGCCGCAGCCGCGACCGAGCGGGCATGGACATCGAGGCCCACACTCGTACGCTCAGGCCGAGCCGTCAGCCGCTGCCCAGCAACCCGAACATGCGTGAGCGAGCCCAGCCCGCGACCGTCTCATCCGAGGCAGTCACGCCATACCGTCTAGTAGGGAGACCGGGGTGCCCCTCGACTCGACCGGCAAGATCTCCTTCGACCATATCTATGCCGAGCCCGATCCGCGTGCCTTCTTCGGCACGCTGGGCCGGGTCGACTACCTCATTCCACAGCTGGCCAAGCCCTACTTCAGCAAGCTGATCGAGGAATACCGCGCCGAACGCGGCGTCGCGGCACCGACCGTGCTCGACGTCGGCTGCTCGTATGGCGTCAACGCGGTCCTGCAACGGTGCGACGTGACGATGGACCAGCTCTACGACTACTACACGGGCCCGGATGTGCTCGCCCTCGACCACGAAGCACTGCTCGCGGCCGACCGTGGGTGGGTCCGCTCGCACGCGGGTACCGAAGACATCCGTTTCATCGGTCTCGACAACTCGGGTCCGGCGCTGGCCTATGCGCAATCGGCCGGCTTCATCGACGCCGCGATCCACGCGGACCTTGAGCGGGACGATCCGACGCCGGAGCAACAGGACCTGCTGGGCGGCGTCGATCTCGTCATCTCAACCGGCTGCGTCGGGTACGTCACGGACAAGACCATCGCCCGGATCGCGCACAGGTCACGGCCGTGGATGGCGCATTTCGTGCTGCGGATGTTCTCCTACGACCCGGTCGCGGCACGCCTGGCCGAGCTGGGCTACCAGAGCGCCGGCGTCGACGGCGTGTTCCGGCAGCGGAGGTTCGCCTCGGCGGAGGAGCAGACTCAGATCCTGGACAGGCTCTCGAGCGAGGGTGTGGACCCGGAGGGCCTGGAGACCGACGGGTGGCTGTACGCCCAGCTGTACATCTCCCGGCCGGCTGGCGTGGCCACAGAGCTCGCCACCGTGATGAACGCCGTGTCGCCTGGTTCAGGCACCAGTCTCACAAAGTTGGCGGATCCGCCACAGATCCGCCAATGACCAAGGCCCGGTCTGCACCATGTGCAAACCGGGCTTTTCGCAGTAGCGGGGACAGGATTTGAACCTGCGACCTCTGGGTTATGAGCCCAGCGAGCTACCGAGCTGCTCCACCCCGCGTCGTGTGTTGAGAGGCTACACGGGGCGTGTGGTGGCGGCGGACCCAGTCGTCCAGGTCGGCCGCGGTCTCCGGTCCGGGGCGGTGGCGGGTTGGTCGCTGCACCCGATCGAGCCGATCCGCACGCCGCTGGAGGAGGTGCGCGAGCGGGCTAGCCGAGAGGAGAGTCTGCGGTCGCGGGTGGGAGGGGCATGCTGTGGCTCCGGCCTGGGGCCAGTCCTTCGGACGCAGTGGTCACTGCGTGGTGGTGGCGCGTGGGTGGCATGCCTTGCAGGGCTGAGTGTTTGGTGGGATGGGAGCGTCGACGAGGCCGACGCGTCCGCACCGGGTTAGCGCGGCGGTGTGTTCGCCGGCCCTGGTCGGCACCGGTTTCTCGCTGATCACGTGTGCGAGGTGCGGCGTGTTGAACCCGATGCACGGCTGGCCCGGTATGGCTGTCGCGACTGGCTGTGGCGTCCTGGGCATGAATGGCGGCCCGAGGACGAACGAGGGCCAGATCGTCTGATTGGCCTGGCGATGGGTCTCCGCTGCGCTGGGGGCGGCGATGGCAGCGGATGGACGGTGGCCGGTTCCGAGGTTGCGGCATGTGTCGGGTGACTGATCGCGGCGTCCGCTATCTCGGCGAGCGCCGGTTCGGTGCGTCTTCTGCGACCAGGCGGGCGGATCTGGACCCCGGCGTCGATCAGTAGCGCGCGGACGGTCGCCGCGGACATCCGGTAGCCGCGAGCAAGAGCCTGGAGGGATTCCCCGGCCTCGTAGCGGACGGCCAGTCCGGTGGGGGTAACCGGCGGCGACGGCGCCGAGCGGCGGGGGTGCTGGGGGAATGGTTCATCGTCGTCGGTGTCCCGAAGGTGAGGTCGTGTCCTTGTTCGCTCGGGATGCCGCACCGCCATGCGTGATCCGGCGCACCGACAAGCCGATGCCCACCGAACAAGCGCTGCTGCTCACGCAGCCCGTCCCCAGACTGGTGCCCTGACGTTTCGCGGACGCAGGGCACCTCAGCAGGCCCCAGGAGCGACGCCTGGGGCCTGCGCAAGACACGCGTGCGAGCCCGTACGCGTGACAGAAAAGTGGGCGGGCTGTCGAGGCGCCGATTCGCCGCGAAGCCATCTGACCACCAGCTCGGGTTGCCGTCGCGGTAGTGACTCAGCTCGGCCATCGCCAACGCCATGTGCTCCCGCGTCGGAGCCGTCACGGGGTTCACCGCGAAGGAGAGCCTGAATCGGTCGACGTGGAAGACCTCGATCTCAACTCCGAGGAGCGTGCCGTAGTTGACCATCTGCCTCTCCCCGTCGCGCGGGCTGACGTCCTCCGGTACCCACTCCCAGGGGTAAATGGCCGCGTTGCCGCGCTTGATGGCCTTCACGACCTCGGCCGGGTCGTCCTCCTGGTGCAGAGGGCTAGGCATGGAGCAGCTCCCAGCCGGAGGCGCGAGTCAGCGCCGCGGAGAAGGCCTGCCAGGCTGCGGCGTCGTAGATCGTGTAGGCGTAGCCGCCCTCGCGCTCTTTGCTCGGTACGCGGGTAATCCACAGCGGCCCGCCGAGGTCCGCCGTCTCCCCGTACTCGCCCTTCAACCCGGCCGGGCCGGTGTACTTGGTCCACTCGGGCACGGCGGCGGCGATGTCGGCGCGCGTCGGCCTTCCCTTGTCCTGCATGGGATTCTGCTCCAGTTGAGTTTGGTTCGGCCCCGCGCAAGGAGGAAACGGGGCCGGAGATCGGGGGCCTGCCCCCGGCGGGCCGGAAAGGGGTGCCAGGCCGGGGGCAGGCATATCGGTGCGGCGAGCGGGCGCGGGGTTGCTCTAGCCGGACCGAGGCGGGTGGGGTGGAGGTTGAAATGAGCGGAGAAGATCGGAGAAGGCCCGGCCGAGCCGGGTGTCCTCGAAGTCGATGAGCGCGTCCGGCTTCGCCGGCACGTCCAGGACGGTGCACCCGCAGAGCACCGGCGGATGCTCGCCGTGTTGACGACACGTCGGGGCGTGCTGACGGGAACCGAAGACAAAGACGCTCATGCCAGGGTCGCCGGTCTCGGCGTCGGCCGGGGACGCGGTGTCAGTCCGGCGTAGGGCCGCCGCCGCTTGCGTGACAGCCGCGTCTGCTGCTGTGGCACCGCATTCGCCGGGACCGCGGGGAACTCCACGGTTTGCTCCTCCGGCGTGGCCGGAGGGATCCGGTCCATGACCTGTGTGTCCTCGTCGACGAGGTTGCGCCTGGCGGTTGCCTCCGCAAGCCGCGCGAATTCCGCCTCGCGAGCGTCGCGGATCTTCGACTGAATGTGTTCGGCTTCCTTCGCCAAACGCGCCTTCAGCACGTCCACGGTGAGGCGGTCGGGCTTCGGGGTGATCGGCCGCCGTGCCCGCAGCAGGTACACGCTCGCCGCGACCAGCAGCAACAGGATCACGCCGACCGTGATGATCGCCGGATCGCCCTCGCGCACTGCGTCCCAGAACCCTGCCCTCATGCGAATCAACCCCTCAGCGCCAGGTCGCACACGGTCCCCAGCGGCTCGTCGTCGTCGGTCCGGGCAGGTAGGGGTGCTGACGCAGAGTTCAGTGCCCCCACCTGCCGTCGGCTGGTCCTCAACCAGGGCATGAGCGGTTTGCCGAGTTCTCCGCCTACTGGTTGTCACTGGACCAACGCGCGCAACACTAGACTGCGCCACACGCCGGTAGCAACACTAAATAACGCAAAGGCGTTGAATTGAAGAGGCGATATGCTCCCGAACATGGCCGAACTCGTGACTCAAGGCTCGCGTCGACTTGGTGGCTACCTGCGCGAACTGCGCGACGCCTGCAAGAAGACGCTTGAGGAGGTCGCAGCCCACCTCGACCAGGACAAGGGCACGATCAGTCGCTACGAGGGCGGCAGGCTCAAGCCGAAGTGGCCCGTCGTCGTCATGCTGACCAACCTCTACGGCGCGACCGACGAACAGGCAGAGCGCGTGCGCGAGCTGTACGAAGCCGCAAAGAGCGAGCCGAAGCCCGTACGTCTTCCCTCGGGCACGCCATCAGCGTTCCGACGCCTGGTCTACGAGACTGGCGTCGCATGGCGCATGCGCCAGGTTGGCGGCGGCCTCGTGCCCGGCCTGCTCCAGAATGACAAGTACATGCAGGCACTCAGGGCGACTCTCGCCGACCCGGAGTCCGCTCAGCCCAAGCACTTCGGCGTGCGCAATAAACGCCAGAAGCGGATCGACCCGACAGACCCGAAGCCGCTGATCTACCACGTGATCATGGACGAGATCGCCGTGACCCGCCAGGTTGGCGGCGCCGAGGTGTTGCTGGACGAGCTTCACCACCTCGCCGACGTGGCCGAGAACTGGGAGAACGTGACCGTCCAGATTGTCCCGAAAGAGGCGGGAGACTACGGGTGCGGCGCGGGCGGCATGACCGTCGTCGACTACGACAACAGCGAGCCGAGCTGGGTCTACTTCGAGTCACTGGCGGACTCCCACCTTGTGGATAATCCCGAAGACGTGCAGCGGTTTGCCGAGTTGTTTGATCGCGCAGCACGAATCGCCTTGTCGCCCGACAAGTCGATTGAATTCATCCGCCAACAGATAGAGGTACTTGAAAAGTCATGAGTGACAAGATGCCTGACGCTCCGCTGACATGGCGCAAGAGCAGCTACTCAGGCAACGACACAGACAAGACCGACTGCGTCGAGGTGGCGTTCGACCCCAACGGAGCCGGTGCCTTCGTTCGCGACAGCAAGGATCCGGCGGGCGGCGCGTTCACGCTGCCGGCCACGGGATGGCGAGGCTTCCTGGCCTCCGTCTCGAAGGTTCAGGTTTCCCCTGCCGAGTAAGCAGCACAACAAGACGGGAGGGGTTCCTGGCGTCGAAACCACGCCAGGGGCCCGTCCCTTGTTGTTGGAGCTTAGTGGGCTCCGTCCACTTTGTACGCCCTACGACAATCGGCACACTGCGCGCACCACGCCCGGCGGATGGAAGGCCGACCGCAACCGCTGACGGCCTAGTAGGAGACCTCTCGCCAGCGCACCCCGGCAGGCCGAGCACCGCCCGAAGCCACGTAGTCGTGGACCGCTTGGCGCACCGTGGGCCACGAGACCTCCGCGTTGCTCGGCACCTCTCGCTCATGGGACTGGTAGTCGTAGGCCACGGGTTCCGGCGGCGTCGCGCCGCTGTCGCTGATGGCGCTTGCCTCGTCCTTGCCCATGTAGCCGACGAAGCCGCTCTTCGCCGCACGCACGCCAAACTGGAGAACCGACCAGCCACCCTCGCGCGTGCTATCGATCTGGGCCACGAGGCCCACCTCGACTTCCGGCGATTCGGACTCGGCCACCATCCGGTCCAGCAGCTCATCCACCTGAGCCGGCGTGCTCAACGGGAGCGGGTTCCCCTGACCCGGGTCGTACCACGCATCGAACGTCACCACCGCTTGCCTCCCCTGTACACCGTCTTGAAGCCGCCCGTCCCGTAGACCGTCAGTGTGCTGCCCTGCGGCGGCACCACGCCCAGCAGATCGTCACAACTCGACCGGCCCTTGCCGGTAGCGGGGGCCGGGCCTCGGGCTCGTAGTGCCAATGCGGTAGCGGAGGTACACGTGGCGCTCCATGACTGTGAGTTGCCGACCGTCAGAAGGCTGCGGCCATTCGAGGTCGGACCATGTCCGATACCTCTTGATCTGGTTCTCGAAACTGGCGTTCGATGGACTACGTATTTCCACGTACGCCGTCTTGGGTCATCTACTCAGTACGGCTGGCCGCCCCCATGACGTTTATCACCCGAACGAGTTAATGCTCCTCGGGGGCGTTGTTGCCATGAAGTTGATCAAGGTATTTATGTAGCACTGCTGATCACGTCGCCTCATGGGGAGGGTGGCCGCGTGGCTGAGCCTGGCCCGCTGGCTGACGACACGGTCTTCAGGGTGAGGGGAGATCGGTGATGAAGTTCCTTCATGCTCGGTCGCGATCTAGATGTGAATCACATTCTCAAATCTGCGCTCGGTAATCGCCGCGGCGCTCGTTGATCACATCGATTGATCGTCGGAACACCCGTTCGAAACATCATGCGCTGGCGCGGCGCTCCTGTGGGGTTCTGGTGACCGGAACGCGCTGTTGCTGGGGAGGCAACCGATGAGGGATGAGAGTGTGTTCGCGCTGGCCGCGCGGAGGTTATGTCGAGAGAAAGGCCTGACGCTCAAGGAGATCGCGAGCGAGGCAGGTTACAGCGAAAGTTACGTCTCCAAGGTGTTCAACGGTCATCGGGACCGTCGGCCGGCTGTGGTGAGCAGGTTGGATGACGTGCTGGGTGCCGACGGTGAACTGGTGCGGATCGCCAGTGAGCAGCGGCTCGGCGGTGACCACGTTCGTCCGATGCAGCTGCCGCCTCCGGCATCGGACTTCACTGGCCGCCGGGGGTATCTCCGTCAGCTGGATGATGCCGTGGCAGCCCGGGACGAGGACGGGACCGCGGTCACCGTGCTCATCGAAGGAGGCTTTTGGGCGGGCAAGACGGAACTGGCGATTCAGTGGGCGTCACAGGTCCAGGAGCGATATCCGGGCGGCTGCTTGTTCGTCGACTTGCACGGGCTGGCGGCCGGTAGGCCGGCAGAACCCGGGGCAGTGCTCGGCGGCTTCCTGCGTGCGCTGGGAGCCCCTGGCTCCGAGCTCACGGGGACGGTCGACGAACGCGCGGCCCGGTATCGCTCCCGGTTGTCGAGCCGCCCGGCGATCGTGATCCTCGACAACGTTTCCGACTACGCGCAGGTCCGGCCACTGCTGCCGGGTGCGGGCAGCGTGCTCATCGTGACCAGCCGCGAGCACCAAGGGGACTTGCTGACCCACACCGGCGCGGTACAGATCGAGCTGCCGGCGTTGACGATCGACGAGGCGATGACCTTGTTGCGGCGCAGGGTGGGGGAAGCGCGGGTGAACGCCGACCTTCGTGCCGCGGAGAAGGTCGTGCGGTGTGCCGGGCGGCTGCCGATGGCGATCCGCATCGCCGCCGAGTACGCGAAGCACGGCGGACACAGCCTCCACCACGTCGCCGAGCAGCTCAGCACCATGCCGGAACGGCTGGCACTGTTCTCCTCGCGTGACGCGGCCGTCAACATTCACGCCGTGCTGGACGTGTCATACCTGGCCCTTCCGTCACAACCGGCGCGCATTTTCCGGCTGCTCGGCACCAGCCCGACCACTGTGATCAGCGCGGAATCCGCCGCGGCCCTGGGCGAGATCTCCGTTGCCGACGCCGGCCGGGCGCTCGATGTCCTGCATCGCGCACACCTCGTCGAACTCGCTGAGCACGGCCGCATGCGCATGAACCACCTGCTGCGCGCCTACGCTCACGAGCGAGCCGGCGCCGACGAACCGCCTCGCGAGCTCGCGCGGGCACACACGCGGCTGATGCATTGGTACGCCGAGACCACCCACGCGGCCAGCAACGCTCTCGCACCGAACTGGGCCGGCGTCGGGCTCACCCCCGGTCCGGTCGACGACATCGTGCCGTTGTCGTTCGGGCCAAAGGATTACGACGCGGCGCTGATATGGTTCGAAACCGAGGCCGATGCCATCCTGGGGGTCGCGCGCAGCGTCGCTGCCGGCGATCTCGGCTGGAAGCTACCGGCCATGTTGCTCCCGTACTTCTACATCACCAAGAACTGGCGCTCCTGGCTCACGGCAGCGGTGGACGGACGCGCGGCAGCCCTGCGAATCAACAGCCGCGCCGGACATGCGCGGAGCATGTTGAGCCTGGGCTGGGTCCGGCACGAAGTGGGCCACACCGAGGACGCGATCCTGCTGCTCCAGACGGGGCTGCGGTTGCAGGGAGAACTCGGGGCCGATGACCGGGACGGCCTCCTGGAGGCTTGGACGGCGTTCGCGCTTGCCTCCGCGCACGCGTCTCTTCGACACGCTGACGACGCCCGCGAGTTGTATGCGCGCGCCGAACAGCTCTTCTCCGAGGCCGGCCTCGACTTGGGCGTCGCCGTGTCGAAGGCGATGCTCGCCGGCGAACAGCAGCAGCTCGGGGAGGACGAGAAGGCGGCGGAGACGGCTTACGACGCCCTCGAGCTGGCGGAGCGGTCTGGCACGAAGAGCGCGATCAGCTTGGCCCACCACCAGCTCGGGTTGCTGCTGATGCAGCACGGGTCCTACCGGCCGGCGCTGACACATCTGGACAAAGCTCTCGAACTGCGGCGGACGAGCCGCGAGCGCTGGGCCGAAGCCGACACGCTGACCTTACGGGCCGACGTCCTGAGCAAGCTCGGCCACGACCGCAACGCCCGCGAGGCGTATCGCGAGGCCGCCGAGATCCTCGAGACGCTGCACGACCCGCGCGCGTTCGACATCCAAGCGCAGATCGCGTCGCTCAACGCGGTCCTGAACACCCCGGACGCGCCACCGTCTTGACCACCAGATGGCCGAGAGGTCGTCGCCCTTGCTGTGAGCAGGACGACGACCGCTCGGTCCCTAAGGCTGGTCGCCGCCAGGTTCGAGGCGGCACATGACGAATTGACCGGTCGGCGTGGTGCCGGCGCTGATGCCCACCGCGTGGATGCGCACCGGCCACACCGAGCCGTCCGCTGTCCTGACGCGGGCGGCCACCACCGGCAGCCGGCTCGCCGGATGAGCTGCGGCGTCGCGGACGAGCTCGAGCACGGCGGGGACGTCCTCTGGTGTCAGCAGCTCGGCGAGCTTGCTGGTGTCGGGTATCGGCGACTGTTCGGCCGGGTAGTCCAGGCTGGTCATCACGACCGCCCCGAGGACCGAGTCCACGATGATCAGCGGGTCCTCGATGAGGGCCGCGCAGGCGCTGAGCTGCTGGAGCAGCGGCGGCTCCACGGCGTGGCGTGCCGCGGATGGGTCGACCCGCATCGAAAAACCGGCGTAGAGGCGGTCGGACTCCTTCTGTCCCACCGCGCGGATGACCTGTCGTTCACCGCTTGCCGCGTGCTGCTGCTCCATGTACCTGATCAGGGGCGTGCCGACGGCCGAACTACGGAAGTCGGACATGACCGCGGTGGTGGGGATGCGGTGGTCCTCGACCAGGATCGAATTCATGAACCGGTACGGATCGCGCCCGCTGCGCCCGCCCTCCCAGCCTGGCGATGGCGGGGTCACCCCGTAGAGCGCGGGCGCGTCAGCACCACACCAGTGCTGCAGCGAGCCGTCGGAACCAGTGGCGGGTTCTTCCCACTCCCAGGCCGCGACCAAGGGTGCCGGTGAGGCTGGGTCGCCCGGGTAGACGTAGCGGGCCAGGAAGGCGATGGGCGTTGCGTCTCGCCCGCCGAGCACTGGCTTGACTACGACCTCGAACGTGCTGCGGGCGTACGAGCGCTCCTGGCGGACGGGCTCGCGGGTCCGCCGAGCCAGGGCAATCAGCGGTGGCAGCAGCTTTCGGGCCGCGTTGTCGCAGTTGTTGACCGAGACGCCGTCGTACAGGCGATCGCCGATCGCGTACAAGCGGCTCTGTGCGTCGAAGACCATCCACGACCCGAGGTCGCGAAAGGTCCGTCGCCCAGATGCGACCTGTTCGGCGGCGCTCACAAGATCATTCTATCTGCCGTGTCCACTCGGGACACTGCGAAGCGGATGTCGGGGGCTCAGAAGGTCGCGCCACCATCGAGCTGAAGGATCGTGCCGGTCACGAACGCCGAGTCGCTGGTCGCGAGGTACAGCGCTGCGGCCCCGATCTCTTCGGGGTCGCCAATCCGGCGCAAGGCGGCAGTGCGTTCAAGCATGGCAACAGCCTTCTCATCCCACGCTGCGGCCATTCGTGTCCGAAATGGGCCGCACTGAATGGCGTTCACTCGAACACCCATCGGGCCGAACGTCTGCGCGTGCGCCTGCGTCAAGGTGTTCAGGCCCGCCTTGGCCACCGCGTACGGAACAAAGGGATCTTTCGGTCGAACCGCGCCGGTTGACGTGATGTTGATGATCGAACGCGCGACGTGCCGTTCTTTGACAACGGTTTTCTTCTTGCCACGATCGTCACTACGCCAGCACACAAACAGGACACGGCTGTGTTCGCACACCGCTTCCACGGGCGCGAGTGAATGACCACAGTGGACATATGCGAATCGGCAACCCCCTCCGCGTGACGCGCACCCCACCGGATGTCCGTGGCGTCACCCGGTCGATCCGCACGCCGGTCGGGTGGCGCCCTGTGTCGTCGGGCGCCACCCGGCGCGGCACCTCTAGCCGGGCGCACTGGCCCGTGGGCGACAAGTCATCGCCGAAGAACGGCAAAGGAGGAGCGTGACACACTACCTGCTGCAATGCGGACACCGTAGCCCGATCACCGACGCAGACGAGAACACCCTTGACGACCTGGCGGCCGATCCTGGTGCTGCCACCGGATTCGCGTGGTGCGACTCCTGTCAGTCATGGAAGGCGGTCCGCGACGCTGCCTCCGCTCAGGTGATAGCTACGCGGAAAAAATAATTAGCTCGTCGAGCTCATAGAGCGTCTCTCCAACATTTCGAATCCAGGCACTCTGCAATTCATCGAAGGGAACACCCATGTCCAAAACCGTCCCGCTTGCCCTGCCCGCGCTCGGGCTGCTGTTGGCCGCCGGCAGCATCGTCGTCCAGGCTCCCGCGCATGCCGCAACGATGCACTCGCCGGTGAGCGCATCCGGAATCGAGGTCCAGAAGTCCATCGCCAATTCGGGGAAAACCGACGGTGTCATGAGCGGCCAGGCCGGCGGCTGGGAACGCTGCCCACAAGGCTACTACTGCCTCTTCGATGGCTACGACGGCGCCGGGGCGATGGCCTTCTTCAAGACCGGCTCACCGAACCTCGCCAACCAAGGCCTGGACAAGGCGGCAAGTTCCCAGTGGAACCGCTCGCCGTGGAACTTCTGCGTGTACGAGGGCTACAACTACACCGGCCGACGAAACTGCGATCCGCCGAACTCCAGGTACAACTTCACCTACTACGGTGGCAACAATTTCGACTCGTCCGTGAAGCGCCTCTAGCAGGGGCCGATTCTGCAAGCACAGCCCTGCCCTGCGCTGCCACCAGCGCAGGGCAGGGCTGGCTTTCGTACCCCCGCCGCGACGCTCATTCGGAGGCCGAGGCGGCTCGGCGCGTGGAGCTGGCGTGCGAGTTGCTCACGGTTGGGCACCTCGGTACTCCCGGCCGGGTGGGTTCATTCCTCGCCGGTGCCGCCGCTGGCGGTCAGGATCAGCGCGGCGAATCGGTGGTGTCCGGGGCCGAGGTCGCGATCAGCGTGCGTTCCGCTGCGACCCGGTTGGCTTCCGGGGGGATCGCCAGCAGGGGCACGTGGTGGATGCGTGGTTCGATCACCACGATGGTGTGCTGCTGGAGACCGAAGAAACTCACCAGCCGCACCAGGTCGCGTCCGTGGGCGGGCAACCCCCGAACCCCCGGCACCGAGCCCAACCGAATCCTCCACCGCGGCTACTCCTACCGCCGCGCCGACACCGACCGCGACGAGGGCCTGATCTTCGCCTGCTTCCAGCACGACCTCGAGCGCGGCTTCGCCACCGTTCAGCGGCGCCTCAGTGGCCAAGCCCTGGACAAATACACCCTCCCCTTCGGCGGCTACTACTTCGTACTTCCCGGGGCCGACCGGTCCCGTCGCGAGTACCTCGGCAAATCGCTGTTCGACGCTGCCGTTTGACTACGGAACGGTGCGCGCCGGTGCCACCCCGAGCTCCTCGATCTGAACCGTCGTTGGCCAGGCGTCACCTGACGACCCGGCTACCGGCATCTGCTTAAGCGAGTACGGAGACTTGTTCGCCGGCGTCCACGGCGGCGTGTCGCTTCTTTCGACCGGCTGACCGACGTCGTCGGACAGCCGTGACGGGCTGCAGTCCGGTCCTTGCGATCCTGCGGATGGTGTTCGATGCGACGCGTGTTGCTGGCTCTACGACCGGAACGAGGTCGCCGCCCGCCGCCACCGTGGCCGCTCGAGCAGATGCCAGCGTGCTGGGTTCCAACCAAGCCAGCCGCCCGGCCAGCAGGCGACGTCGCCCGGACCGTCCTCACCGCCAAGGCCTCGCTGGGCACGCTGAAAATATGCAGCTTGACCTGGGGAAACTTGTGGGCCGCCAGGGGCTCGAACCCTGGACCCAGGGATTAAAAGTCCCTTGCTCTACCAACTGAGCTAGCGGCCCGCCCCGCTAGTTTACCGGGCGGCTGGAGGCCTTCCGGTCTCGGGCTCAGTGAGCCTCGCGTGCGGGTCGGCCAGGTGGTGCGACAGCGCCGGCCGCCCACTGTCCTGGGAGGGTCGCCGAGTGTGTATGCGGAGCCCGAGGCCTGGGGCAGTGGTGACAGGCTGAGCCCGGGAATGAGTTCTGGCCTGATCGTCTCGAACGTCGTCGGCTGCTCTGGGATTTCTTTCGCCGGTGAGGCCTCGGGGCGTGCAATGAGGGACATGACGGTGTGCGAAAATCAGCTTCGCCTGAATGGGTTCATTGCCCTCTGTTGGTTGACGATGTTTCCATTGATTTCGACAGGTTGGAAACTTCGAATTCGAGAAGCTCACGGCATCCGATAAAGATGTGCGAGCAATTCGTGTAGGGGGTGGCCGTGATCGAAAATGGCACATGCGACGTGGAGACTCCGCTCCGCCGTTGCCCGGGGCTCGTAGATACGCCTGTTGTATCTGGGCGTGCTTCGCCTTTGCCTGAATCGCCTGGGCGACGCCCTGTCGCGCCGGTGCCCGGGTACATCAGGCGAGTGGCGGGGCGTCGAACCCGGTCCTTCGGAGGATCTCCGGAGGTTGTGAGGCTCCGTCCTGCCGCTCCCTTCCCTCAGCCGCGGCGGGCCTGGCGGCGAATCCCCGAGCGCTGCCGGGTTCCCCGCTCCCGCTCCGGGAGCGGGCGGATGAACGACGACGTCTGCAAGGAGCAGATCAGGTGGCCCGGTTTGTGGAGCGGTCGGGTTCTCCACAAGGTCGTGTCCGGCAACGAAGATCGGCTGCATGGCGGCGGGCGGTCTTTTGGCCTGTCTGAGTGCGGCGTTGCCTGCGTCCCGACTGGTAATGCATGCGTTGATCTGGGCCCGTGCGAATGGTGTTTTCCCGTGCTGCCGCAGGGGAAAGGCAGTCGGCTCGCGCGGCCGGTGCCAACTCTGACGAAGCGGGTTCGGCGTTCGGCGCGGCCCTCGCTTCCGGATCGGCGCGACTCGGACAGTCGATGGTTCTCCACCTGTGGGCCGAAGGCTGCGACTCCTGTGGTGCCGATTCGTGCGGACCGTCGCCGCGCCGCGGCGACCTTGCCCGACGTGAACTCAACGGTGAAACCGGTGCACGGCCCGGGCCTCGTGCCGAGGGTCGATGCAGACAAACGCCACGGCCCGGCGGGCCAGGAGCATGTGCGTTCCGCACCTCGGCCCGAGTCTGAGTCAGGCCGTGCCGTCGGGCAGGCGCGACCGGCGCGGGTTGGGAAGTCACCGGACAGGCATGGTGTTCTTGGCGTGCTGCTCAGGGCTGGGTGGAAGTCTGGTCGACGTGGGTGGGCGGTGCGGTGCCGTGATCATGCGGGACGCCGAGCGCGCGTGTGGGTTTCGGTCGATGAACGAGGTTCGCAGCTGACGTTCGACGCTTCGGGCACCGCGAGTCTTCGTCCGCACGAGGTTGGCCGGCTGCGCGCGCTGCTGCGAACCGCGGTCGAGGTTCACGCACGGCTGGACAGGCACACGCACGAAGGGGAAGCGGTGCCTCGAAGCCATCCTGGTCCCTGTCCTGTCCCGCATGGCGCGGAGGCTGATAACCGACATGGGACGGAAACGGCCAGACGAGTGAGCGTGCGGCTTTCACGCGAGTTCGGTGCGGTGACCGGTGGCGTCCACGCTTACGTCGAGCCGAGTCTCGTGGTTGGCGAGGCGGCCTGATGTCCGAGTCGCCAGAGGTCGATGTGCAGTCCCGATGTGTCCTGCGTCGGGTCGAGCGCGGGTTCCTGAACTGGTATGGCGAAGCGTTGATCGCCGACAGGGGCGGGCGGGTGTCGACCTGGGTGGCGCAGGGATGCGATGGCCTGCTGGCGTCCGGCTATGTCGTTTGCGAACCGACGACCCACCGGCTCGAGCTGAACGGAGCCCGGCGCCGCAGCGTTGGAGAACGCGACGAGCTAGCCGCTGGCAATCATTTTCACCTTGCCAAGTCCGGCACAAAATTAGCACAAGAACGTCACAGCAGTGTGCTCGGCGCTCCGTTCCCAAACGAACCTCGGCACTCCATCGTGGAGGCATGCGAATCGAGTCACCTGTCCGAGTTGTCGATCCCGTCGGGGGGCCGGCAGGGCTGCGCTCGACTTCGCCCGCTGGGGTGGCGCCCCTCCCATCTTGCGCCACCCCAGCCCAAGCAATCTGTAATGGCGGCGCGGGACTGCGAACTGCAGGTGCGCGGGCGGTCGACCACCGCTCGTTACTCCTAGCCGTCGCTTCACTATCCGGCCGCTGCGACCATCGCGAGGGCGCCGGCGTAGAGGCACGGGCCAAAGGGCACCAGGACCGAGCCTTCGGCGGTGCGCTGCCTGACCGCCGGGACCGCGACGAGGACAAGCGCCAGCAGCGATGCCACCGACAACGCCCCGGCGACCGGCGGCCATCCGATCCAGCCCGTTACCAACCCGACCACTCCCGCCGCGCCGATATCCCCGGCTCCCACGCCTCCGGCCGTCACCAGCGCCAGGAGAAGGAACAACCCGGCGACCGCGACGAAGGCGGTAACGGCACGTACACCGGGCCCAGCATCGTCGCGTGCGACACACAAGATCGAGAACCCGACCAGAGCACCGCCCAGCTGTGGCCACACCAGAGCACGCGGCAGCCGATGCTCGCACCAGTCGATGATTGTGAGCGGCACCGACAGCACGGCCACGAATCCGTCGACCACGAGTTCGCCGCCGGGGCGCACTCGCCAGGCCACGAGGCCCAGCACAACGGCCGTGATCAGTGCTCCCAGCCACCAAGACCTGGCTGCAACGCGGCCAAGCGGTACGAACCGGCGTGTGAGCAGGCTTCCTGCTGCTCCCAGAGCGAAACCAACGACGACGGCGCCGAGTATCGACCACCCATGGATTTGCGCGAACTGCGCAACGACCTCGGTTCTCACTTGACCAAGGTGTACGTGCCGGCGGCCGGACGTGGCGCGCTGGTCGGTTTCCTCAGCCCATCGGGTGAACTTCACCGACGAGTTCACGAGTGCCGAGTTCAAAACGGGAAAGTCGACATCGCACCAATGCCAAGCCCGACGTGTTCCATCCGGGGAGCGCGTGCACCTGTGGGCAACCGATGCCGGCGACCTGGGGGGTCAACGATGACGCGTCTTTCGAGCAAGGGCATGCACACGGCTGCGCTGGTGACCGTGATCGGGATCGGCCTGAGTGTGACCGCTTGCCGATCTGGTGGAGCCTCGGCTCCCGCTTCCGCTATGCCAAGCGTGCCGGCGTCGACCCCGAGTCGCGCAACCGCGTCTCCTGCAGAAGCCGCTTCGCAAAAGGCCACCAAGGCGTACCTGGCGATGTGGGACGACGTCGCGGTGGTGGCGGCGACGTCTGACTGGCAGTCGCCGCGGCTGGCCGATCACACGACCGGTGACGCGCTTTCCGTGCTGTCGCGTCAGATGTATGCCGACCACGCGAACGGCCTGATCACCAAGGGGCACCCTGTCAGCGTGCCGGTTGTTCAGTCCGTGGAACCGCAGAGCGCACCGAAGACCGTCATGATCCGTGACTGCTCAGACGCGCGCGGCTGGTTGAAGTACCGGACCGACACGGGCAAGCCGGCCGACAGTGAGTCCGGCGGCAAGCACTTGATCAACGCCGAGGTCAAACTTGCGGTCGACGGCTCCTGGAGGGTGACTCGGTTCGCCGTGGCGGGAATCGGATCATGCTGACCGTCAAGCGAGCGGCCACAGCGGTGATGTTGACCTCCTCCGCGATGCTTGCGTACGCAGGGTCGGCGTTCGCGGGCGACTGGTTCGGAGACGTCAATTGTGGTCAGGCGGCGTACGCGGGTTGTGAACTCGGTGCGGGACAAGGCGGACGCGATGTATCTCCGGCGCCCGGGCCTGGCACGCCGAGGGCACCGCATGAGCCCGAACGATCAGCCCCTTCCGCACCGCCAGGCGACACCAAAATCGGCGACGATCGTGCGCGGTGCTCGTACGTGCGCAGCGACTATCAACCTCCGTCGGGTCTGAAGACCGCGAGCTACCGCTCGGGCGCAGGAGGCGTGAGTCTCGTGTCGTTGCGGTGGGCTGAACAGGGCCACGCGGTGCCAGCGCAGGCCGGGACGGCGGGTGGCGCGTGGTACGTCTATCGCTGCTCGGGTCCTGGAGCGCGGGATGCGTTGTATCGGGCTCCGGTGTGGATTCCTGATGGCCAGGCTCCTGGGGCTGCGGCGGTGCCGTCGCCGGAGGAGCTGGCGGCGCAGGCTCGGTCGCAGCTGCGGTTGCCGAGTCCGGTCATCGGGTCGAGCCCGTCTGGGACGCAGTTGGTGCGGTTACCGACGTGGTTGTGGCTGGATCAAGGCGTTTGGCAGGCGCGGTCGGCGACAGCAGCGGTGCCGGCGGTGTCGGTGACCGCGATCGCGACGCCGACATCGGTGGTGTTGTCGATGGGCGATGGCAGCACGGTGACCTGTGCCGGGCCGGGAACACCGTTTTCCGGTTCGGGTGACGCGACCACGGCGTCGCCGGACTGCGGTTACACCTACCAGCGGTCCTCGGCCGGGATGCCGGGCGAGCGGTTCGCGGTGACGGCGACGGTGTCGTGGCGGGTCACGTGGGCGGGGGCAGGGGCGTCGGGGGCGTTGCCGGACTTGACCACCACCGGGTCGGCGGCATTCCGGGTTGCCGAGGCGCAAGCTCTCGGAACGGGTTGAGAACGACGCTTTGTTCCTGAACTGAATCAGCGTTCTTTTTTCTGGACTGCGTCTTCTGACGAATTCGTGGTGCGGGTGATCTATGCCTGGAGGGGGCTGTCATGACGAGTACCGACACGCCGGCGAGGAGCCGGACGTCTCCGGATGGGCCGCGCGCGTTGTCCTGGCTGGACGCCTCGGGGTCGCGCGCCGCGGCGGTGCCGCGGCGCCGGCGCCGGCTACCGCATCTAGTCGCGGGGGTGCTGCTGGTCGTGCTGTGCGTCGGCGGCGCGGTGTGGTGGACCACGGCCAGCGAGAACCGTGTTGCCGTGCTGGCCACGGCGCATCCGGTGTCGCTCGGGCACGTGCTGGCCCCGGTTGACCTGCGCAGCGTCGAGGTGTCAGTGGGGCCGGGCCTGGTAGTTGTGCCGGCGGATCAGGCCCGGATGATGGTCGGGCGGGCGATGGCGACCAGCCTCGGCGCGGGCGCGTTACTCACCCCGGACGCGGTCGGGGCGGCCGTAACCCCGGCGGCGGGGCGAGCGGTGGTCGCGGTCGGGATGACATCGGGCCAGTACCCGCCGGAGCTCGCCGCTGGCGCAACCGTCGCCGTGATCGTCACCCAGAGCGCGACGACAGCGCCATCGACCACGGGGGAAGACGCAGCGGCGGGCACTTCGTGGCCGGGAACAGTTGTCGGCGTCAGCGAAGCAGGCAGCGATCAGACGACGGTCGTGTCGCTCGAGCTCGACACCGTCGGCGCGACGGAGCTGGCGCAGGTGCCGGCGGGACGCGTGGCGCTGGTGTTGCAGCCTGCGGGTGGTGGGCGCTGATGCTGGTGGCGTTGTGTTCGGTGAAGGGCTCGCCCGGAGTGACCACGTTGGCGGTCGCGCTGGCACGGCACTGGCCGAACGCGGAGTCGACTCGTCGGCTGGTCGTCGAGGTCGACCCCTCCGGCGGTGACCTGGCTGCGCGGTGCGGGGTGCCGGCCACCCCCGGGCTGGTGAGCTTGGCCGCGGTCGCGCGCCGCACTGCCGACCCTGCGGTCGTGTGGGAGCACACGTATCCGCTTCCGGGTGGCGCGCGGATGCTGGTGGCACCCCCCGGTGGCGTGCACGCCCGCGCGGCCATGCACACCCTGGCCATGGCGTCCGGCGGGGCGATCCTGCGCGGTGTCGCGCGTGATCCGTGGGCCGTGGTGCTGGCCGACTGCGGCCGCGTCGATCCCGGTTCTCCGGCGGAAGCGCTCGCGCGCGGCGCCGACGTGTTGCTCCTGCTGACCCGGGTCGGCGCCGAGGACCTCGCGCATGCCGCTGCCCGGTTGGGTGAGCTGGCGCGCTGGACACCGCGTCCCGGTCTGGTGCTCGTGGGTGAGGGGTACCCGACCGTTGATGTCGAGCGCGACCTCGGCGTGCCCGCGATCGGACGGATTCCGCACGACCCGGCCGCAGCAACCATCCTGAGTGGACCATCGCGGCTCCGACGCGGCGCCGGCGCGCTGGACCGGCAGGCCGCAGTACTTGCCCGCGCGCTCGCCACCCGGGCCACGCCGTCGCCGGCCGCTCCGCCGACCCCGGCGATGCCTTTCCCGGGCGGTGGGCTCACGAGCGTGCCGGGGGTGCCGGACCAGCAAGTCCGGCTAGCGGGCGGCGACGTCGTCCGGCTCCCGCGGCCGCCGCATCAGCAGCTGCGCCCGGCACCTACCCCGCCACCACACCCCGCCGGCCCCACCGGGAACGGCCCTCAGCTCCGGCTCGTGAGGAGGGGCCCGGCATGACCCCGACCAACACCCCGGCCACGACGGGCGTGAGCGCAGCCGAACGGCAGCTGCGTAACCGGCTGCGCTCCGCGCTGAACGCCGATCTCCCGGCGCGAGTGGACGCCGCATCCGTAGGCGAGCCGCTGAGCCTGGCGCGCCGGCGTGAGATCGGACGGCAGGTACTGGATGCGGCGATCGGCGCGCATAGCCACGACGAGCTCCTGGCCGGACACGCGCTGGCGGATTCCGCCGCCGAACAGCGGCTGGTCGAGCAGGTGCTGGACGAGGTGTTCGGCCTCGGCGGCCTGCAACCCCTGCTCGCGGACCCGAGCGTGGAGACGATCGCGGTCAACCGGTTCGACCGGGTTTTCCTCCAGCACAACGACGGCCGCCGCACGCAGGCCGCGCCGGTAGCGGCGTCCAACGAGGAACTCACCGAGCTGATTCGCACTCTCGCTGCCCGCGCGTCGTCGGAGGAACGGCGCTTCGACCGCGGCGCACCCGCCTTGAACCTGCAGCTGCCGGGTGGGGAGCGGCTCTTCGCGGTGCTCGGGCTGACCGCCGACGGGGTGACGGCGTGCACGATCCGCCGACACGGCTACCTGACCGCCACCCTCGCGCAGCTACGCCGCCGCGGCACGCTCGACGCCGGGTTGGAACGGTTCTTGCGCGCGCTGGTGCAGGCGCGGAAGAACGTGCTGATCACCGGCGGCACAGGGGCCGGCAAGACGACGCTGCTGCGCGCGCTGACATCGGAGGTGGACCCGATGGAGCGGATCGTCACGATCGAGGACGCCTTCGAACTCGGCCTCGACCGCGATCCACGGTTGCACGCCGACGTCACCGCGCTGCAGGCCCGCGAACCCAACGTGGAGGGCGAGGGGGCGATCGATCAGGCCGAGCTGGTCCGCTGGGGCCTGCGCATGAGCCCGGATCGCGTGATCGTCGGCGAGATCCGCGGGCCCGAGGTCATCCCGATGTGCAACGCGATGTCCCAGGGCAACGACGGCTCCATGGCCACGCTGCACGCGTCCAGCTCGAAGATCGCCTTCACCCGCCTGGCCTCCTACGCCGCCCAGGGCCGGGAACGGCTGTCGCTGGAGGCGACCGCGCTGCTGGTGGCGAGCGCGGTGCACTTCGTCGTCCACCTGGATCGCGCCGCCGACCGAACCACCCGCGTGATCGCCTCGATCCGGGAGGTCGTCGACGCCGACGGCCCGGTGGTGATCTCCAACGAGATCTACCGCCGCGGTCCCGATCGCCGCGCCGTGCCCGTGGCGGGCGCGCTGCGCGCCGACACGCTCGATGACCTCACGGCCGCCGGCTTCGACCCCGACCTGCTCACCCAGCCCGAGGGGTGGTGGACGCCATGACGACCACCACCACCACCATCATCATCGCCGCCAGTTTCGGTGCCGGCGCCGCCGGCGGCGTGCTGCTCATCCTCTCCGCCCCACGTCGTAGCACTGCTACGAGCGTCAAGGCCGGCCGCGTCCAGGTGCTCGCAGGCCGGTTGCGGGATCGACGGGTGCTGCTGCGCCTGGCCGTGGCGCTGGCCGCCGGGATCGTGGCCGCAGCCGTGACCGGCTGGGTGGTTGGCGTGGTGCTGGCCGCGGCGGCCGTGTGGTTCCTGCCCCAGCTCGTCGGTCCCGATCGTGCGCACGCGCGTCGGATGGCGCGGATCGAGGCGATCGCCGGGTGGACGGAGATGCTGCGCGACGTCCTTTCCGCCGCCGCCGGGCTCGAGCAAGCCATCCTCGAGACCGCCCGTCTCGCCCCGCCCGCGATCCGACTCGAGATCGCCAGCCTCGCCGCCAGGTTGTCCAGCGGGCAGCGTTTGGCGCCGGCGCTGCGGCAGTTGGCCGGGGAGCTGGACCATCCGATGGCCGATCTCGTCCTCGCCGCCCTGGTGCTCGCGGCCGAGCGGCAGGCCCGCCAGCTCACCGATCTGCTCGGCTCGCTCGCGGCCACCGCGCGGGAGCAGGCGGCGACGTGGATGCGGGTCGAGTCCGGGCGCGCCCGCATCCGCACTTCGGTCCGCGTGGTGGTCGCCACCACGCTGGTCTTCGCTGGCGGGGTCGTGGTGTTCGACCGCGCCTACCTCGACGTCTACAACACCACCGGTGGCCAGCTCGCCCTCCTGCTCATCGGCGCCGTGTTCACCGCCGGGTTCGCCTGGCTCACCCGCATCGCCACCAGCACCGGGCAGACCCGCCCCCTCACCCTCGAAACACCCGTGGAACCTGACGTGGCCGCAGCGGCGCACGACGGAGGTGAGCGCCGATGATTCCCGCGCTCCTGCTCGGCGCCGGGACGGGTGGTGGCCTCTGGTTGCTGCTGACCTGGGTCCGGCCACCCCGTCCCGCGCTCGGCGAGCGCCTCGCTCAGCTCGCACCACCTCCCGCGGCGCCGATCACGACCACCCGCGACGCGTGGGTCCGGCGGTGGGGTCGGCCGGTCGTGCCGGTGTTGCGCGCGCTGGGGCTGCCCGGTGCCGCGATCGAGACCGATCTGCAGGTTCTCGGCCGCGGCGCCGACACCCACCTGGCCGCCAAAGTCTTGCTCGCCCTTTCCGGGCTGCTGGCGCCGTGGTTGCTCCACGCCCTGCTCGTCGCGTTCGGGTCGGCGCTGGGAACCGAGGTGTCGCTGCTTGCGGGGGTCATCTTCGCCGCACTGGGCTTCCTCCTGCCCGACCTCGATGTCCGAGCGAAGGCGGCTCGGCGGCGGCGGGACTTTCGAGCTGCGCTCTCGGCGTTCCTCGACCTGGTGTGGATCACCCTCGCCGGCGGCGCCGGTGTCGAAGCCGCGCTGATCGACGCCGCCACCGTCGGCCACGGACCCGCGTTCCACAAGATCCGCCAGGCCCTGCATGCTGCCCAGCTCACCCGCACCACCCCCTGGGCCGCGCTGCGCCGGCTCGGCGAAGAACTCGACATCACCGAGCTGGCCGAGCTCGCCGCCTCGCTCTCGCTGGCCGGCACCGAAGGCGCCCGTATCCGCCTCTCACTCGCCGCGAAAGCGCAGGCCCTGCGCACCCACCAGCTCACCGACGCCGAAGCCGAGGCCCAAGCCGCCACCGAACGCATGGCCTTGCCGGTAGCCCTGCTGTTCCTCGGCTTCTTGACCTTCATCGCCTACCCGGCAGTACTCCAAGTCCTCAATGGATTTTAGAACTCCCGCCAGTTCACGAATTCTGAAGCTTTGCTCGACCGGAACCGAAGGATGGAGGTGTTGTGGCGGCTATCCCGACATGCGACCGCGCCGTCCTGTTGACACAAAAGGCATTGCACATCTCGACAACGAAGGAAGTTTGATGTGGAACCACATGCACACCCTCTGGACAGTCCTCTGCGCACGCATCACGGTGTTGCGGGCCGAGCCGGAGCGCGGGGAGATCACCACCACCGTCATCGTCACCGCGTTGCTGGCCCTCGCCGCGATCGCCATCGTCGCGATCATCGTGGCCAAGCTGACCGCGAAGGCGAACTCGATCGACCTCGGCAGCTGACCCCCTCACCTCCCACGATGACCGCACGCCTCGAGCGCGCGCTGCGGGGGGACCGAGGCGAGGTCACCGCCGAGCTGGTCGTCGTCATCCCGCTGCTGTTCCTGGCCCTGATGGCGATCATCCAGTTCGCGCTGTGGTCCCACGCCACCCACGTCGCCCAGGCCGCTACCACCCAAGCCCTCGCCGCGGCACGCACCCAGGACGGCACCGCCGGCGCCGGGCGCGCGGCCGGGCAACAACTGCTCGATGACCTCGCCCACGGGCCGCTGCAGAACCCGCAGCTGACCGTGTCCCGCGGACCGACGGCCGTGTCGGTCGCCGTCCAGGGCGAGGCCGCCGCGGTGGTGCCCGGCCTGCACCTGCCTGTTCACGCCGAAGCCGCCGGCGCGGTCGAGCGCTTCGTTCCCGATATCCCGGGAGCCCACTGACTCCTCACGCCGCAGCCACACAACCGGCGCGGCACGCGAACGGAAGATGCCATGACCACACGAATCACCGCCACGCCGGTGCGCACCGGGACCTTCCACGATGGGCCCGACACGCTGCTGCTCAACCCGCAGACACCGCGTCGCCGATGGCACCGTGAACGCCTGCGCGCCTTGTTGCTGCCGCAGACCCTCCTTATCGGACTTGCCGGAGCTGTCGCGCCGGAGGTGATCCAGGTGCCGCCGGGATGGAGCGGCGTCATTGCGAACCTGAGCGTGATCACCGCTGTGGGCGCAGGGATCGTCCTGGCCGTCGGGATCGGCAGGCTCCTGCGCATGCCCACCGACCACCGCCACCCGCTGGCCCGGCCATGCCGGCTCGACCGCGTCCGCGGCGAATTCTTCTTCCGCAGCCGGGACTTCACCGACCTCGGCCCCGACAACCACCTGCTCGTCCGGAATCTGATCGCCGGCGTGGACGAGCTGCACCGCAGCCCAGCGCGCGCCTGGCTCGACCCGCAGCTCTGCGCCGAGGTGCACCAGCTCGTGTGGCAGACCCTGGCCTGCCTGGACCGTACCCGCGCTGCCCGCAACGTCGCGGCCGAACTCACGGCCGAGTCCGACACCGACACCGGCGCGCTCGCCGCTGCGGCCCGCGAGGCCGTCGCCGTCATCGATCACGCCCTGGACCAGGTCGCCCATCACCTGCACGGCTGCCTGGTGCTAACCCGCGCGTGGGAGGCCAAAGCCCGGTCCACCGAGCTGACCACGCGCACCGGCCGGGCTTTGGCTGAGCTTCCCGGAAGCCACCTCCTGCATCAGCTGGCCGAGGCCGCCGAAGGACTCCCGCAGAGTGTGTTCGCCTACATCACGGCCGCTCGCGACGTCACCGGCGCCGGGACCTTTCCGTGGGAGCGGCCGCGCTCCACCTGGCCACACACCGGTGGCGTCACCTCCCGGCGCGCCACCTGGAACCGCACCGGGCGTGCGGGCGACGACGGGGGATCACCGTGACCCGCCTGGCTCCTGCCGTCGGGTGGCTGCGGCGATGGTGGGCCGATGAGCGGGGGTCGGTGACCGTCGAGACGGTGATCGTGGCCCCGTTCCTGGTGATGCTGCTGGTGTTCGTCGCCGTGGTGGTTCACCGCGGGGTTGACGCGCGGCTGCGGCTGGACGACGCCGCCCACCAGGCCGCCCGCGCTGCCACCTTGCAACGCACGATCGCGGCCGCCACCACCGCGGCGGGCGACACCGCCAACAGTGCACTCGCCCAGGCCGGGATCGTGTGCCGCGGAGTCACCATGACCCTGACCGGCAACCTCGCCCCCGCCACCACCGTCACGGTCACCGTGCGCTGCCGCGTCGACTTCGGCCAAGCCGCGCTCCTTGGCGTCCCCACCACCCGGACCCTCGCCTCCAGGGCCAGCGAAGTCGTCGACACCTACCGCGCCCAACCCACCGGAGCCACCCCATGACCCGCCGACCCGAGGGCGAATGGGGTTGCTGGTGGCGCGCCGAACGCGGCCAGGTGACCGTCCTCGTGGTCGTCCTGCTCGTCGCGCTGCTCGCGCTGGCCGGCCTGAGCCTGGACGGCGGCCTCGCGCTGGCCAGCAAAGTCCGTGCCGGCGGGCAAGCCGAGTCCGCTGCCCGCGCCGGCGCCCAAGCCCTCGACCTCAGCACCTACCGCACCACCGGCCAGCTCCGTCTCGACCCCGCCCGCGCGCACCAGCTCGCCCAGACCTACCTCGCCAGCGTCGGCGCCACCGGCACCATCGAGGTCGGCGACGACACCGTGACCGTCGAGATCACCACCACCTACCGAACCCAGCTGATGTCGCTGATCGGCGTGCGCGACATCCGCACACACGGCCACGGCGCCGCCCACCCCCAACGCGGCGTCACCACGATCGAACCCTGACCACCACCACGAGCAATCCACGAGCAGGAAGGGAGAACGGGCATGGTCACCTCCGAACAGGAGATCGCCCGTCGCCTCAAGGAGAAGGATTCCGCGCGCAGTGCGCGCCGGGCCGAGGCGGCCACCACAATCGGCGAGCTGGCCCGTAGGCACAGTGAACTCGCCGGCCAGCTCGCCCAGCTCGAAGGAGAGCTCGGCGCCGCTCTGACCGCGGCCGAGGACGTCATCGATGTGCCCGAGCTGGCCCAGGTCACCGACATTCCCGCCCCTGACCTCGCGTGTTGGCGCGACCAGGCCGCCAAGCCCGTCCGCGCGGGTAAACGCAAGCGCACCAGCAGCCCGAAGAACAACGGCCTGTCTCCCGCGGCAGCCGCTGCACAGCCGCCGCGATCCACGCCGGAACCTGCTGCCGCGGGCGCGGCACCAAGCTGATGGCCGCTCCTGGTCACCGTGTCGCCCGCACCCTCCGGCTCTTGAGCTGGACGGTGCGCGGCCTGTTCGCTGCCGCGTTGCTCGTGGCGCTGCTGGCGGGGCTCCCGTTCGCGCTGATCTACGGCGTCGGGTGGCCGTTGCCCGACCACGTGCCGAGCCTCGATGAGCTCGAAGCACTGCTGCTGACGCCGATGTCGAGCACCTTCCTGCTCAACACGCTCGCCTGCGTCGCTTGGCTGCTGTGGACGGTGTTCGTCCTCGACGTCGCCGCGTGCGCGCTGGACGTGGTGCGTGGCGCGCGCTGGCCGCAGGACAGCGGGCCCGTGCGCCGCGTCGCTGCCGCGCTGGTCGGCACCCTGCTGATCGCGCTGCTCGGCCGCACGGCCACCGCGGCACCGGCCAGCACACCCTCGCCCGGGCATCTTCAGAGCCACACCACGTCCATGGCGACGGCGGCGGACGGCCGCGCTACCGCCACAGACACCGAAGCGACACCGCCGGCGCAACCCGTAGACCCTGGTGTCGAACGCGTCCGCGAGCCGCGCAATGGGGTCCACGACTCACTGTGGCGCATCGCGCAGCGCTGCCTCGGTGACGGCGACCGATGGCCGGAGCTCTGGGCGCTCAATCGCGGCAGCACGCAACCCGATGGGCGAATTCTGAGCAACCCGAACCTGCTTCACCCGGGCGACCTGCTTCGCCTGCCCGCCGCCGAGCCGACCCCCACCCCGGTCGCTCCTGCCCAACCCGCCGCTCCGCACCACCTCGCGCCGACCCTCCCGAACCCGGAGACGGGACCATCCCCGCGGGCCGTGGCACCGCCTGTGTCGGCCGCGCCGGTCCCGGAGATCGTGCGCACCGAGCACAGCGGGGGAGCGGTGACCTGGGGTGAGGGCGAGGTGTTCATCGGGCTCGGGCTGGCGACCGCGGTGAGTGCGCTGCTGATGCTCGCCCGCCGGCGCCGCCACGCGCGCTACCAGCCCGGCAGCGGTCACCGCGGCGACGACCTCCTGGCCGCCCCGATCGTCTACCAGCTGCGCCAGGCCCACCTGCGCGCCCAGCGCGACGACGACCTCGCGGTCACCCACCCCGCGGAACCCGACGGCGACCCTGATTTTGCCTCGGACGCAACTCTCCCGGCAGAGCCGCACGGCGCCAACAGGGAGTCCGTTGCCGCATCAGAACCCGTCGGAGGCCAGGGGAGCGGTGCCGTGCAGGTGCTGACGACCGGAGCTCGACGGGTCGTCGGCGCGAGCGCAGGAACCAGCCCGACGAGCCCGCTCTCGGCGGTCGACCTCGCCCTCGCACCCGGCGCGAGCGACGAGACCGCGGCCGCAGGGTTCGGGGGAGGAACGCAGATCGCGCTCGACCTGGCCCACGTGCACGGGCTCGGGCTCGTCGGGCCCGGCGCCTACGCCGCGGCGCGCGCCCTGCTGCTCACCCTCCTCACCGCCCCGGCGCCCGGCGGGGACGCTGCGCCGAAGGTTCTGCTCCCCGCTGCCGACCTTATTCGCGTGACCGGCCTGCCGACACCCGCCGCGAGCCTGCCCCGGGTCATCACCGTCACGACCGACCTCGACGCGGCTCTGACCCGGCTCGACACCGACCCCGCCGAGCCACACCAGCCCCGCATGCTGATCGCGACACCGCCGCGCGAGCCGAGCCGCCAAGCGCGCCTGCAGCAACTGCTCGACAACGGCGGCACCGCCGGAATCACCGCCGTGCTGCTGGGCCAGTGGCGCCCCGGCGTGACCGCCTACGTCACCGCCTCCGGCATCATCTCCGCCACCGATCCCGGCCCCGGCGAACCGCTGCGCGGCACCCGCGCCTTCACCTTGCCCGAGGCCGCGACCCGCGACCTGCTGGCCTTCCTGCGCACCACCGCACCCCACGACAGCACCGACAGCAGGACCGCCGAGGACGACCCGCCCAGCGACGCACCCGCTCCCCACCGAGCCGCGACACCATCGGACGCGGCCGACCCGGCCCGAGCCCAGAACACCGGAGTCGGCCCGCAACGCCTGGAAATCACCGCAGGGACACCCGCGCCGGAGCCGTCCCCGGGCAAGGACGGCGAACCCGGCGACAAGCCGCGCCCGCGAGCGGCCGGCACGGACGCGGGGACACCCCCGCCGCTGACGCTGGCAGTGTTCGGCGCCCCGGCCCTGCACTGGCGACCCGGCCCCGAACACCCGCAGACCGAGCCGCGCGACCTGTCCGGCGAGCTGAGCAGCCGACCGGTCGAACTGCTGGTGTTTCTCGCCGTGCATCCCGGCGGGGTATCCCGGGACGCGATCGTCGACGCCCTCTGGCCCGACGAGCCGCCCCGCAATCCCGCCAGCGTGCTGCGCACCGTGCTGTCCCGCATCCGCCGCACCCTCGACGCCGCCACCCACGGCGCCGTCGGCCAGCTGGTCCTAGCCGAGCACAGCCAGTACCGGCTCGATCCGGCCGTCGTGGAGGTGGACTACTGGGGCTTCGCCGACGCGGTGACCCGCCGTCGCACGGCCGGCACGTCCGAGCGGCGCGCCGACGCCTACGAGGCAATCGTGGCGCACTACGGCGGCGCCCTGGCCGACGGACTGGATTCCGACTGGCTCGTCGCCGCCCGGGAGGCGACCCGCCGCGACGCGCTCGACGCCGTGGCCGCTCTCGCCCGCGCCCACGTCACGACCGACCCCGACTACACCCTGGATCTGCTCGAGACCGCGCGGGCGTTCGATCCGCACAACGAGTTGCTCTACCGCGACATCATGCGCCTGCAGCACACGCTCGGCCGGCACGACACCATCTCCCGAACCCTGAGCCTCTTGCAGACTCGCCTGGCGGAAATCGACGCCGTTCCCACCGCGGACACCGTCGACCTTGCCCAGCGGTTGCGTGCCCGCGACACCGGGATACCGGTCGAGGACTTCTCTCGATCCACGGCACCATGAATGAACGCTCCGTCAAGTGTCCAGCATCCCTCGCCACGGCGGGAATCGAGGTGCGAGTCACGAGCGGCAAAGGCAATTGCGCAGAACAGCGAAAACCTCGATTTCTCGCCGTGATGCCGCCCGCGCCGATGCTAGCGTTGACCGTGGCAGTACAACTGGCGAGGCTGAAGAAAAAGAACTTCGTGGGCGCACACTCGTATTCTCCGAAAAGCCCGGCACTGTTCCGCGTCGAGTGCTGTCGGCGACGTCCGCTCCCCGAAGAGACAATCCGGCGCCACCGTGACGACCCGTACTTCTCGCGCACGGATAACGCCCCGAGTGCCGGGCCGCACGCACCGGCGCGGTCACCCGGTGCCACCGCTGCAGTCCAGGACGACGCGGAGCGTGATAGCCAGCCGTGGGACCGACGACCCGGCCTATCAGCCTCGTCTTCCGGTATCCGACTAAAATGGATCCCCCTCGTGAGCCGTTCTCGCAGCTCACACCCCCTCCATGGGGATCCACCGGTGTCCCAGACTCGCTTGACACCAAGCAGGTAAACACATCAGGCCCGGCGGCGTTGTCGCGCGGGTTCATCATCGTTTCTCCACTGCTCACCGCTGCACTTCACTCAGCCTCCCGTTTCCCTTTCCCTATTCAATCTATTAAATAAAACTGCATCTATGTGCAGCTTCTTCCGTGGCCGGCGCTCCCATTCCAGGACGATCCACGACTTCCTGACCTGCACAAACAAGTCCGCGAAAATGTAGTCGGTTGCGTCAAAATGGCAAAATTCCCTGAAATTGACCCCGGAAAACCATTGCACGGCACCCGGGGTCGAGTTACGTTTGTTGTGTCACCGGGAAACCGGAAACCACAACAAGCTTCCGCCCGGGGTGTGAACCATTACCCCAGGAACTCGGAAAACCGCAATTCGCGAATAGGGACTGTTGTGCGCTTCGCCGACACCACGCGGAAGGACCCGACACCATGACCACGCCAGCCACGACTCCGGCCACGGGCAACACGCCCGCCGCCCCGGGCGCGGCCCATCGACTGCGCAACGGCGAACTTCGCCGCATGGTGGCCGAACAGCTCGCCCATGACCCCACCGCCACGCTCACCCCCGGCACCATCGCGAACAACCTCGGCGGGAAGTCATCCGGCGCGGTCGGCAACGCTTTGGCGACGTTGGAAATGCGCGGGGAAGCCGAAAGGGTCGGCACCAACCCGGTCACCTACCGCGCGACCGACAAAACCGCCGACGCCGCCAAAGCCGCCACGGTCAACCCGCGCACCACCGCCGCCGCGCCCGCCCCGCTCAGCCCGGCCCCGGCACCCGCCCCGCCCGGGGTGGTCAAAGATCCTGTACGTCGCCCGAACGGGCAGATGTACCACCCGCGCAAGCTGTCCGGGCTGTCCGATGTGACCGCGCTACGGCGGTTGCGGGACGCGAACGTGTCCGCGCTCATGTACGGGCCGCCCGGTACCGGGAAAACCTCGGTGGTGGAGGCTGCGTTCGACGACCTGGTGACCATTCAGGGCGACAGCGACACCGTGACCGACGACTTCGTGGGTTCCTACGCGCAAACCCCGGACGGGCGCTACGAGTTCGCCTACGGCCCGCTGGTGACCGCGATGCGTGACGGGCGCGCGCTGTTCATCGACGACGCCACTCTCATCCCGCCGACCGTGCTCGCGGTGGTGTACCCCGCGATGGACGGACGCCGCCAGATCCTTATCAAGAGCCACAAAAACGAGGTAGTGGACGCCGCGCCCGGGTTCTATGTCGTGGCCGGACACAACCCCGGGGTGCACGGCGCGGTGTTGACCGACGCGCTCTCGTCACGGTTCGCCGCGCAGATTCACGTGTCCACCGACTACGACCTTGCCGCCCAGCTCAAGATCGACCCGAAAGCCGTGCGCGCGGCAAAGAACCTGGCCCTACGGCAGGAAAAGGGCGAGATCGGGTGGGCGCCGCAACTGCGGGAGCTGATCGCGTTCAACCGCATCGCCGCCGTGCTGGGCACCACTGCCGCCGCCGGAAACCTGGTCGGTATCGCACCCGAGGAGGACCGGGACGTGGTCGCCGAGGTTGTGCGGAACGTGTTCGGTGCGAACGTTGCGCCCCTCTCCCTCGGGTCACAGTTCTAACCCCGACCGCCGCACCCGTGCCGCCCTGTCCGGAAAGGACACTCATCATGACGTTCCATGTAGCCGCACCCGCCGCCACACCTACCGCGATTTTCCCCACTGCGCCCGCGTGGCTGGCCCTGTCCTCCGCGTTCGGTGCGCAGGTCCCCGCGATCGCCGACCGTGACGACCTCGCGGTGATCGTCGCCCCCGGTGCAGGACACGGTTCCCCCGCCTGTTTCTTCCCTGACTTCGGCCGCATCGAAGTCGACGGATCCCATGTGGACACGGGTGTCGACCCCGCGACCGTCGAACCTCACCGGGTTGGCGACCGCCGCCGCTACCGCACCGCATGGGGGCTGCTAACCCACGAATGCGGCCACGCCAAGCATTCCGCGTGGCGTGCCCCCGACGGCGCGCCCCCGGGAGCGGTCGCGGCGGCGGACCTGCTGGAAGAAACCCGCATGGAAGCGGCACAAGTCCGGCGCCGCCCGGGTGACCGGTACTGGCTGCGCGCCAGTGCCACCCAACTCATCCTCGCCGATACCAAAGCGAGCGACCCAGCAACCGCGCCGCAAATGACCCCGCAGGACGCCGCCCGCAGTGCCGCTCTCCTGCTGGCCCGCGTGGACGGAGGCATCCTCAACCGCCGCGAAGTCGCCCGCGTCCAGCGGGTTGTGCGCGACGTCCTCGGCACCGACACCCTCGTGAAACTCCGCACAATCTGGCGCACCGCACACCGCACCGCCGACGACAACGCCACGGCCATGATCGAACTCGGCCGCCGCTGGTGTGAAGCGATCGGCACCGACCCGAACCAGCCGCCCGACACCCCCGACCCCAGCGCCACTACCGCCGCCGGGACCGGGAACGGCATCCCGTCGCCGCTGGCGAGCGCGATCACCAGCGCCGTCGCCGCGATCGGTAGCGCGGTCGCGGCCGAGCCCGCCCCCACCGACCCCGTCACGCTGGCGATCGACGCCCGGGCTGCCGATGAGGCGGCGCGCCAGCAGGCACAGGACGACGCCACCACGGTGTTCGGTGGTGTCGGGACGGGACGCGCCACGAAGGCCCGCCACATCCGGGGAACCCGGGCGCCGAGCACACCCGAGCAAACCGCCGCGCGACAGCTCGCCCGCGCGCTGAGTACCGCCGGACACCGCGACCGCACCGCCACCAAGACCCGCTCGACGGTTCCCCCGGGGCGGTTGCGGATGCGCGGCGCGATGGCCGCCGACGCCCAACGGGCGGCGGGCGCGATCCCGACCGCCGAACCGTTCACCCGCACCACCCGCAGCGCCGTACCCGCGCCGCCCTTGCGGCTCGGCATCATCTGCGACGTCACCGACTCGATGAGCGCCTTCACCGATCCCGTGGCCTCGGCGGCGTGGATACTCGCCCACGCCGCCTGCCACACTGCCGTGCCCGCCACCACCGCCACCGTGCTTTTCGGCGCGGGCAAGGTCACGCCGATCACCCGCCCCGGCACGACCCCGGCCCACGTCACGGAATTCGGCACCCGTCGGGGCGGGCACGTCATCGACACCGCGATCAGCGCCCTGGAAGGCGCCCTAGACCTGTCCCGCCCGACCGCCGCGCGCCTGCTGGTCATCATCTCCGACGGCCATTTCGAGGACGAATACCGGAAACGGGGCCAGAAGATGCTCGACCGGTTGCGTGCCAGCGGTTGCGCGGTGTTGTGGCTCGCGCCCGACCAGGACGGCACCGCCCCCATGGACGGCGCCACCGCGCACACCCTCACCGACCCGACCAACACCGCCCGCGCCATCGGACAGGCCGCCACCGCCGCCCTGCGCGCCACCCGCTGAACCCACCGCCCGGGGGCGGGCCAAACCCGCCCCGGCGACCACAGCCACACGACTCCGAGGCCGATCACCACGGCATCCGCGCCGCCCCCATGGAATTTCACGACGGCCCCGGCCACCACCCCGACTGCCCTCGCCGACGGACCAGTAAGCCCCCCGATTCCTGAGAACGGAGAACCCGATCATGGCCACGATCGCGACCCCCGAGGCCGCCCACACCACCGCCCCGAGCACGCCACCGCCGCGCATCACGAAGAACGACCGGGTCGCCCTCGTCGCGATCCACATCGCCGCCGCGTTACCGGGCAACTGGACCGTCGGCCGTGGCCGCGACGAATGGGAGGTCGCCGATCTGCTGTGCCTGAGCAGCGGAATACGCATCGGCCTACACCCGTGGGATGAGCGCGCGTGGGGGTATTACCTGGTACCGGACGTACCGCCACGGTTTCACGGCGCGTTCCGGTGGCCAACACACGAGTTCGAAGAAGGCTTCCACCCCGGCTTCGCCGTCGGTGCCGCACCCGCCGAGGTCGCGACCTACATCCACGAGCAACTCGTCCCGCAACTCGACCAGGGCCTCGCGCGCGCCGTGGCCGCCGAACGCGAGCGCGAGCAAAAACGCGCCGCTTGCGAGGAGGTCGCCGTACAGCTGCGACGCGACCTCACGGCGGCGCTCGGAAGCGAGGGCCAGCTCGTGCGCGTGACCTATCTGCCGCGCATCACCTGTCCGCCGTCCCGCGACGAAATGACCATCGTGTTGACCATGCCGGTCGACGAGGCGATCGGCCGAGCGCCCGCTCTCGGCCGCGCCCTCAGCGCACCGATCGACGACACCGCGAAGCCACCCGCGCGGGAGGGCATCCCCGCGAAGGAGGGCCACTGATGAACACAACTACCGACCTGCCTGCCACCGTGGCCGACGTCGTCGGGGCCTTGGGCGCCGTTCCCACGTTCGAATGACCAGCCACCACCGCACCGTGGCAAGGAGCGACAAACCCATGCGTGACAGGAAAAAGCGACTCCTGTGGATGGTTCTGGCCGTCATGTTGCCGGGACCGTGGACCCCGGTGATCGTGCTGGCCTACATCCTCGGCCGCGCCACCGAGCGCGACCGGGACACCGCCCGCCTCCACGAGCCGCCGTACCCCGATCCCTATGCCTGGGCCCCGGCGGCACATAGCTGGGGTTTCTCGGCGCCAACACGATAAGGAGACCGCAGATCATGTCGAGCTTCACCGATTTCTACCTCGGACGCGGTGAGCACGCCGACTGGATCGGCTCCCTGCAGGGAGAGTGCTACCCGGACAACTTTCTCGCCGTCCCGCCCGTGCTGCTGGCGTTGACCGCGACCGACGAGAACACCTTCCGCGCGGCGGTGGTCGACGCCCTCGATGCGTGGGAGGACGAAGGCCTCGGCCGGGGGTTCCGGCCCGAGGGGGCTGGCCATGGCCGTGGTACAGCCCCCACAGCAGCAGCTGGATCATCGCCTTTGACCCAGATGAGCTTGCGGTGTTCGCCACCGTGGGCGGAGGGGTCCGATGGCAGCGCATCGACCCGCGCGATCCGTGGCTGCCCGAGGGCGAGGACGACCCGCTCGGCCCGCCCGACCTCTACGCGTGGCTGCGTGACCCGGCCGCGCCACCGTCGGTGCCGATGCCGCTGATGCGCGAGAAGCCCGCCGATATGCCCGCCTTCGGTGGTGAGGCCCGATGAGCGGCACGACAACCCACGATTTCTACCTCGGGCGCGGCCGCGACGCCGAGTGGCTCGGCTCGGTCCACCTCGGCAGCCGCGCCAGCGGCGGCCTCGACGAGATCGCGCGGGCACGGTCGGAGGGCGGGTTCAGGGCCCTGGTCGACTTCTTCCTGCGCGAGGCAGAGGTCGACGAGGCCGGCGAGGTCACCCACGCGGGCAGTGAGTGGCCGTGGCTCTGGCCCACCAGCCACGGCACCGACTACGTCCACGCCTTCGACACAGGCGCGGTGTGGTCTGCGCTGCGGGGTGATCGCTGGTCGCTGCGCGCGGGTGACTACGTCCCGCCCGGACCGGGTGAACTTCCACTGGTGTTCCCGCACGGGCGCGCCACCTGCGGCTATACCGGGATCGATGCCGCCGACACCACCGCCCGCCGCTACGGTCCGCTGCTCGGCGCGACCCACCGCCACGACCTGCCCCAGCTGGGACTGCGGATCCTGGCCGACCTCACCGAACCACCGGGACCCGGCACTCACGGCGACGTCGACAAGCTACGGGCCAACCTGCCACCGCATCTGCGGTACGCCGTCACCGCCGACGACGCGGCGGTGGAGCTGGAGGTCGAGGTGTTCGGGTATCGCGACGGCGACCCCGCCACCGAGACGGCCGCGCACGCCCTGTCGATGCTGCCCACCCTCTACGGATGGGCGGACCCCTCTGGTGGTCCGCCCCGCTTCGGCGTGCGCGTGCTCATCGCCGACAACGAGCGCCACACGACCCACCCGGTGCTGGCCAACCCCCGCGCACGCGCGGTGCTCACCGCCTACTGAACCCCGACCTTTCAGCCCACAACCGTAAGGAGAGAACACCATGTCGCCGAACACCGCACCCGCCGCCCCGGCTGCCGCTGACGAAGTAGCGACAGCGGAGCCGCGCAGCGCCGCCGACCACCGCGCCGCCACACACCCCACCGACACGGACGCCACGCCCGTGCAGAAGTCCTGCCCGGACTGCGAGGTCGCGATTGGGCAGTACCACGTCGAGGGCTGTGACGTCGCCCGCTGCCTGGCCACCGGATTGCAGCGACTCGGCCACGACGAGCCCTGTCGCTGCCCGCAGGACGTGTGGACCGGGCGGTGGCCCGGAGAAGCCGAATGCCTGGAGTTCGGCTGGCTGTACGGGCCCGGCCTGCCCGACTTCAATCGCCTCGTCATGACGGCCACCTGGGATCCCGTCGCGCGCCGCTGGACCCACCCCGACCACCAGAACACGCCCGACCAGAACACCACTGTCGAAGGAGAGCAGTGATGACCCTGCTCAGCAACGCCCCGCACTCGTCCGCGGGCACCGACCTCGCCGCCGGCGAGTACTGGATCGAGTTCGTTCCCGCCGCCCGGGCCGAGCCGCACCAGCGCAGCTTCCCCGCCGCCGTCGAACCCGCCCGCCACCACGGTCTGTGGGTGCGGCCCCGGCTGCGGCGGGAGGTCGCCGAGGCGGTATGCGAGTGGCTCAACGTGGTGTACCCGGTCGACCCGGACTGGTACCCGCTGGCCCGCTTCGAAGGCGACCTGTTGGTGGTCTTCACCGGGCAGGCCACCCACCAGCGTCACGAGATCGCGCTCGGCGACGACGGCCGCTATCCGCTCGGAGAGCTGGGCCGCTGGTTCCTGTCCGGCCCGACTCGCACCCGTGACCGCTTCTACCACCAGCTTGAGGTGCTGCGCGACGCCGAGCGCCACTATCCGCGCCCAGGCGAAACCGTGGTGACCTGCGACCCCGGCAACCGGCCTGTGAGCGGATTTCCCGCGCGGCTCGATACCCACTCCGCAGCACCGTGGGTGCCGGTGTTCCGGCCGGAGATCGCCGAGGCAGTGGCAGTGTGGTGCGCGACGAACCACGACAAGTTCCCCGACGAATATCCGCTGGTGTACTTCGACGGCGACACGCTGGTCCACGTCCACCAGCACCGCCGCGCCCTCGACGGATACCTGCCTCGGCGGATCGTCCCCGACGCGGACGGGAACTACCGGCTCGACGGTGACGAGTGGACCTTTGAGGTGGTCTCGGAGAAATCCGAGGGTGAGGTGCACCTGCCCGCGACAGTGCCGGAGGGCGGTGGCTAAGCGCGGTCGGGGAGTCCAGCGTGACCGGGCCCCGCTTCGTCGACCAGCGTGCGCCGATGCGGCGGCCTACCCCCGGTCGGTCGCTCCCACTTGTCCACTGCCGAGATGAGCGAGCGGCTGCACACCTGCGAGGCACGGCGATGACCGACAGATATCCGTCCCCGCAGGTTCGACTGTCCGCTATGATCAAGACATGTGCTGCTGCGCTCCCATGACTACAACCGCCGCTTAGCGGCGGTACCGCGGTTCCTTGTAACCGTGGCCCATTGCACTGCCGCCACGCGGGGGCAGTGCCAGGACGTACCGCCGGATCAGTGTCCTGCCGGCAGTCACTCGTATTCCTGTGACGTCGGGTCATCCTGCCTGATCAGGGAAGTCATGTCTCAGTCGCAGCGTTTCGATTCACAGCGCCCGCATGCAGCCGGACCCAGCACTACGCAGCACCCGCGTGCCGCCACCCTGCTCCTGATGGTCGGGCTCCCCGGGGCTGGGAAAACCACCCGCGCCAAAGAGCTCGCCGCAACCCACCGGGCACTGCGGCTGACCCCAGATCACTGGATGATCCCGCTGTTCGGCGATTCGATGGCCGACGGCAAGCGCTGGGTGCTCGAAGGGCGGCTCATCTCGGTCGCCCTACAGGCGCTGCGGCTGGGGACCAGCGTCGTACTCGACTTCGGGCTCTGGAGCCGCGACGAACGGTCGGCACTGCGCTGGCTGGCCCGGTCGGTCGGGGCATCATGCCAGGTGGTCTACCTGCCCGTGGACAAGGACGTCCAGCTCGCCCGCATCGCGCACCGCCAGGAAACAACACCGCATCAGACGTTCCCGATGAGCGAGGCCGACCTGGATGCCTGGCGGGAGCAGTTCCAGGTGCCTGATGCCGCCGAACTCGACGGCGGCGAGATTCCCACCCCACCGGCGGGCTGGCCGAGCTGGCCGGAGTGGGCGGTAGACACATGGCCCTCGTGCGCCGACAGCTAACCCGGACGGCCCACCAATCGGTCACCAACCTTCGGCGATAACGCTCAACCTTCGCCGCGAGAAGGCACCCGCCTCCGCCTCCGCCTCGCGGCTCCCCGTCCGAGAAGTCCCCATCGGTGTCGGATCTGGGCGTCGCCGTAGAACGATTGCAGGTGGACGCCGATCTGCTGGGCCACTGATCGGCGGCGACGGAGTCCGACATCGCCGCCGTAATCCATCCCGCCAAGATCGGGAGAACTTCTCGAGAGTGTCGATGATCCCTGGCGGTGTTTCGCCGTCGGGGATGATGCCGGGGCAGGCAGGCTTGTAGGGCATCGCCACCAGAAACTTCTTCGGGGGCGAGAGAGGGAAGCTCGCCGGCGGCGGCGCGGGCGCTTGGCAAAGTCGTCGGCCATGGCAGACGCGTCCTTCTCGGAAACGGTGCGGGGTTCGCGCTATTACGGGCCCATCGACGCTCCGTGGGCGCCCGGATGTCAATCCGCGTATACGTTTTCGCCAAAATGGCTGCATTGTCGAACCCGCCCGGACAGTGTGTCCACACGAGACACGTGTCTTGTTTGACGAATCGCTTGACATGGAGGCGATGACGAAGCGTCCATAGACGTGTAGCCCGACCAACCGGATGCGCACCGGCGAGCCAGCGCCCCGGCCGGGGCGACCATCCCAACCTATTCCGTTTCGTACCAACACCTGGAGTTCGTCATGTCCGGTAAGAACCGCCACGCCCGCGCCGCCACCACTGACGGCGGCCGCCACCTGCACGCCGTGTCCGATGACCCCAGGCAGCAGAACGCGCCGACCACGGAGGACAAGGTCCGGGCGGCGCTGGCTGACAATCCCCGGTCCACGCCCGCCGCCTTGGCGATGGCGGCCGGGGTTGGCCGCTCGACCGCTTCGAAGTTCCTGGCCCGCTGGGAGAGTGAGGGCACCGCGATCCGGACCGCAGGTGAGGGTCCGCGCAAGCCCGATACCTGGGCTCTTGCCACGCCGGACCATGACGCTGCCGCACCCGATGCCGAGGACGCGCAGCCGCACACGGACGCGACGCCCAGCGCCGATGCACCGACCGATGACGCCAGCGACTCCACCGACACCACGACGGGGGACCTGGATGCGACGGAGGAGGCCGACGTCGACGAGTCGGCCACCGAGGACACCACGTCTTCGCAGGAGGCCACCGCCGACTCGGAAGCCCATGACAACTCGGAAACCGACGCCCCCGCCCCCGCTGACGACGGGGCCGCCCCGTCCGTAGAAACCCAGGCCGAGAACAGCGCCACCAGCCCCGACGCCGCGCAGGGGGATCCGGCGAGCAGTGCGGCCGAGGCTGAGCCGTCTGCGGCAGAACTGCCTGCGGTCGCGGACAACGCCAGCACGGACAAGGACCGACTGCCCAAGGGCGGGCTGCGGGCCCTGGTGGAGGAGTACCTGACCGCCCACGCGAGCGAGAGTTTCGGGCCCGCCAAGATCGGCAAGGTGCTCAGCCGTTCGGGCGGTGCGGTCAACAACGCGCTGGAGAAGCTCGTCGCCGACGGGTACGCGATCAAAACGTGCGAGGCGCCGAAGCGGTTCGCCATCAACCCGGACAAGACCGACGTCCCGGCAACGGCTGAAGGCGCCGCCGAGTCGGCACCGAAGGCCTGACTGCTGTCCCCTTATCCGCGCACAGGCCGCCGCTCACCCTCGTGGGTATCCGGTCCTGCGCGCGGATTCTCATGACACCGGTGCCCCTGGTCGAAAACCCGTAGTGCGCGGATCCCCCCGCCGCACCGCGTTTGAGCGGCAGCGACCGCGTCGCACCGTCTAACCACAGTGGGATCGTGCGATGTCCGCGCCCTCGTCGCCCACACGACCCGAAACATACCCACCACGCGTGGTGTCCCTGGTCGTCAGCTGCGGCCGGGGGCACGAGGTGGTTTGTTCCCGGCGTTCAGCGTTCAGCGTTCAGCGTGCGGGGCGCGTGGCACCCAGGTAGCCATCGCCGGGATAGCGATAGTCGGCGATTCGCACGGGTTGGCCGACGTCGGGTGCGTTCACCATTTTGCCGTGTCCTATGTAGAGTCCCACGTGCCAGACCTTCGATGGTGGGTAGTAGTAGACGAGGTCCCCGGGGAGGAGGGCCTGTCCATCGGGTACTCGTGGCCCGGTTTGGTACTGGGTGTGCGCGGTACGGGGAAGGGCGATCCCGGCGGCGTCGTAGGCGGCCTTGGTCAGGCCTGAGCAGTCGAATCCGCTGTCCCCGTCGGCCGGGCCGTTGCCGCCCCATACGTAGGGCAGCCCCAATTGTCCACATGCGTAGTTGATTGCGGTTGTCGCTGCGGCGGTGGCGGCCTGGATAGTGGTGCAGTCACCGGTTCCGGTCGTCGCGGGCGTGGGTTGGCAGCGGGCTCCGGACACGGCGGCGACGATGGCGCGTGCCTTGCTTTCGTGCTGGGCGTAGGCGTTCGGGAATCCCGATCCCTGCACGGTTTGCGCGGCGTCGTTGATGCTCATCTTCTGCCAGTTCGGCGTGGCCGTGAGGTGTTCGAAGAACTTCGTTGCCGCGTAGGTCGGTGTGGTGACTTGTTGCGGGGTACCCCATCCCATCGATGGTCGTTGCTGGAACAGCCCGAGCGAGTCACGGTCGCCGTAGAAGACGTTGCGCAGCTGGGATTCCTGCATCGAAGCTGCGATGGCGACTACCCAGCCCTGTTCGGGCACGCCCATCTGCTTGCCGACTGCGACGATGGTGGCGGCGTTGCCCATCTGTTCGGCGGTGAAGCCCGGTAGTGTGCCGTCGGGCGTGCAGGTCAGTGAGCTGGACGTGCTGCTGCTGCCGAATAGGGAGCTGACGAGGCTGGCGACTCCGGCGCCGATGAGCAGCGGGATGGCGAGGATCAGGGCGGCGACGCCGGCCACGAGTTTGGGTCCCATGGGTTGCCTCGCTTTCCTTTCGCGGTAAGTGCGTAGCAGCGGTCGGGCGAGTTCTCCCTCGAGGCCAGGGCGGGGAGGAGAAGTCCCGCTGTCAGTGCTCGTCGAGCGTGACTCGGTTCGGAGTGGCCAGCGGGGAGATCGGGCTGGGTGGTGGCAGCCGGTACGGCGAGGCCGCCGCGGCGTCACCGGTCGGGCCCTCGTCGTCCTCGGTGCCGGGGCCGGCCGGAGGTGCCAGGCCAGGCCAGGCACCTGCGAGGTCGGCCAGGTTGTAGCGCGGGCCGGCGCGATAGGCTCGTGCTGAGGTCAGGGGCAGCCACACCGCCTCGGCCGGGCTCGGATGCGGCGCAATGGGGTCGAGCAGATCGGCCGCGGCGGTGGCCACCGGCACCGGTCGCCGAGGTCGCCGAGGTCGGCGTGTACGCGTGCGAGCGCGGTGCGGGCTCCGGCTTCGCGGCGGGTGCTGGGCAGCCACACCAGCACCGGCGTCGCGATCCCGGTCGATTCGGCCAGCCGGGCATAGGCGGTGAGCTTGCGCCCGACCTTGGCCAGGGACTCGGTGCCGGTGTCGAACTCGAGGAACCACTCCACCTCCCGGACGGCGCCACCGCCGCGGCGGTGGCGCCAGCGGCCGTAGCCGTCGGGAATGACGAGGTCGCCGAAATGGCGGGCGCAGCGGGATTCTGACCACCACACCACCACTGCCTCCGCCTGGGCTGCGGGGGAGAAGCGGGTGCGGGCGATCAGCGAGGTGAAGAAGTCGTTCACGCCGACGGTGTGGGCGAGGCGCTGGTTGTGGGCGATGCTCATGGCGCGGTCGTGCCGGTAGCCGAGTTCCTTGACCTCCAGACCGTGTTCGGCGGCGAGGACGGCGGCGCCGGCGGGGCCCAGGACGTAGTGCATCGGGGCGGAGCCGAGCTGCTGAAACGGCTGGAACCGGGAGATCGCGCGCCAGAGGTAGAGGTCGCGCAGCCGCTGGCGCGCCGAACGTCCGGAGGGGAAGGCCGCGTCCTGGATCTGGGCCGTGGTCAAGACCCGGTGCTCGTGCAGCAGGGCCAGGAGCCACTTGTCGCGGGCGGTCAGGCGCGAGGCGAGCATGGCCTGGTGCTCGACCGAGCTGGCCGCGCGGGCGGTGTGGCGGCCGGGCAGAGATCCGCGCAGGCTGTGCTGTCGGGTGGTGGTCGTGATCAACGGACGCTCCTCGGCGAGGTGTCAACAGGCTGTGGACACGTGCTGTGGGCAAGACTCGGCCTCGGGCCCCCGGGAACCGAGTGGCTGGTGGCCGTTCCTTGTGACGCGACGGAATTCAGGGACGGGCGCGACGAGGATCGGTCCTGGGTGGTCGGGTCGGTGGAACCCGGCGCCCGGCCGTCGCGGGCCGGGTGGCGGTGTCGCGAGTTGTCGAGGCGTTGTCGCCGGCCGCGGCGCTGTGCGCGCGGCGCCGGGCGCGGAGCACGGCACGGATTTCGCGTGCCCGTCCGGGAATCGGGTCAGGTAGGGCAGCGGTGATCATGGTGAAGGGTTCGGTCTCCTGGCCGTGCACGACCAGCCGTGTGGCCGCGTGGTAGGCGTCCAGGTGCGACAGGTCGTGTTCGGACAATCTGGGTGCGGTGTGGCGGGCTAGTTCGCGGGCGTCCTCCGGGGAGGCCGAGTAGATGATCTTGTTGCGGGCGTTGGTGGAGAGGCCTTCCTTCAGTTCTCTCGAGAGCTGGCCGAGATGCTGGTGGGCCAGGATGAACCCGTTCCGGAACGCTCGTGACTCGGCCAGCATGTCTTCCATGGGGTAGGGAAGATTGAGGAAGTTGTGGCATTCGTCGATCACGGTGTGCGCGTCGGGGCGCAGGCGCTGTGGGACGCGGGCGCGGGCGGTGGTGGCCTGCCAGGTGCGGGCCACGACCAGTGACCCGACCAGCCGCGTGGTTTCCTCCCCGAGGGAGCCTTTGGGGATGCGGACCAGGCAGATGCCGCCCTCGTCGAGGACCTGCGACATGTCCACGGTGGATCGCCCGCCGGCGATGGCTTCTTTCACGAAGGGCCGCAGCAGAAATGCTCGTAGCTTGTTCATCAGGGGCGAGATGACCTGGGAGCGGGAGCTGTCGGTGAGGTCGTCGTACCACTCCCAGAATCCGCGCAGCACAGGATCGGTCAGCCCGGTGGTGATGCGGGACCGGAATGCCTCGCTGACAAGCAGTTTCGGCAGGTCGGCCAGGGTCGGCACGCCCTCTTGCGCCCGCAGTGTCAGGCAGGCGGCGCGCATGAGGTCGTCGGTGCGCGGACCCCAGAACGCCGAGTAGACCCTGCGGAAGACGGAGACGAGGTTGTCGACTTCCCGATCGGTTTCCCCGCCCTCCAACGGATTGAGCACGGGCGGGCGGTGGCGGGAGTCGGCGTCGAAGAGCACCACCCGCTCGGCGGCTGAGCGCGGGAGCCGGTTGAGGACGTCGGTGACCAGGTCGCCTTTCGGGTCGATCAGGACGACGCCGCGGTTGTTGTCCGCGTCGTCGAGGATGATGTTGCCCAGCAGGGTTGACTTTCCCGAGCCGGTCGCTCCGACCACGTGCGTGTGATAGCGCGCGTCCGCGATGCGCAGGCCGATCGGCCGGGCGTGGCCGGTGTCGGAGCGTCCCAGCGGTGTCACCTCCGGCCCGGGAGTCGCGACTCCCGGTGGCGGGGCGACGGCCTTGGCGCCGGCGCGTTCGACGCCGGGGATCTCGGCGTCGGTGGGCAGGTGCGCGAGCACGGCCAGCTCGGGCACCGAGAGCAGGTCCCCGCGTTCGAGGCGTCTTTCGGCGAGCGCGTGGGCGGGGCGGCGCAGGCGGGTGCGGGTGTAGTGGTTGTGGTCGGTGTAGGCGGCGAACGCGGAGGCGAGCGCGTGGGCCCGCCCACGTGCAGTGTCACGGGCTCGGCCGGTCGGCTCGTCGGCGGCGTCGGCGGGCAGGTCGGCGGCCACGGCGTAGCGCACGACGGTCTCGTATTGCGCACCGCGCTGTTTGCCCACGATCGCCTTGTTCTGGGCGGAATATTCCAGCGACAGTCGGGGGTCTTGGCTGATCCGCCGCGAGTCCGGGGTCCGGCCTGAGCGGGTGGCGTTCGCACCCGGTGTGACCGCGTCGAGGAGCCGCCCACCGAGGCGACCGGAGGAGCCGTGGTGCACCCGGCGGGCGGCGCGGCGGGCCCGGGCGACGCGGCGGCCGGTGACCGGGCGGGCGAGGATCTGCACGCAGGCGCGTTCGTCCCGGCCGAGCCCGACCGGGGCGCCCAGGAGACCTCGGATCGGGTCGGCGTCGAAGCTCGTGCGGATCGGCAGCGCCTCGGGGCGGGCGAGGCGCAGCTGCCCGCCGACGGTGATCCGCCGGTGCCCGGTCTCCCGGTCGGGGAAGGGGGAGCCGGCGGGGCTGGTGCGGGTGTGGGAGCCGGGCCAGGCAGCTTCGATCGCCCGTTCCACCAGCGAGGGCGGGATGACGCCGGGGACCCAGAACTGCACGGTGACGCCGTGCTCGCCGAACACGTACTCCATCGCCAGATGCGGCTGGCCGGCCCACCATCGCCGCAACCGGGGGCGCAGGAGGCCGACGAGGTTGGACCAGAGCGCGGCACCGCCGGCGGGATCCACGGTGGGCGGGGCGAGCACGGTGATCCGGCGAGCATCGGCCAGCAGCGCAGCGTGGCGGCGCGCGCGCCACCAACGCCGCGCCGCCACACCACCGGCCACGGCCACGGCGAGGGCCGGGATGAGAACCGGTCCCCATATCAGCGTCCAGGCGCGCAGGTCGGCGAGCAGGTACGCGGTGCTGGCGCCGGGGTCGCGCAGATAGTCGCCTACCCAGTTCTGTGCCGTCGGCGGTGCCGCGGCGTGCACAGGCATCACGGAACTCCCTTCCAGGAAACGGGCGCGGGACAAGGAAAAGGTGACAGCGGCGCGGACGGGTCACGCGGGGTCGAGGTCGACCTGTCCGGCGTCGCCGAACGTGTCGTTGTCGAGCTCGTCGTCGGCACCCGTGGCGGCGTGCATGGCAGCGGGCTCGGGGGCGCCGGAGGGGGCGGGCCCAAGGTCGACGTAGGCGTCGGCGAGGCCGCTGTCGATGGCGTGTGGGTCTTCTTCGGCGAGCCGCGCGAGTTCGGCGGGGTCGGTGGTGACGAGGAAATGCTCCGTGGGCGAGGCCAGCGATTGGAACGCGACGCGCTGGGTTCCTGAGGACAGCAGGCCTTGGCCGCGGTCGGCCGTGAGCAGGAACTGGCGTTCTCCGGCGGAGAGGTCGAAGGTTTCGGCGATCTCGTCGATGGCTTGCGGCGCTTGGCGGAGCAGCACCTGGGTGGCGGCGTTGCTCACGATGGCTTTGCCCAGGTCGCTGCTGAGCACGTCGGCGGTGTCCTGGGTCGCGACCGTGAGGCCGCACCAGTGTTTGCGGGCGGCCTTGGCCATGCGGAACAGGAACCTTGCGCCTTCGGGCTGTTGCATCAATAGCCACGCCTCGTCGACCACGACCAGCCGGGGCCGCCGGGCCGCGGGGTTGGAGACGCGGCGCCATACGGCGTCGAGTACGAGCAGGGTGCCGATCGCGCGCAGCTCGTCGGGGAGATCGCGCAGGGAGAACACGACGAGGTGCCCGTCGGGGGTGGCGGTGGTGGGCCCGTCGAAGAGATCGGCGAACGACCCGTCGACGAAGGGATGCAACCTCGCCGAAAGATCGGCGGCCACCGCGTCGCCGCCGTCACCGGAGGCGGCGAGGACGTCGCGCAGGTCGCGCAGCAGTGGTGCCGGGCGGGTCCAGGTCCGGGCGTCGTCGGTGATGCCCGCGCGGTGGTAGGTCGTGGTGATCGCGGTGTCGAGCACGGCTCGCTCGGCGGCGGTGACCTCGGCGCCGAAGAGGACGGCCAGGACGGTGTGCAGGAACAGGCTGCGCCGTTTGAGGGCGTCGCGCGGGGCGGTGCGGCGTCCGCGGGCGTCGGTGTGCACGGGCAGGTCGAACGGGTTGAGCCGGATCCCGTTCGCGCCGAGGTGGACGTAGGTGCCGCCGACCTGGGAGGCCAGGCGGGCGTACTCGTCTTCGGGGTCGACGACGAACGCCTGTACCCCGCCAGCGGTCCAGTCGCTGTCGGTGTCGCCGAGGGTGCGGTAGAGGCTGCGCAGGGTCTCGAGCTTGACGAAGTAGGACTTGCCCGCGCCGGAGCGGCCGAGGACGACGGAGTTGTAGTTGTCGCAGGCGAACCGGTCCCAGTGCACCAGCCCTGAGGAGCCGACGTTGTAGCCGTAGAGGACCCCGGCGGGCGTCGAGGTGGTCGGGTCGGTCGGGGGCAGATCCGGTGAGGTGAAGGGATACGCGGCCGACACTGCGGCGGTGTCGAACGTCCTTTTCAGACCGAGCGGGTCGAGTCCGAGTGGCAGGGTGCTCACCCAGCCTTGCAGTGCCCGGTAGGTCGCGGGTTTGGCGTCCAGCAGCAGCGACGCGCACAGTGACCGCAGCGCGGAGACTTCCTCGGCGAGCGCATCTTCGTCGGGGGCGTGGACGGTGAGGTAGAGGCCGAATTTGAAGAGTTTCCCGTCGCCGCGGGCGATGCGTCGGGAGAGGTCGGCGGCGTCCTCGGCGGCGGCGTCGAGGTCCGGGTCGTCGAGCCGGTCGTGGCGGGCGTTGTGCCGCCGCGACGATTCGAGTTTGGCGCGTTGCTTGCGCAGGCCGCTGGCTGCTGTCGCCGGATCGACGGGCTGGACGTGGACCGAGACGTCCAGGCGGGCGGGGTAGGTCAGCAGGGGCGCGAGCCAACCGGGGTAGACCTCTTGCGGGTAGCCGGTGACGCCGAAGGACGCGACGAACTCGTTGCCGACCTCCAGGTGCCGGGCGGAGACCGACAACGCGTCCGGGGTGAACGCTCCCGCCGACCCGGACCGGGACGCTGCGTGGTGGTTTCTGGTGCGTGCCATCGAGGTCTACCTGCTTTCGATCTCGTCGTCGTAGTCCCAGTCCTCGTCCTCGGACAGCCACGGGCCCGAGGCCTGCGCGCGCCCGGGACGGGCCGGCTGGGGGCGTGCGGGCTCGAGGTGCGTGGGCTCGGGGCCGCGAGCCGGCGGACGGGAGGAGTGCGTCGCCGGAGCCCGGCGAGGGGATGGCTGCGCGGCGGGCGTGTGCGCCGGCGGGACCGGGCGCGATGCCGTGGCGAGGTCGGCATCGTCGTCGCGGTAGTCGGCGCCGTAGAGGTCGGTGAAGGTGGTGGTGGCGGTGACGACCTCGTCGGCGCCGGCCCGTCCGGCCGACGGCGGCAGAAAGGTGTCGGGGTTGCACGCCGCCGCCAGCACCCCGGTTGCGGCGGCGGCGTCGAGCGGCGTTGCCACGATCCCGGCGGGAATCAGCAGTTCGATGGCCTCGCCCAAGCGCCGCACCAGCCGTTGCTCGGCCGCCTGCCGCACCCCGTCATCCACCGACAGCTCACCGCCGCCGCGGTGGCGCCGCCGCCGCGGCAACACGCTCGACGCGGTGGGAGCTGGGCCGCTGCCCAGGGGTTCGCGCAAGACGAGCAGCACCTGGCGGCGCAACAGATCCGCGTGCGCGGTGAGCTCGGCGAGGTAATCCGCGTGGTCGCGCGCGGCAGCCTCCAAAGCGGGGTGCGGCAGCCCGCCGGCACGCGCCCGCAGTTCGGCAATCTGCGGCGCGAGATCGAGCCGCTCGGCTCGCACCAGGATCTGCACCGGCGCGGTCAAGCTGTGCAGGTAGCGCGCGAAGGACGCGACAAGCGCCTCCTGTTCTCCGGGCGTGCGCAGCGAGAAGTTGACCGTTGAGCACACGGCGATGACCGCGAGCCCATCGGTGCCGAGGTCGACGATCCCGGCCTGCGCGCCGGTGTCGGCGACACCGCTGGCCGGCAGTTCCAGCGGCGCCGGGGACACCGGCTCCGCCGAGGCCTGGCACCGCCTACGCCCCCAAGCGTGGGTGTCGGCCTGCTGGGCCGTCAGCCACGCCGGGGCCGCGCGCACACCCTCGGGAGCGGCGACCCGATGCCGAGGCGACAAGTGCTGACGCACAGCGGCGAGCGCGAGGAGGTCCAGGGGCAGCCCGTCACGCTGCCCGAGGGCCAGCACGGTGACCGCGACTCCGGGCGGGGTGGCGACGATGAGGAACACCGGCAGCGGCACCACGGCGCGGGTGAGCGCATAGAGCCCGTAGAGCAGCAGGCCGGCGGCGCCGAGTATCGCGAGTTGGCGGGCGGTCAGCGGTCCGAGTACCCGGTCGGGGCGGTCGACGTCGGCGGGTACACGCACGGGAGAAGTCATGGCGAACTGGCCTCACTTCTTCGTCGGGCCCCGGCGACCGGGCAGGTCCAGAGGCAGGGGCAGTTGCGTACCGGCTCGCCGTCGAGGCGGCGCCGGGGTGTCGGCACCGCTGGCCGGTGCAGGCGGCTGGGGTGGGGGTTGGCGTGGCACCTCGAGGGGCAGCGGGTACTGGCCCGAGGCCCGCGCTCGGTTGCCGGTGTAGGCGTCGCGTGCGGGGCGCCGCGGTGCGCGGGCGGCACGGTTGATCTGGCCCGAGGGGGTGATCAGCCCGGGCCCGGTCTGCTGCGGCGGGCCGGCCGGGTCGGGGTTGGCGAGGTCGTCGGCCAGCGTCTGCCGAGGCGTGCCCGGCGGTGCGGGACGCAGGTGCAGCGGCAGCATCCCGGTTCCGGGCGCGATCAGCGCGCGGGGCAGGTGCCTGAGCGGGCGCGCGTTGCGGTTGATCCGCCCGTCCGGGGTCAGCAGCCCGGGCTGGGCTACCGGTGGCGGCATCCCGGGTTGGCGTTCGGCGAGCTCGTCGGCCAGCGAGCGGCGCCCTACCCGATCGGGGTCGCGCCGGGTGGTGATCGGCAGCCCGAGCTGCTCACGGGGCAGCGCCCCGGGCAGCGGGTCCGGCGGCAGCGCACGCGGGTTCACCGCGACCTCGCTCGTGTCCCCGGTGCCGCTGGTGGTGAACAGCGACATCTGCCCGGGCCCGGGCAGCCGGTTCGCGAGCCGATCGGTAGGCGGCAGCTCGCCCAGGCGTGGTGACCGGGGCGGTCCGGGGCGCACCCGACGTACGCGCATGGGGAGCATGAACTGGCCCGAGCGCGTGGCGGGCGGGTCCGGTGGCAGGCCCCCGCCCGGCCTGCCATGTCCCGAACCCTTACCGCCCTTGCCCTTGAACAGGGAGGAGCCGCGGCCGAGCAGGCCCATGGTCTTGTAAGCGATCGCGCCGCGCACCAGCGAGCCGAGCATCGAGCGCCCACCGGTGATCGGGCGCAGGCACCAGAGCGGAATCTTGATCAGGACCAACATCAGCGCGAGGCACAGCAGCAGGTTGATCACGCCGTTGAGGGTCGGGCCGAACACGGTGAAGCCGCCGGGGGCGAAGAAGATCCGCAGCGCCGCGACCATCGTGAGCGACTGGCCGATCTGGATGGCCAGCACTCCGCCGAAGGCTTTCCACCACGCTTGGGCGATGCCGTCGGTGTGGGGCAGGGCGTGGCACATCAGCGCGATCGGCGCGGCGGCGATCAGCAGGATCGTCACCATCAGCCGCACGATGAATGTGATCAGCAGGATGATGATCATCACCACGAGAGCGAGGCCGATGAAGATCAGCCACACCCCGCCACCGAGGTTGCCCATCACCATGTCGGTCAGCGCTTTGCCCGCGTTTTGCGGGCTGATCCCGGAGCCCATCACCGCCCCGGCGAGGGCATTGGCGAACTGGATCGCTTTGGTCGCGATGAACAGCGACAGGGTTCCGGCGAGGAACCCGAGCACGACCCGGGGCCCGATTTCCTTGATCGTGTAGCGGGTCTGCAGGGTTTCGTAGCCCATGACGATCATTCCGGCGACCAGGACGATGATCACGTAGACCGTGAGCAGGATCTGCCACGATTCGGTCCACAGCTGCCCGATACTGGGCAGCGAGCTCGGTTCCGGAGTGGTCAGCAGGGTCTGGCCCAGCAAGTCCAGCAGCGGGTTGAGCGCGTCGGTGACCACGCCCCGGAAAAAGCTGTCGATGCCCTCGGTGACACACGCGACCGGGTCGGTGATCCCGCAGTCGTCGGTCGTGTCTCCGGTGTCCGAGCCCGGTGCCTGGGGTTGGCCGGGCGCGTTCGGGTCGATCGGGGTCGGCTGCGGAATGCAGTTCGGCCCGTCGCAGGACGGGGGTGCCGTAGTGCTGCCGCCGAGCGCTCCGCACTCGGGCATCAGCGCACCCGGGAAACACGACATCGGCGGCTGCGACGACGGCGGTATCACGATCGGGGTGCTCGGCAACCCCGTGGGCGGAGGCGCCTGAGTGCCGGTGGGCAGCATGCACGCGGGTTCGACCGAGCCCGGACCACAGCTGGGCTGCGGCGGAAGGGGCAGTACCGGCGGCTGCGCGGGGGCCACCGGTGCAGCCGCTGCCACGGCCCCCGGTGTGGGGCCGGGCGCGGCCGAGGCAGTCAGCGCGATGCCGGCGACGGCCGCCAGCAGCGGCACCAGGACTGCGAGCGCGCGTGCCCACCGCCGCTGCGGCATCCAGCGCCCCCGGCCGCGACGGCGCCGGACAGGTGCTGTCGGCGGACTGAACGTGGGCCGCTCGTGGCGCCCAGCCTCAGTGCCCGCCCCGTCGCGGGCAGGGGCGAAATCGGTGGCTCGGGCGGGACGCACGATCGGCACCGCGGGTCGGTGCCGGTGCGGGCGGAGCGGGCAGCGTGGACGGGCTGCGGGTGTGGTGCCGGCGGTGGTCATCGCTCACACCCCGCCCACGATGCCCTTGAGGATCTCGACCACGAGCGGGGCGAGCGCGGCGAGCGCGAAACCGATGCATCCGGCTTTGAAAGCGCTTTTGGCTTTCTCGATTTCGCCGGGGTCGCCGGAGGCCAGCAGGTAGCGCAGGCCGGCGACGGTGAACAGCACGAGGGCGATGCCGGCGAGGAGCCCCAGGATCCAGGTGCGGATGTTGTCGAGGACCTGATCGACGGTCTGGGCGAGCGCGACGACCTGGACGGTGTCCGCTCGCGCGGCCGAGGACGTCAGCAGCACACTGGCCGCGACCAGCCACCCGAGGAGCAGGGCGACACGGCGGCGGTGCGCACCTCGCCGTGGCCGGGCCGGTGCCGGCGGGAGCGGCGTGCCGGGCGTGCCCGCGCAGCGATTCCCGGTGCGAGTGCGTGCGGCCGCGGAGCGGGCAGGTGCTTGTCGCACTCGCGGGGCAGGGGCCAGGGAACCGGGACGGCGCGGGGCCCTGCGGCGTGGGGTCGTCGGGTGCGGGCGATGGCGGTGGCGAACGGGAGTCAGTCGCATGAGGGCGCCTCCTGAGTGAGCGCCGAGCGGCGGCGCGGGAGTGCGGGCAGCCGGGTCCCGCGTGCGCTAACTCCGGATTTCGGGTCGTTCGGAGACAGCGGGCGCACGAATTTCTTCGCCAGTTCCGGACTCACGCGTGTCACGTTGCGTAGCCGCTGTCGGTGGGTCGGGGAGAGCCGCAGCGCCGGGTGCCGGGCGTCGCTGGGGTGTGCGCGACCGCTGGTGCCCGGTGCCGGTGTGGCGCCGTCGTCGGCGCGGGAGTCAACCGGCTCGGCGAGGTAGCGGGCCAGGCGCTGCTCGGCGCGGTGGCGGGCCTGCTGCGCGGTCTTGTACGACTGGCCGCGCGCGCGTGCGGCCTCGGTCAGCGACAGTTCCCCGAAGCGGGTGGCCGAGATCAGCGCGGCGTCGTCGGTCGTGATGACGCCCGCGCGTACGGCGGTCACGAGCACAAGGTCGGGGTGTCCGCCCGGGCGGTGTGGTGGCGTGGCGCGGACACCGATGTCGTCGGTCGGCGGCGCGGCGTCGAGGGCCTCGCGCAGCGCGGCGTAGCCGGCGCGGTAGGCCGCCCACCGCAGGCGCACGAGGATCGCCGGCCGGTCCAGCGCGGTCTCGCGGAGCCCGTCGAGGAACCCGGTCAGCACGGCGGCGTGGATGTCGTGCTTGTCACCGCGGAACCGGTTGGTCAGCTGCGCGGCGACCGGCAGCAGCACCGGCATCGCCAAGCCGACGCACGCCATGGTCCAGGTGCCGCCCTCCGCGCGTGCCCTGGTGATCAGATAGGTCCACGCCGCGTCGCGAGTCGCCTGGGCGCAGTCCTCGGTCAGCAGCAGCGCCCCGAGCTCGTCCAGCGCCACCGGGCGCGGGGGCAGCCCGAGGATGGCGGCACCGTCCACGCACACAGGATGCGGGCCGGTCACCAGCCAGCGGAAGGTCGTGGCGGCGGAGTCGAACACCCCGCCATCCCGGGCGTAGTCGTCGCTGCGGCGCAGAGAGAAAACGCCGGACCTGGGATCGGTTTCCGGTAACGACAGAGCCATGTCGACCACTCCTGACAAAAACGGAATCAGTGCGGCCACCAGAGAGCCAGTCGGGGCGCCTCAAAACCGGCTCACAAGCGCCTCGAAACCGCATCACAAGCGCCTCAAAGGGCGCCTCGGATGCGGCGATGAGTGCCATTCGTGCAGTTCGCGAGCACGGTCCACGAGACGCGTTCGCGGCGCTTGAGGCGCCCGATTCAGTAGCGTTGAGCTGCGATGACACGCTGGGGAGTGCCTGTTGCTTGAGTGTGGCGCCTCACAAGAATTTCGTTATCGACAGGATGCGGTGATGCGCGCGCCAGGTCACCGAGAGAATTTCTTGAACTGGCACTCGTGGGGCCCTAGAGGATAGGGGAGAGGCCATTTCCCGGGGTTCTTACTCATCCTGACCAGGAACAACTGTAGTTCGTTGCCTTGGATGTCGAGTTTCTTGAATTTTTCCGGGAGTGAGTGTCTCCAAAAGGCCGTTTTTCCGGAGTTAGCCGGTGACCGCATCTACCGCCGGGCACACACCGGTGGCACACGCTTCAGGAGGCTTCTCATGACCCAGCGCGCGCAGTCCCCGGACGGCCGTCCTGGTCGCCGGACAGACTCGACTCGCCCGCCGCGCACCCGGCGCGGCGGCGACCGCGCCCCCTACCCCGGAGCCCGCACTCGCACCACCACGGCAGCCGCCGGCGGGACCCGTGCGACCTCGCGTCCTGACGGCACGCCGGCCCCGGCGCGGCGGCGCCCGACGCCCTCGTCGACGGTGCCGACTCCGGCGACGGTGTGGACGTGCGGACCCGACCCGATCGACGCCCACGCGCCATGGCCGGTACCGATCGTGGAGGCCATCACGACGGCGTTCACCGACCCGGGCGCGCACGTCGTTCTGATCGACCTCGGCCCCGCGCCGAGCACAGTCACAACCCCGGACGTCGACGGCGCCACGGCGACCGGTGCCGAGTCCGTGGCGGCGGCACGGGCGGCGGTGCGCGCACTCGATCGCACCGCCGACACCTACACCTTTGACGCCTGCGCCGACGGCTCCGCCGCGTCGTCACGACCGTTCTGGGCCGACCTCGTCACCGACGCGAGCGACCGGTCCGCGGCGCTGGCCGGGGCGCCGTCGCTCCCGGCTCGCACCGGTGCCCTCAACGGCGCGGAGGTGCCGGACTCGGCGCCCGGCGAGGGCGCGGATCTGGTGCTCGTCTCCCTGCCCGCCCGCGCCGCCGAGTCGGTGTCGTTGGACCGGCTCGTGCTGCTGGCGGCGAACCGGCTCCGCCACGGCGGCATCCTCGCGGTGTATACGCACAGTGACTGGAGCCAGGGAGGGTTGGTCGACCCGACCGGGGCGATCGTGGCCGCCTGCCAGCACGCCGATCTGCTCTACCTGCAGCACGTCGTCACGCTGCACACCCCCGTGACGAAGGGGCGATTGCGCGCCGCGCCGAGCGCAGCGGTGGCCGCCGAGTATGACCGGGCCCGCCACCGCGCGACGGTGCGCGGACTGCCCGCCCCGCACCTGCGCGCGCACGGCGATGTCCTCGCGTTCGCGCAACCGGCCGACCCCAGCGCGCCGCCCTCCGGGACCGGTCCGGCGACCGCCGCGCACAGCGACGCGCCGGGCGCCGGAGGTGGCCAGTGACCCCGTCCTCACGGCGCCCGCTCGCGCCTTCACCGGCCGCTCCCACCCCTGCGAAAGGCACCACGCTGATGACTGACCTGCGTCCCTCCGTACCGAACACCACCGGCGCGACTCCCTCGACCGCCCAGGGATGTGACGACCCGACGGTGCCGATCTCACGTGCGTTCATCGACGCCCTCGACACCACCAGCGACACCAGCTCGGCGCAGCCGAACACCCCGACCGGACACGACCCGGCGGGCCCGGACACCGCGACCGGTGTGGCCGATGCCGGCGAGCTGCCGTTGTCGGTGTGGGCGACCGCGCAGACCTCCCCGGCCGCGCAGCGCAAAGGCCGCTACGTGCCCGAGTCGACCGCGCACCCGGCGAAGATGCTCCCGGCCGTGGCCGCGCACGCCATCCGCGCGTACACCCGCCCCGGGGAGCTGGTGTTCGACCCGATGGCCGGCTCCGGCACCACCCTGGTGGAAGCGATCGACGCCGGGCGCCGCGCGGTTGGCGTGGAGTATGAGCCGCACTGGGTCACGGTGGCCCGGGCGAACCTGGACCTGGCCCGGCAACGCGGTCACGACCATGAGGCGGAGGTCGTGCACGGCGACGCCCGCCAGCTGCCGTTCCTGCTGCCCGAGAAGTACCGGGGACAGGTCGCGCTGGTGGTCACCTCACCGCCGTACGGGCCCTCGACGCACGGGCAGGTCGTCACCGCCGCCACCGACTCGCCGGACGGGAAGGTGCACAAGTACCACCACCGCTATGGCAGCGCGCTGGATCGGGGCAATTTGGCCAATGTCGGCCACCACCGGTTGCTGGCGGGGTTCACCCGCCTCCTGACCGGCTGCGCGGCGATCCTGCGCCCGGGTGGGCACGTCGCGATCACCGTGCGCCCGTGGCGCGAGCACTCGGAACTGATCGACCTGCCCTCGCAGATCATCGCCTGTGGCCAGGTCGCAGGGCTGGTGCCGGTTGAGCGGTGCGTGGCGCTGCTGGCCCGGGTCGCCGATCGCGAACTGGTCGCCCGCGGCAGCTTCTTCCAGCGCGACTTCATCCGCAAACAGCGCAAGCAGGGCTTGCCGCTGCATCTGATTTCGCACGAGGACGTCGTCGTCCTGTCCAAGCCCCTGGTGCCCCGCGGCACCTCGCTCCCGCCGTCGCCGAGCGACGGTCACGTCGCTTCAGGAGGCGGGGCCGAGGGTAGCGGGCGGTGGCAGGCGTGAGCACCCTCGTGCACTGCCGGGACTGCGGCTGGGACGCCCGCTATCGGCGTCCCGGCGCCGCCCGGCGCGCCGTCACGCGCCACCGCTGCCCACCGCCGACCAACGACTCGGACCGGCGAGTCCCGGAGCGGGAGGCACACCATGCCCACTAGGCAGGACACCTCCCGAACGGATGGGGCCTCGGCTGCACGCGAGCTGCGGTTCGTCGCGACCGAGGGCCCGGTGATCGGGTCGCTGTGCACCGGGCTGGCCGGTCTGGACCTCGGGGTCGCGGCCGTGCTCGGTGGCCGGATCGCCTGGTACTGCGAAGTCGATCCGCACGCCGCCGCGATCCTCGCGGCACGTCTGCCAGGAGTGGCGAACCTCGGCGATCTGCGCGCTGTCGACTTCGCCTCCGTCGCGCCCGTCGAGGTGCTCACAGCGGGCTTTCCGTGTCAGGACATTTCCGCGGCCGGTCGGCGCGCGGGTATCGAGAAAGGCGCTCGCAGTGGACTGTGGAGCAGCATCCTGGACGCCATTCGCGTCCTGGGACCCCGCCTCGTCGTCGTGGAGAACGTCGCCGCCCTCCGCTGGCGCAACGGCGGCCTCGATCGTGTACTCGCAGGGCTGGCCGAAGCGGGGTATGACGCGGTCTGGCGTTGCCTACGAGCCGCCGACATCGGCGCCGCCCACCGGCGGGAGCGCGTGTTCCTGTGTGCCGTCCCCCAGTCGGGACGGGATGCGGATGATGCCGACCCCGCAGGCCCGCGACGGCGAGCCACGCGGCCCGGCCGATCCCGCACGCAGGCGAGCGGGCGGGCATCAGGTGAACCTCAACGACGCGGTCGACTCGATAGTCCGGCCGGCGCAGTTCTCGCCGACTCCGACAGCGGCGGACTCGCGGCTGGCGGCGATCGAGGCCGGGCGCAATCCGGGCCGTCCGATCCCAGCGGGGTGCGTGGCGCTGACCGACTCGGTGCGGCTGCTGCCGACCCCGACGGCCCCGGACCCGAAGAACAGCACCCATGACACGCACGACGGCGGACCGTCTCTTCCCGACCGCGCACGCGCGCTCAACACGCCGTCATCACCGACGGACGGAACGTGGTGCACGGCACCACAAACTCAGGGGATTCGTAGCTGTCTGTCCCCGGGTGCGTGGGGTGCTGCTGCCGACACCGACCGCGCACGACGGTTCTTCCAACGGAATCTCCGCCGCGTCACGACAAGGAGGTCTGTCTCTTGGACGCTCTACGGCTCCTGCCGACCCCGCGGGCGACCGACGGGACCAAGGGCTGCCCCGCGCAGCGCGGGTCGAAGGGCGACCTGATGCTGCCCTCGGTCGTCATCGCCGTCACCACGCCCGCGCCGACGACCAGCGCGAACAAGGAGGTAAGTGATCGTGGCAACCGCCCGCGCACCTCGCGCCCGCCGCGCCGCACGCGGTGAACCGGCGCCGGTGGACTGGGGTGAGTACGCCGCGGCCGTGCACCGTTGGGAGCTCATCACCGGCCGCCCCGCCCCGTACCCGACCCAGCCCGGCCGGCACGGCCGTCCCGTGCTCGCGCCGCCGTTCGTGGAGTGGCTCATGGGCTTGCCCCCAGGCTGGGCCACCGCCGACCATCTCGACCTGCCGCGCACCGCGCAACTGCGCGCGTTGGGCAACGGGGTCATGCCCCAGCAAGCCGCGCACGCACTACGCCTCCTGCTCGACGACCTGACCCACCTGCACCGTCCACTCCGCCACCCGCCGGACAGCACCACGCCGAACAAGACGGCCCGCACGAACCGACCAGCACCCGCGCATCGCGGCTCGACCCGCCCCTCCGGGACCGCCCGGACCTCGACCGTCGCGCGCGATCGGCGCGGCGGAACCCGCGCGCCCTGCTGAACCTGTGGCGCTCCGGGGTGTGAGGACACCCCCTGGCGCCCCGCCCCGGAGCGCCACACCCACCCGCTGCCCACCTTCCTCTGCCCGATTTGTTGAAGGGGCCTCTTCGTCATGCCCACGTACAGCAGAGCCCGCCACTTCACGACGCAGGTGCGCCGCTGGGTCCATGCGGTCAGCCGCCGCGTCCGGCACCGACAGCCACCGAACCGAACTGTTCCCAACCAAGCGCCCCTGCAGGTTCAGCTCGTCCAGCATCCGGTGACACGGCGCTCAGCCGAGGCGATCGCCGTCCTGATCCGTGCGGGCTGGAACATCCACCATCCGCCCTATGGCTACACCACGATGACCGTGGCCGGAGCACGCAGCCGCCGCGGCACACCTCGCACCCGCCTCACCCCGGACCCGCTCCGCGCCCCGGTGGTGCAGGCCATCTTCTACTGGCGCGCGGTGACCGGCCTGTCGGTCGAGCACATCACCGCCCGCCTCGATGCCGACCACGACCGCTACCCACCGCCCGGGACCCACACCTCGTGGCCACCAGCCGCAATCGCGGCGATCCTGACCACCATCAAGTACACCGGCTACCAGGCCACCGGAACCCGCGACGAGAACGGAGCCTTCCGTCCCGTCGAGCAATGGGTGCTCTCCGACCAGCCCGCACACCGCGCCCTGGTCACCCCGGCGTTGTTCTGGGCCGCCCAAGATCCCGCGACCAGCGTGCGGCAGGTTCCGCACCGCCTGCTCGCCCCGGCCCCGCGAACCACCGCCAGCCAACCGGGGCGCCGCGCGGGTACCTGACAGCACCGCTGAGCGCCGTTCCGGCGCCCGCGACCCCGACGGCGCCAGATGGGCGCTGATCGCAGGCTCCGCCCACATACGAGATCTCCGCGCCCACCACCAAACCGTGCCATCGCCTGACCGCGAGGAGGTTGCTGTGCATGACCTCGACCGACCCTGCCCTGCTACAGCTGACTCGACAGCCACGGCCGCGCCGCCGCCGGCGTGGTCGCGCGAGAAACTCGCGACACTCGGCGTGACGATTGACCTGATGACGGCCGCCCGCATGCTCGGCATCGGCCGCACCACCGCCTACAAACTCGCCCGCACTGGAACCTTCCCGGTGCCGGCGGTTCGCGTCGGCCGTAGCTACTGCATTCCCGTCGTACGGGTGATCGAGCTGCTCGGGCTGGACAAAGAGCCTCATGCCTGACGCTTCCCCTCTGTGCGAAACGGAGCGTCCATGGCCCGTGTCCGAACACGACACCCACGGATTGCGGGAAAGGAAAATCCGCGATGACGTCCAAAGGCAGCACATTTAAACGCTGTACGTGCACTCAACCCGGTACCAAGAAGCAACTCGGCACACAATGCCCGAAGCTCAAGCGCGCCAACGGCATGTGGAGTTCCAACCACGGAACCTGGTCGTTTCAAGTCGAACTTCCCAAGAACCACGACCGGACCCGCCGTACGCGCAGGCGGCACGGATTCGCGTCGCAAACCGATGCGCTGGACCAGCTGGACAAGATCGCCGCTCTCGTCGCGCTCGGTGAACGACGTGGCGACACCGCACTCGCCACGATCGGCGACCTCATCGAGAACCGACTGCGCACCGGCGAACCGATGCCCGCTCCCGAGACGGTCGCCAAGCAACTCGACCAGGGCAACGCGAGCCTCGGCGACATTCCGACGGTCGGCGAATGGCTGACCAGCTGGATCGCCTCGCGCAAGAAGATCCGGGAAGGAACCCGGATCGGCTACCAGTTCCACATCACCAACTGGCTGATCCCGCACCTGGGCCACTACCGACTCGACGCGCTCACCGTCGATCACATCGCCGGCATGTTCGACGCGATGGCCGAACGCAACGACACCATCACCGCCGCCAAGGAGAGCGACGATCCCGACGTCCGCAAGAGCGTGCACGGTCTCCGAGTCATAAACGCGGCCACTATGCAGCGCTACCGTGCCACCCTGCGCGCCGCGCTCAAGGCCGCCATCCGCGCCCAGAAGATCACCTACAACCCCGCCTCCTACGTCGAGCTGCCCTCCGGGCGCCGCCCGAAAGCTCTGCTGTGGACACCGGGCCGAGCCGAGCGCTGGCAGCGCACCGGGGAGAAGCCCTCGCGGGTCATGGTGTGGACACCCGAGCAGATCGGCCGGTTCCTCGACCAGGCTGAGGGCCACCCCTACTATCCGCTGTTCCACATCATCGCCTACCGGGGTTTGCGGCGCGGTGAAGCGTGCGGCCTGCCGTGGTGGAACATCGACCTGTTCAACCGGACGATCACCATCTCCACCGCGATCGTCCAGCTGGGATGGAAGACTGAGTTCGGCGAACCTAAAAGCGAAGCCTCCGGCCGCGTCATCACATTCGACGAGGCCACCACCCTGGTGCTGCGGCGGCAGAAGACGCACCAAAAAGAACTGCGTGCGGCGGCCGGCGCCGAGTGGGTCGAGCACGAGCTGGTGTGCACCGAGAGCGACGGCAGGCCGCTGCACCCGGCCAGGCTCACCGACGCCTTCCACGCCATCGCCGACGCCGCTGAGCTTCCGCCCGTACGCCTGCACGACCTGCGCCACGGCGCCGCCACTCTCATGCTCGCCGCCGGAGCAAGCCTGAAAGAGGTACAGGAACTCCTCGGCCACTCCACCATCACGATCACCGCTGACACCTACGCGCACATCCTGCCGGAACTCGCCAGTAAGACCGCCGAAGCCGTCGCTGCCATCGTGCCCCGCAACCAACGTCTCGACGAAACCGCTTCCTGACCCAACACCGCAGGACCGGGATACTCCAAAACGAGCAAAGCCGGGGCGCGTCTGTCCATTGTGGATTGACGCGCCCCGGGTCGTCTCGGTGCCGCGTCATCCGGTGTCCCCGTGCCCGTTGGCCAAGGCGAGGAAAGACCATCACGGAATGACGGGGTTGTGGTCGTGCACACTGGCGCACATCGCTGCCTCGATGGCTACGTGCGCACAGGACTGAAAGCTGCCTTACCTCATGAACGCACGGCGTCGCGCAGTCAGGCCTGGGGGTCGACCGGGGGCCGGATCGGCGGGATCGTTGCGCTAGCGGAGTTCACAGCCTTAGTTCGTAGACAGCGCGGTGTTTCCCGGGACCCTTGAAGTTAGAGATGACCGAGACGCCGTCGATCGTCAGATCATTTTGGATGTCGACGAACCCCTGCTGGGCCCATGCTGTGTGAGCTGCGGTGTTCTCAGGTTCGGAGGTGAGGTACATCCGGTGTGCGCCGCCGCCAAGGCGCTGACGTACATCCGCTCCAGGGTGCGGACGATCTCCGCCGGTGTCGCTTCCGGGTTGCGCTGGCGGGCCCGGGCGATGTTCTTGCGGACCAGCGGTGCCTGCAGGCCGATGGCCTTGTCCAGCAGGTCGAGGACCGCCTGGCCCCGTCCGCTCGATTCCGGGACTGGTCCTTCGAGCGCGTCAGAGGCCACACCGATCTCCTTGAATCGTCACGTTCCTTGCCTAATCTCACACCCGACCGCTGCTGTACTACGTGGCCTCGAGCGGCATCGGGGTGACGGCGGGCGGCATCGGCGGGTCGAGCCCGCGTAGCCACGCACTTTGAGCCGAGATCCGATCAGACAGGTCAGTGGGCTACACGTCCTGTCACCGCGGGTGTCAGACGCGAAGCTGGATCTGCTGTCCCGCGGGCGCCCCGTAGGCAGCGACGACCTTGTTCAGCTCAACCTGGTAGTAGAGGATGCCGACGCCGCAGACCAACATGAGCAGCATGCCGGCCGCGGGCGAGCAGGTGGCTGGCAGGCCGGCGGCGCGCTGGGCGTTGCGGATCCGGTTGCCGCAGTTGTAGTAACTGACCATCGGAGCGACGACGGTCCAGCCGAGGAACAACAGCACCAGCATGGGGCCCGCGACCGGGACAGCCCGGCGACGATCGAACTCGGCCATCTCCTTGTGGATCTTGTAGTACCAGACCAGGTGGTAGATCCCCAGCGTGATCGTCGGCCACAGCAGCCATGCCGCCACCGGGTGCCTCTGCTTCATCGCGAGACCTGTCGCGACCGAGTGGGGCACAGTTCCCCCAACGCCCGGTACAACGTGAGCGTTTGCATGCAGTTGCGGCAAATTGGGCTGCCCTTGTTGCTGCGGCTGGGGGTGTGACGAGTACGGGTTGGGCTGGCTCATCGATCAGTACTTCCTCTCCTGTCCCGCGCAGAGTCGCGATCTTCAGCGCGGTTGTTACGACGTGCCAGAGTTCGTATCTCGGCTGTGACCTCCCAGTGGCTGACGGCCCGCAGCTGGTGGGTAACGCGTCACCTCGGGCACGCTCAGAACACTGCACGGCACGCGCCGAGGACCGTTGCGCCGTACTGCTGGTCGCCTCACCCACTGGCGGTTGACTCAGTCCCGCCAAATCGCATGAATCGATGTGGCCGCGCCAGTAGTCGCAACTCACACAGCGCCGGGAGATCACCGGCGAAGCGTGCTGGGGAAACAGACGTGCTCAACCGCGAGGCCGACGCGGATGCGTGACGACAAGACCGCGCGCAACGGTGAGCACTTCGCGTCCTTGTCCTAAGCACGTGTCATCCGAAGCTTGCCGAGTCGACAGCGTACTCAACCGCCTTCAGGCGGTGTTTGGTCATTGTGGAGCTGGGGGGCTCGAACACCTGACATTCTGACTGTCAGCGAGGTTCGATGTAGCATCTGGTGGCTGGGTGCGGGGAAGCCGCTTGTCGGCGCGGTCTTGGTGTCCACAGCTGTATTCGGTTATGCGGTGGATCGGCTGCTTCCTGCGGCTGGAGGGACATCGTCAAGGTGGATGTGCGGTGATCGTAAACGACTACGAGCTGCAAGTCATGGTACGACTTGGCTAGGTTGTCGTCGTCACGGTTGATCGCCGCCGTCGCGAGGTCGTCACATCCCACAGTATTTGCTGCCGCAGTGATGTTGAGTTCTTCTAGCCACGTGGTGACAGCTCTCTGCACTTTGTCTTCCCTGACCGAGATTGAATGCGGATGCGTCACCTGCGTGAACGAGTCGCGGGGTACGCAGCGGTAGTAGTGGTGTGGACCGGTTGTGGAGCTTTGCATCTTGCGGTTGCAGGTGCGGCATCTGATGAGCCCTTGGAACAGGTATGCATGGCGGGTGGGGTGTCCGCTGCGTTCGGTTTTGCTGCGGCCGGCGAGGGTCTTCGTGTGCCGGAGCAGCTGGACCTGGGTGAACTGTTGAACGGTCACGATCGGGTGGTGAGCTTGCATCCGGGATCGAACCACGTGGTCGGGTGACGCTCGGCGGAAGCGGGTGGTGTGGCCGGCGGAGGGGTCATCGGGGTCGAGAAGGACCTCGGTTTTGGTCCAGCGGCCGAAGAATGCGTAGCCGGTGTAGCGCGGGTTCTGCAGGATCGAGCGGATGGTGCTGGCCAGCCAGGCGTCGCCGCGACGGTGTGGGTTTGCTCGGGGTGGCGAGCTGAGGGGCAGGGTATGTGGTCGTGGTTGAGGCCGGTTGCGATGGTGTGGTCGCCGAAGCCTTGGAGGTACTCGGCGTAGATTCGGCGCACCACGGCGGCTGCTTCGTCATCGATGTGGAGGATGCGGAGGTGGAGGCCGTCGGCGGCTTTGCGTGGGTGGGGGTGGGGCCCGCCGTCGATGACGATGTAGCCGTAGGGTGCTCGTCCGCCTTCGTGGCGGCCTTCGTTGATGACTTGGGCGTCCATGGCGGCGCGGACGCGGGCTTGGACGTGTTGCCGTTCGGATTCGCTGATGCCGCCGAGGAGGCTCATCATCATGGTGTGGGAGGGGTTGCGGGGTTGGTAGCTGCCGCCGAGCTCGGGAATCCAGAGTTCGACGTTGTAGGCGGCAAGGCGGGGTGCGGTGAGGGAGAACTGGTTACCAAACCAGCACCGGGTGCCTTCGCCGACGACGACCGCCGTCCACTGGCGTGAGGCACCTTTGAGTGCCTCGAGCAGCCGTTTGGCTTCTGGGCGGCGGTGCCAGGGGACGGACCGGGACTCGCCGATGTCGAAGTACTCCTCGACCACTTCGCCGCCGAGGGGTTCCACGAACCTGCACGCGTTCCGCAGCTGCCAGCTGCGTGAGGTTGCGGGGTCCTGTTGGTCTTCGGTTGAGCATCTGCCGTAGAACGCAAACCGGTGGGCGGACGGGGTTTCGGCCGATGTGCGGGTGTTCCCCCACAGGGCGTCGAGTTCTGCCCAGGGGTCAGCGGGCGTACTCATGGAAGAGTTGCACGAGCACGTGCGAACGATGCGGTAATCACAGTGTCAGGATGCGCTCGCGACCGGCAAGCGACCAGGCCCGTATCTCTTTTGGGACAAACCGCCCTGACATTTGCACAGAATCATCAATTTCGGCGCAGATGTTGTGCCTCGGCACAGTGCTCGTCACTGGACTGCCGCGTTGTACCGGTCTAGCACGGAGCAAGCGCGACTTCCGAGCGTTCCGTTCGCTCGATAGTTCACAGTGCGCGGAGCGTGAGGTTAGCGCGCAGGGACTCGGATGTGGTTGTCGGAGCCGGTCGGCTCGGTGCGGTGGCGAGGTGCGGCGTCGCAGCGGGGAAGGATGATGGTCACCGGTGAGGACCGCGCCGCGTCCCGGCAGTTCACCGAGATCATGCATGCGGTCTTCGACCTCGGCGAGGCGTTGGCCGACACCAGCCGGCTGCTGGACGAAGGCCTGGCGGCCAGGACCTACTGGGTCGAGGCCCCGCGCAAGACGGTCACCCGGCTTCGCTGCGATTCCGCAGGAGGGGAAAGATGACGACGGTCGAGACGAACCTGTACTGCGTGACGGTCACGCGCGCCGGCCACGTCACCCTCCGGTTCGGCGACGTGCACCAGACCGAAGGAAGAAATCCGGGCACTGCCATATCCTGCTAGAACTTCAGTACCTCAATCGTGCTTAGTTCAATCTCGTAGCGCCCGTAGACCTTCGTCGTGTTCTCGCTTGTCAGTTGCTCCTCGGTGTAGCCGAGGAGGCCGGCTGTCCGGACGACGTCGGTTGCCGAGCTGGCCTCGATCTCCAAGTATGGCGGGATCCGCGGCCACTCGTCGATCTCAAGCTGTACGCCGTCGAGTTCGAAGCTGGTGCGGCGGTTCTCCTGGTACGACTTGGGCGTGAAGCCGAGCAGGCCGAGCAGTTCGTTGGTGCTGGTGAAGTCGCTTACGGTGACCTCGACCTCGTAGGTGCCGTCGATGGCGTCGCTACGGATCTCCTTGACGCACAGCGTTGTCTCGCTGCCGGTATCACGTAGCCGGATCCACTTCGACTGGTTTCCTGGCGTGATGTCGTAGACGTGGCGGCGCATGAGCCGCGTGTCGCTGACCTGCGTGCCGCCCTTCTCCAGGATGAGTGCCGCGGTTGCCTGCGGGTCGATGTCGAGAATCTTGGCTTCGTGCTCGATCGGCACTGGCGTGTCTCCTTCGGTGTGGTGGTGTGGAGCCTAGCGATCTGCTGCGTCGAGCTCGGCGGCCTCGCGGGCGCGAAGCGCACGGATTTCTTCGGGCAGGTCGGATCGCAGGAACTCATCGAGGGGCCGGCACAGGCCCATGCGTTGGATGCAGACGCCGACCTGGTAGAGGCCGGCGCGGTCGCGGTAGAGCCGTACGCCGTAGAAGCCCTCCTGGCAGTCGGTGTCGTTGTTGAAGGGGCAGCCTGTGCACGTCGTCGGTAGCCGGACCCGGCGGATCTGTTTGAAGAACACCCGCCGGCCGCTTGGTAGTCGGTACGCCGTTCGTGCGCCGGAGACGCCGGCTGTCAGGTAGCGCGCTTCCGGGACAGCGCCGCGTTGCTCGAGTGCTGTCTTGATCGCGCGGATCGACGCTTCCCCGTGGTCGAGTGAGTTGAGTAATCGGACGGACAGGCGTGGTGAGTACTCGTCGAGGAGGCGGTGCACGCGGGCGATGTGGCTTTCGTCGGGAACCACGATGTTGGCGTTGACGCCGATGCCCGCTGCGAGTGCGGCGTTGATTGAGTCGGTGAGTGCCGTGAGCTTCCGGGCTGCGGGTTCGACGTTGCGGTAGCGGTTGTGCTGGACTGCGGCGAGCTCCTCGGGTGTGGTCCCGAAGATCGAGAAGTTGATGCGCTCCAGGCCTGCCTGGGCGCAATGCGGAAGGATTTCGCTGCCGCGCTCGCCGTTGGAGGTCATCCGCACGGAGAACCCGGCGGAACGCGCCAGGGCCACCAGATGTGGCAGGCCGGCGTGCAGGGTCGGTTCGCCGCCGGTGAGGTGGAGCTCATCCAGGCCCAAGGCATCGTGGAGCGCGACCAGTGCCTCCCGGAAGCTGTTGTCCGGCAGGATCGGTGCGGGCAGGAACCGCGCGCCGTTGGTGGCGGTGTAAATGGAGACACGTCCTGTGCCGCCGGTGCCTTCGAAGGTGCCGACCTGACGGCCGACGTTGTCGGCGACCACCGGTGTGCCTTCGTTGTGGCAGAACACGCAGGTCATGCCGCAGGCGTCGATGATCTTCACGCGCAGGGTGCGGTCCGTGCTGACGTGCACGGACACCTCGGATGAGCTCATAGCGGCTACTCCTCATGCGGTTGCGGGGTATCTGGGTCGGTATCGGGCCACTCCGGCGCGGCAGCGGACGAGGAGGGTCGGGGGGCGCGGTCGGGTAGGTTCCGGAGGCCGTCCAGGACGCGTTGCAACACGTCGGGCGGCAACGTCTGGGACCTCGGTGGCGCCGTCTTTTTCCTTGCAGCCACGTAGGGGCGAACCAGCGCCGGTCGTGCCGCGCGCCGACGTCGCGCGGGTAGGCCCGGGCCGACGGCAGGCAAGACGTCGGTGTCAGCTTCGCTGTGTTCCTCTGCGGTAACGGCTGCGGCCTTTTCGTCATCGAGCCGTTGCTGCAGCGCGGCCACGGACCGGCCATCGCGATGATTAACCTGAGCCCGTCGGTAGTCCTGTTGAACGAGCGCCACGGCCCAGACCAAAACCAGGCCCGTGACCACCAGCATCGTGATGAGTGCGCCGGTCACGGCTCCGGCGCGCTGCCGGATGGCTCGGCTCGCCTGACCTGATTCGAGGTTCGTTCGGTCAGCGTCATGGCTAAAATCCCGCCCTCAGTCGCTCGGCCAAGCGCACCGTGGCGCATGGCCAGCACTGGCCACAGTCCACGCAGCGCCCGACGTCAGCCGAAGCGGCTGGAAACGGCGCGTGGGTGGCGAGGGTGAACACGATCAGGCTGTAGAGCTGGACCGGTTCCAGCAGTCGCGGCTCCGGCACCGGCGCGAGCGCGTTGCGGCGCCTGTCGTAGGCGGCAGGCCGCCGATCCGGCGAGGCTGGCGGAGCCGAGGCTGCGCTCGGCCGCTTCGCCACTGCGGCCTCGGGGTGGGATGTGCTGTGCGGAATTGCCAGCGTGGCCATGTCGGAGACCGCCTCGTTCCTCGTCCGCTCGGGTAGGTCTGGGCGGCACCCCCGGCGGCCGGGACGTCCACGTGCGGCCAGGCAGCGGAGGGAAATCACGGGATCGCCGTCCTGGTGGCGCGTGGTGCGGGAGGTCGGGCGACCGCGTCAACCGGCCGCAGGGGTGCCACACACGACCTTGACCCCACCGGACGCGTCGTCCCAGCGGGCAAACCGGGGGAAAACCGGGGGCGGACCTTGGCTTCCGGGCTGTGACCTGGGGTAATGTGGCGGACCCGAGGCGTCACAAAGGGGGAATCCATGGGCGGACGCCGAACCCGGCTGAAGCGCGCACGCAAGGCAGCCGGACTGACGCAGGAACAGCTGGCGGAGCAGCTGCCCGCCGACGTCACGAGCATCCGGGACTGGGAAGCCGGACGCTCCGAGCCGATGCCCTACCGGCGTGACAAGCTGGCGGAGCTCCTGCGTATTACGTCAGCGCAGTTAGAGGACCTGCTCCAGGAGGGGACAGACTTCGCCGTCCACTCGCCGGTACCGCCCGGTGCAGTCGGCGGCTCGGCGATCGACTATGACGAGTGGGCCGGTGATCTCGAGCGCGCCATGATCCATTTCGGGCGTCAAGACTTCCCGCTGGTAGATCGACTGGTGCAGCGCTGGCGGCGGCGGTTCATCCCAGATAGCAGCGATCCAGTCGGAATGTCCCTGTACGGCCGTACCTTGCGCTTGGTCGGCGACCTACGCCAAGACCAAGGGCACCTGCGAGGACCACTTTCGGCCAGCCACTACTACCGGCAGGCACGCGCGGTCTTCGATGACCTGAAAGCTCCGCGACGCGTGGCGCAGATCGACCTCCAACTCGCGGTCCTCGAGGAGATGGCCGGCGCCCACGAGTGCGCCGCCGATCACTACTCACTGCTGGCCGACGATCAGCGGCTCTCCGAGCGTGACCGGACGAGGTCGCTGCTCTGGGTAGGCACAGCGCTGAGCAAATGCGGCCGCTCGAACGAAGCCGTGCTGTTCATCGACCCCGCCATCCGCAGCTTTGACGAGCTCGACGAACCAGTCGACTGGTCGATCGCCCACCAGAAACTGGCTCTCGCGCATCGCGGGGCGGGCAAGCTGGACGCCGCACTGGCGGCTATGGACGTCGCGCTGGCGAACCGAGCGCTCGACACCCCAATGCAACAGGTGCGACTTGACACCGCACAGGGCCACATCCTGCTGTCAGATGCACGGACCGCGCCAGCCGGAGTCAAGCTGCTGGAGGAGTCCGCTGCGCTGGCGGAGCGGTACGGCATGATGCACCAGTTGGAGAGCATCCAGAGTATCCGCCTGGCTTTCGAAGGGCAGGCGCCGTCGTAGGGGGTGAGTGACGCGTGGAGCGCGAGCTGACGGCTGACGAATGGGCTGACGCCGAACTCATCTGGAACTACCACCGCCTCCACCACGACCTACGTTCCTGTTCCGCAGCGCTGGTCCTCGGCGGCAACGACCCTGGCGCGGCTGTCTACGCCGCCGAGCTGTATCACCGAGGGTTCTTCCCCGTGATGGCAGTCAGTGGCGCCACCAGTGCTGAGACTGCTCACCTCTATCCGCGTGGCGAGGCTGAGCACTTTCGCGAAGTTGCCCTGCAGCTCGGCGTGCCCGATGCGGCGATCCTGGTTGAGCCGAACGCCCGCAACACCGGCGAAAACTTCACGTTGTCACGGCAGGTGTTCGACGAAGTCGGCATCTCACCAGCGTCTCTGCTCGTGATCGCGATGCCGTACATGGAGAGGCGCGCCTACGCTACCTGTCGACGCCAGTGGCCCGAGGTCGAGCCGCTCTGCGCATCGACGCCGGTCACGTTCCAGGAGTACACCAAGACAATGGGGAACGCTGCGGACGTCGTCGCCATGATGGTCGGCGACCTAGAACGTGTTCTGAGGTATCCCGACCTTGGGTTCGCGATCCCGCAGGAAGTACCCGGGCAGGTTGAAGAGGCGTTCGGGCGGCTCGTGGCACAGGGCTTCACCAGCCGACTCATGCGATCCGCCGACTAGAAGCGCGCGGTGGGCAGGTATCGCGCTGGCCGCGCAGGCGTGCGCCTATCTGCGGTGGGGTAACTCGTGACCGCGCGTCAACTCTCTACGTCGACCTCGGCCAACAACGCCTCGCGGTTGGCCAGGATGAACTCCTTCAATGCGACTGGCTTCACATCGACCGACGCCAGATCATCACCACGAAGGTCGACCCGATCCAGCTCGTAACCGCCGCGAGACGAGTCCTCGAACTCCGGACCAGTGCGGGCCGACTCGTCCAGCTGCGTCAACCGAGCCACGAAGAAGTACTGCACCGCGACACCGGACGGCGAGGGTGAGCTGACCAGGAATACCCGAGAAGCACCGGATGCCTCGGCCCCTAATTCCTCGGCCAACTCCCGGTGCAGAGCAGCCTCAACCGAGGCGTCCGTGTCTTCGACACCACCACCCGGCGCGGTCCAGTACGGCGCCTGCCCTGGCTTCGTCCTCTTGATCAGCGCCAGCCGATACTGATCATCGATCAGTATCGCGCGTGCGGCTCGTCCTCCTACCGTCACCGCCAGTTGCTCCATCACGGTTGAGCAGCTTACGACGGCCGTCCGCCGGTATGCGCACGACGCATCGAGCCAGGCAGCGGAACGCCAACAGGGCCGGGACTGCGGAGATCACGTTGTCGGGGCTGGCCAGCATCACCCTCGGAGGCGGTGGCCGGGCGCGTTGTTCACGTCAGTACCGACGACTCTACGACCTCGACTGCATCTGTCCAGATTGTTCGTTAGGGGCGTTCCTTTTGGGTTGCCCCACCACTTCGGCCAGGGCAGGAAGCCCCGTCGTGGCCACTCCGTGCAGCTCAGGAAGGGCTCTGCGCCGGCAATGGAGGATTGGCCGAGGGCTCATGGTGGCCGCGTTGGCTGCATGTACACCGTCCTCGGGGTCGACTCGAGCGCGGTGCGGCGGAAGGACGACTCCGGAAGGCGCACTTCTTCTGAGAGTAGTCAAAGGCTTGCCGACAGTATGGGCACAGAGGATGATGCACGAATACTGTGAGTGTTCGAGGGGGCCGTTTCAGTGGTGGATGGGCCGGGTTTCCATGTCGATGTCGACAAAGTGGCCGAGGCTGGAAGCGGGATCAGCCGCAGTGTCACGGATCAGCAGGGGTTCCAGCTCCGCAGCCTGTGCGGTGACGCTGAGTTGTACGGGCATCAGGGTGTGCACGATGGGCTGATGGACTTCTGCGTGCGGTGGTCCGACGGCCTGGACATCCTGACCGACGACGCCGACAAGATCGGCGACACCCTGACCAGGGCCGCGAACGCCTACTGCGGAATCGACGATGCATCAGCCCGAACCCTGCGGATCGATCCCGGACAGCAGGCGGTCGAGGGTGGCTGAACTTGGCGAAACCCAGGATCCGGTGGCTCTGATCCCGGGCAAACCTGAGGCGATCGAAGAGAACGCGCGCGTCCTACAGGCGCGCGCCGGGGAAGCGGGTAATGCCGCCGACGGTCTCAAGGCGATCGACACCGGCGCCTGGCAAGGGCCCGCCGCATCAGCGTTTCATGACAAATTCTCCTACGAACCCGGAAAGTGGTATGCGGCAGCCGACTCCCTGCAGGCCGCCAGCGGGGCGCTCAACGACCACGCCGGCACGCTGCGGTGGGCACAAGCTCAGGCAGCCGAGGGCATCTCGCTGTGGAATCAAGGCCAAGCCACAACCCAGCAAGCCAAGGCGTCCCACGACCATGCGGCTGCGCAGGCCGCAGCGAACAACCAGCCCCCGCCACCCTTCACCGACCCGGGCGAGTCACAACGGCAAGCCGCGCGCGACGCGCTCAACCGCGCCCGCGCCCAGCTCACGGACAGTGGCAACATCACCGCGCAGACGCTGCGCGACCGTGCAGGTCAGGCGCCGCAGAAATCCAGCTGGCTCGACGACGTCGGGGACACACTCGCACAAGCCGGCGCAGATGTAGTCAACGCGATGGCTTCTGCCGGGAACGCGATGCTCAACCACCCGCTGGATACCCTCACCGCCGTGGGCGGTATCGGTCTCACGGTGATCAGCAGCGCCGGGGAAGGCGTGGGCGGCCTCCTGGACGCGACCGGCGTGGGGGCGATCGCCGGTGTGCCGCTGAACATCGTGTCCGCAGCCGGCATCGCGGCCGGGGCGTCGATGACCGGCGCTGCCGCCATAGATTTAGCAGGTCACGCCGCCGGCGACGACCACGTCGAACCCGTCAAAGCCAACAGCAGCAGCGAGAGCGCGGGAAGTTCCACCGCGGACTCCTCCCCGCCGGCGGGAGCGCAGGACGGTTGGTCTTCTCGACCGTGCAACAATGGCAAGGGAACCATCTGGCAGAAGCCGGGTTCATCGATTGATGCAAATTCAGTTCGCATTATGGAACCCGGAGCAGATCCGCGATACCCGAACGGCTACGTCAAGTTCACCAACGAACACAACCAGCCCGTCAGACTTGACGGCAAGCCGGGGTCCAAGGCGGAAAGTCATATCCCGCGCAACGCAGACGGATCGTACCCGACTCCGGAAGGATGGTAACAATGAAGCTTGACCTTACTGGAAAACGGCTACTATCCATGACGGTTGAGTACAGCGCTGTCCTACATTTCTCCGATGGCTACATGGTGCGTATCGAATCGTCATTCAGGTTCACCCTGCCGGGGAAACAGTACAACCTTTCTCCTGATGTTGACCCACAAGAATCTTTCCAGCCAATGAGTACTCTACTTCATCAGGCCGTAACGAAGTCTGCGATTAATGATTCTGGAGCACTGATTATTGCGTTCGATAGCGGAGCCACGATCCACGTGGAGCCTGACGACGAATACGAAGCATGGACAGTCGGAGGCCCCGACGGATTCCTGGTCGTCTCCATGCCCGGCGGAGAACTCGCAACCTGGGAAGCGAAGCCCGATTCCCCTTGAGCGCTGCTGACACCTGATTTCACTTCGGGCCGCATCGGCAGAATGCTACTGGTGTTGGCGGGTCATGGTGTTGGCTGATGGGGTGGCGTCGACGATGGATCGGCGGGCCGAGCGGATCGTGTTTCAGTGTGCCGAGGGGCGGCAGGAGAAGGAGATTGCGGCCCGAGCGGGAGTCTCGCGACTGACGGTGGACGTGTGGCTGGCTCGTGACGCCAGTGATGGGATCGACGGGTTGCTGGGTCACTGTCGCGCTGTCCACTCATCGAAGTGTCGTTGCAGTAGTGGGACGCTGAGCAACGGCACCGGCGCATTCTTGCCGGCCGTCCTCGAAGGTGCGAGCACGGTGATCCGTGACGACGAGTAGTTCTCGGCGGCCGATGTCATCGACGCCGCCGCGTCGTGCGGCGCGGCGCTGCTCCACCTCCACCGCGAACCCGCCGCCTCGACCAGATGATCAGCACTGAGCCGATGCCCCCGAACCCTGCCTCGGCCGCGCAAAGAGCTGGACCGCATCACCGGCGGGGTCGGTTGCAGTGAGTTGGGCTTCGCCGCCGAGGGCGCCCTGCCGCCGGTCGAACGCTGGTGCGTCATGTACGGACGCCACTTCGGCGTGAACGCGGAGCTGGTCGTCGTACAACCTCAGATTTGAGGCTGTGGCCAGATCCCGTCCTGGCCGACGACCTCGACGCCGAGCTTCTCAGCCTTGCCGAGCTTGCTCGGCCCGACGTCGGTGATGAGCGGTCGGTGCTCGCCGACATCGACGACGCTGCGATGGCGCCGGCTCTTTCGGAGTCACTGGAAGGTTGGGCCGGTCCTTGCCCGCGGACCGGAAACAAGGTGATCTGTTCCACGTCTGCGGGCACGATGGCGGCATGCTTGCCGACCACTTCCCGCTATTAGGGCTGCGCCTGAGGACGCCACGGCTGGAACTACGTCTGCCTTCGCCCGAGGAACTCGGCGCCCTGGCCGATCTGGCAGCCGGCGGCGTCCACGACGCGGACGTCATGCCGTTTGTCGTGCCGTGGACCGACCAGCCACCGGCCAAAGTTGCGCTGAGCGTCGTCCAGCATCACTGGCGGCACCTGGGCATCTGGACCCCCAGCGACTGGTCGCTCAACCTCACGGTGTTCGCCGACGGTGTCGTCGTCGGACAGCAGAGCATCGGTGCGCATGACCTGGCCATCACGCGGGAAGTGCACACGGGCTCCTGGCTGGGACGGCGCTACCAGGGGCAGGGAATTGGCGCCGAGATGCGTGCCGCGGTGCTGCACCTCGCGTTCGTCGGACTCGGCGCGGAAGAGGCGGTCTCAGCCGCTTTCGAACACAACGTCGCCTCCCAGGCCGTGTCGCGCAAACTCGGCTACCAACCCGACGGCGTTCAACGCCGCGCCGTCGGCGGACGGTTGTCGATTGAGCATCGGCTACGCCTGACCCGAGCAATGTGGGAGCAACACCGCACGGTCCCGGTCGGAATGGAGGGGCTTGGGCCATGCTTGCCCTTGCTTGGTCTTGACGCTCCGTGACTACCGTGGGTCAGGTAGCTTCCCGCCAACTGGCCGCCAGCGGGGAATTCAGGAGTTTAGCTTGCTGTCAAGCGCAGCCCAGGGGACAGATCAGGGCCCGAGTAACGCGACGAGGCCCGGCACCTTACGTTGCCCGGGCCTCCCGTGCACTCGTCAGTCGACGAGGTAGTGGGCTTCGATGTAGGCGACGGTGGAGTTGTACGGCTCTCCCAACGGCTTCAAGCCGTAGTCGCGGAAGACTGCAGCGGTGGCGCGGCGGACGCCTCGGTTACGAGCGTCTGCGTTGTCCCATGACCGGGCAAGGGTGCGGGTAACGACCTGGTCGATCTTCTCGGCTAGGTTCCTCTCCGTGATCGTGAGCCCGGCCGGTGGGTGGTCGTGGATGATCCGCGACAGGACACCCACGTGGTCGTCGTCCAGCACAACGACGGCTTCGCCGGGGTGCTTCTCGGCATGCACGATGGCTCGGGCGACCCGAAGGGCTTCGGACAGGAACTCCAGAGCGTCTTGTGCGTTCTGGATAATCCTGTCCCGCAGCAACCGGATCCGCTCTGCGAGGGCGGTGTACTTCGCGGATGCCGGTTCGACACCTGCGTCGAGAGCGGCCTTGATGCGGTCCAGGATCTCCGCGGCGGACGGTGGAGCCTTGTCGTCGCCACCGTCCGCGTCCGGCTCGGCGCGGACGAGGGACAGCAGCTCCTTCAGGACGGCGATGCCCTGGGCGTCCAGGACGAGGGCTTCCTCCTGGGTAGCGGCTACGGAGAAGGAATGAACGTGGGCATTGATGATCTCCAAGACCATCGGCCCGAGCTCACGCAGCCGTTCCTTCCTCTCCTCGTCGGAGGACTTCTTGAAAAGGGTGGTGTACACCGACCCGAACAACCCGAAGCCGTCCTGGTACTTGACGACCCGCTTGTCGGTGTTGACCAGCGGGTACAGACGCGCCAGAAGCCGGTAGTCCTTGCTGAACGCCGCGGCGGCGTCCGGGGTGGCGTCTAGGAACGCGTTTATGGCTCGCACGGATTCGTATCCGTGGACTGTGAGGTCTAGATCCTCCACGTCCGCGAGGAGGTCTTCGATTCGGGCGAAAGTGGCGCGGAATTCGGCGACCAGCACGGACAGGTCGGTGACGAAGCCGCCGCCCCGCTCGGCCCCATCCGCACTTGGGTCAGCGACCGCCCTCTGGACCTCTTCGGCCAAACCGATGTAGTCCACGACCACGCCGGATGGCTTCTCGAACCCAGTGAAAGGCGATACCCAGGTGCGGTTCGGGCGGGTGATCGTCTGGAACAAGGTGTGGGCCCTCATCGGCTTGTCCAGGTAGAGCACGCCCTCGTTGGGGGCGTCGAACCCTGTCATCAGTTTCGCGGTCACCACCAGAAAGCACAGCGAGTCGTCCGGAGTGAGGAATCGTCGTTTCTGCTCCTCCTCGGCAGCCTCGGTGAGCCGGTACGGGCGCATGGCGGGGTCTTCGTCCTTGGAGTCCTTGACCGAGATGTTCACTTCTGCGGTGATCCGGTCATGCTTGCCCACCTCTGCGAGCACCTGGGACGTCTCGAAGCCGGCCAGCAACTCGTTGATCTTGTCGGTGTATGCCACCGCCAGTTCTCGGTTGTATGCCACGACCTGCGCCTTGAGGCCGTTGCGGTAAGTGCTGGCCAGGTAGTGATCCACGATGTCCTGACAGACGGCGTGGACACGATCAGGATTGGTGAATACCGAGGTGAGACGTCCGAACTTGCGGGACAGGGCCTCACGGTCGGGGTCGTCGAGGTCGAAGTCGTCGGCGAACTGGTCGAACTCAGCCTGCAACGCCTGGTCGTTCATCTCGAAGCCGACCGGACGCGGGTCCAGCATCACCGGCACAGTGGCCCCGTCCGCCAGGGACCGGGACACCGAGTACCGGTGCAGCACCCTACCCGGGTCGCCCTCCTCGCCGAAGAGGGCGAAGGTGTCCGTAGCCAGGGTGCGGACCGGTGTACCAGTCATACCGAAGAACTTCGCGTTCGGCAACGCCGCACGCATCTGCCCCGCCAGGGACTCCCGCTCGAGTGATTGAGTGCGGTGTGCCTCGTCGACTAACACGATGATGTTGCTCCGGACCGACAGGTTCTTGCCGGCGTCGGCGAACTTATGGACCGTCGTGGAGATGACACCTCGCACATCATCAGCCAGCAGGGAACGCAGCTCCTGACTTGTGGCAGGCTGATGGAAGTAGGCGTCCCCCATTGCGGAGGTGAACACCCCGGAGGTCTGCCGCACAAGTTGCGTCCGGTCTGACAGCAGAATTATCGTGGGCGAGTCGGTGCGCGTGTCGGCCAGCAGCAGCGAAGCGGCGAAGACCATCAGCAATGTCTTCCCCGATCCCTGATGCTGCCAAACGAGGCCCTTTGTGCCGCCATCGAGGACTCGCTCGTGGATCAGGTGCGCGGCCTCCCGCTGCGGGTAGCGAGGCAGGTACTTCTGGTCCACCCCGCCGCCGGAGGTGTCGAAGAGAGCGAAGCTGGCGAGGATGTCCAGGAGGGTCGCCGGGTTAAGTAGCAACTCGACGGAGCGCTGCACGTCCGCATGCCCGGATAGGTTCTCGTCGTCCGCGGTGGACCGGAATGGCTGCCACAGGTTCGTAGGTGCACCGACAGCACCGAACCGCAGCTTCAACCCGTCAGAGGCGATCGCGAAGACGTTCGGCGTGAAGAACCACGGGTACTCTGCGGCGTACACGTCGTTGATCTCGCGGGCCGCCTCCACCCACCCGGACTTTGCGGTCGGAGACTTCACCTCGACCACGACCAGCGGTAGCCCGTTCACCCAATACACAAGGTCGAATCGGCGTGAGGTTTTGCCGGGGACGGTGATCGTCACCTCGTCCGACACGACCAGCGAATTGGAGGTAGGGTTCTCGAAGTCGAGGACCTTCAGGGCGTGCCACACGCCGTCGTTGTCGCGAAACTCCTTGAGACCGCGCAGCAAGTGCAACACCTGCTCATTGGCCCGCACCAGCCCGCCTTCGACGGCATTGACCGTGGCGACGATCTCCTCGACCACCGCGTCCACGTCGAACCCATCAATCACCCCAGGGTTGAGCTGGACGATCGCGTCCCGCAGCTGGCCGACAAGTACCGTCTGCGTCGTTTCACGCGGCAGCGACCTGCCGGCGGTGAAGCCCCAGCCCATCGGGAGGGACCACTGGATCATCAGGTTTTGAAACTCACGCTCCCGAACACCCTTCGCCACGAGCTCAGACCTCCAACTCAGCCGACTCAATTTCGATGGTCCGGTCCAGCAAACCAGACAAGAGGGCGGTGCGGACGGAACGCAGCCGGTCGGCCTCGGCGTGCACGGTCATGACGGCCGCCTCCATCGCCTGCAACTCGCAGATCGCCCGCTCCTGCTCCTGAGCCGAGGGAATGCCGACGCGCGACTGCATCAGACGCTTGCGGTTCAGGGTGCGGTTGCGTCCCGCTCCGCCAGGAGAGCAGCTAGCCAGGAGTCGCGTGCCTGTCTTGGTGGAGAAGAAGAGTCGGAAGAACTCAACGTCCCCGCCGTCGAGTCGACGGTAGGCCGGGAACCGGTGCGATCCGCAGTAGCCCTCTATCTCCGGGGGCACAATGGCGACCGCGCCCTCCCAGGCGAAGACGATGTTGATGACCAGGTCGCCTGGCTCGATCCAGAACACCTTCTTGGACCCGAGGGATTCCCCAGTCACTGCCTCCTTGGTGAACAGCCCGCGCCCGTGGGACCTGATCCCGATCTGTCGGTACTCGGCATCAGGGGCGACGATGATCGGACGCTTGATCTCTTCGAGGATTTCGCCGATCTGCAGCGTCGTCCCGGTGGTCCCGTAGTGCGCGAACAGCTCTTCCTTGCGCCCTGCAAGCAGGGCATCCGAGGCGTCTGCCTCAGTATCGAGTGCGGTGATCTGGTCGTCCACCGAACCGATAACCTCGGCGATCCGTTCTTGGAGGGGCACGGGCGGCAGGGTGACCGTCGCGGCGTAGAACTCCTTCAGACGGACGTTTAGCAGGCCGTGAGTACGCGCACCCTCCCGGAGGGTGCCGGCGAGCGAGCCGAAGAACTGGTCCGAGTTGAGGGCAAGTTCCAGGTACTCGGGAAGCGCAGCCCCAGCCTTGGCCTCGAACACGAAGTACAGCGGAGAGACTACGCCAGGTTCGTCGCTAAGGTTGCGAGCAACCGTGCCGTAGGCGGCCGACTTCGACGTGCTCTTGTTGTAGACGAACTGCCCCGGCGAGACAACGTAGTACCCCGAGGTGTCTTTGCTGGCGATCTTCCTCGTAAAGAACGATTCCTGCGCGATCAGCCCGTGTCCGGCGGAGACGGTCAAGACATTCTCGTTGGCACCGTCGACGTTCTTCGTCGTGACACGCGTGACGACTTCCGACAGCGAGACCTGCCGCCAGTCACTCATCGAAGCCCTCGATCCCAGCGGCAGCGAGGACGGCGAGCATGCGCTCCTCAGTCTTCTGGCGTTCAGCTCGGGCGATGTTGTAGGCGTCGATGAGAGTGCCGAGGTCTTCCTGTGCGGCAGCGGCCTGCTTGATATATCGCCCGATGTGGAGGTCGTACCCGTTCGCCACGATTTCTGTGGTGAGGACGAACCGCGCCGCGAGTCCACCGTCGCCGTCAGGATCGACCGGGTTGCTTTCGGAACTGAAGTTCGAGTGATAGGCGGTCACGACATCAGCGATGTCCGTATCGGTTAGGATGTTGCGGTTCTTGGCCTTGGTGAACCGCATGGACGCGTCAATAAACAGGACTCCGTTCCGACGCTCCTCGGCCTTGGTGCCGGAAGCACGGAACACGAGGATGCAGGTCGGGATGGAAGTCGAATAGAAGAGGTTCGCGGGCAGACCGATCACGGCTTCCAGAAGGTCGTCGTCCAAGACGCGCCGGCGGATGGCTGCTTCCTGGCCCCCGCGGAAGAGGACGCCATGGGGTAGCACGACGCCGGCACGGCCCTTCTTCGTGCCCATGCTGGCGATCATGTGCTGCACGAACGCCCAGTCCGCCGACGACTGTGGGGCGACCCCGCCGATGACGCGCGGATCTTTGGTCCAGGGCTTCCACTTCAGGCTGTAGGGAGGATTGGCCAGGATCACGTCGAACTGTGCGATCGAGCCGTCCGGTTTCTTGAAGCGTGGGTCTTTCAGCGTGTCGCCGACCTCGATCTGAAACTGGGTGAGGTTGTGCATGAAGAGGTTCATGCGTGCCACGCCCGCGGTGTCCAGTACGGCCTCCTGTCCGTTCAGCTTGAGCGTGTAGCCACGCCCGCCGCGAGCCTTCAGCAGGTTTGCGGAGGCGATGAGCATGCCGCCGGACCCGCAGGTCGGGTCATACACCGATTCGAAGGCCTTCGGGTTCAGGAGCTCGACGATCAACTCGACAACCTCGCGCGGCGTGAAGAACTGGCCAGCTCGGGTGCCCGACCCGTCAGAGAAGCGCTTCAGCAGGTACTCGTAGGCCCCACCGAGCACGTCGTGGGACATGTTGCCCTCGTGCATCTTCGGCGTGCGATCCATGGCCTGCATGACCGATGCCAACACTTCCCCCGACAGCACTTCTTCGGAGGTCCAAGTCATGGACCCGAACAAGCGGGAGAACTTGTCAGGGTTGGCGGTCTCGATAGCTTGCAAGGATGTCCGGACCCTCTTACCGAGGCCGGGTTGCGTGATGGTGGCGAGGATGGACGACCAGGAGGCGCGACGTTCTCGAACGGTGCCGGGGTGGATGTACGGGATCTCGAACGACTGGTAATCCCGGTACTCGATCTCGTGGGCTTCTTCGGCCGAGAGGTTGTCTATGCCCTTGTTCTCAGCCAGGAACTGCTGGTGCTGGTGTTCCCAGGTGTCTGACAGGTACTTCCAGAACATCAGCGGGAAGATGACCGAGGAGTACTGCGCTTCGGGCATCGCCACGCGCAGCTCGTCGGCGGCATCCCACAGTCGGCTCTCGATCTCCTGCTGGGTCACTGCCATCAGTCGGGGTGTCCTTGCTCGTCAAAGGGTGGCGACCCGAAGGTCATGGTGTTCTTGCTGGTCACCCTATTTCGGGCGTGTCTTGCTCACGCACGCTGGTGTCTCCTGCCCGCAACGTCACGGCCCATACACCCGCCTTGTCCGGGCGCGTCGTGCACGACTTCGAGGGCGTGTCCGGCGTCGAACCCGAAGCAGTGCGGAGGTGAGAAGATCTGCGGCAGGTCGGTGATTTCCCCGATCGCCTTGAACCCGAGGCCCTTATAGCCGATGGACTTGCGCGGATCCTTTGACGACCCGTTGAGGCCGGCCACTGCCCGTACCTCACTCTCACCGAAGCCCCAACCCATGTTGGCGATGATCAGCGCGGTTTCCGTCAGCACGAGGCGGACGCGTCGCGCGCCCGCGACGTCTCCCGATGCATGGTTGACGGTTTGCAACAGCTCGAACGGATACCGCCCGTAGCACTGCTGACGGACCAGCTCATGGGCGATTCTCCGCTCGTGAAGCACCTTGACGACCTGAGCTCGCTTCCCGCCCTGTACCTGTACCTGTAGCCGCAGCGCGCGCGGCTCGCCTTCAAGCAACGCGCCCACGACCGCAGATCCGTTCGAGATCGCAATGCTGTCGGTCATCACCCCTCCTCGCACCAGGATGCCTCGACCCACCGACAAAACTGGATGTTCGACGGAAAGTGACAGCGTTGTGACGATGAGTGGTCTTTTCGTCGACCTGCAGTGCCGCACCGGCCCTCTCATCGGTTCCACTGCGCGCTTTGGCGCCGGCGCGGGGTTGTGCGCCCGCCCGAAACGCACGAGTCCGGCGCGTCCAAAGGGGAGGGGGGCGCGCCGGGCCCGCGTGATCATCGTAAGGGGTGATTTGCCGCCCTGCGGTGTTGTCGCCGCGTTGCCGACCCGCGTGGCTGGCCTCGGTCGGTCGCAGGCGCGAGGAAGATGGGGCGATGAGTCAGCCACCACAGCTTTACCTGGGACCCGCGATCCAGCGATGGCAACCGACCACCGCCGCAGACATCCAGAACGCCATCGACAACGGCGCGCTGGAAGAACGGCATTGGCTCGACGTCAAACTCAAGCTCAACCATGACAAGCACGACAAGGTGGAACTCGCCCGCGACGCAGCGTCGTTCGCCAACGACGGCGGCGTCTACGTGATCGGAGTCCTGGAGGACAAGCCGACAGGGAAGCTCACGTTGGTGCCGACACGGCTGGCCGGCTTGGCCGAGACCATCGAGCAGGTCCTGCATGAGCGCTGCGATCCGCCGTTGTTCGTGCAGTGCCATCCGATCCCGGCGTCCCCGGAAGATGCGGAGAACGGCTACCTGGTGGTGGAGATCCCGCCGAGCCCGTTGGCGCCACACATGGTTGATGGCCAGTACCACGGCCGCGGCGACAAGACCAAGCACCGCCTGGACGATCGGGCTGTGGAGCGCTTGTTCGCGGTCCGCGCGGCCCGGCAGGTCACCGCCGAGCAGCTGATCGCCGCCGAGATCGCCCGCGACCCCATCGCAGACGAACGCGATGAGGACGTTCGCCTCTACGCGGTCGCCCACCCGATCGCCAGCCCACCCGAACTGCTGACCCCACACCTGATGGGCGAGGAGTTGCAGCTCTTGGTCACCCAGGCCGCAGCAACGCCTTACGCAGGTAATTGGCTGGGTCCCTTGACTGCGTACAACGAACCCCGGGCGGCCGGGCGCGGCTGGCACACCTACGACCTGCACTCCCGCATCCTCTCGCCGGATGCCGTCGGCAAGAAGCGCATCCAGGCTGACCTAGAAGTCTCCGACAACGGCAACATCGCGTTGTTCGCATCAGCGTTGGTGGGCGAAACCGCGATCGGTTTCACGCGCGATGTTCGGCAAAGCTACGTCCATACCGCACAGGCTGTCGGATTGGTGCGGGCTCTGGTCACCCTGGCTGGTGCGGTGGGGACGAGGTTCGGTTACCGCGGGCAGTGGGAGATCGCCGTCGGGTTGACCAACCTCAATGGCTTGGTCGACAGCAAGACTCTCAACACCGTGAGGGACCCTCACCAGCTTCTGCGGTACAGCGCCGATCGGTACGTGCAAGGGACCTCGGCCGGCACAGGCGAGCTGCAGGAAGCTCCAGGGCCTGTGGTCGGCAGGCTGATGTACAAGTTCGTGCGAGCCCTGGGAGCCGAGCAAGACTTCGCTGCCAATTTCGCGTGTGACGTGCAGAACGAGTGACCCAGCGTCGCCGCGTAGATCGGCTTCAGTCCTGTCCAGACCACGGGAGCTGCTGCTACCGAGAATTACGCCGTTTGGACGAGGCTACGGTCCAGTCTCAGAGCGGCGCCGTGCTGCCTGGTCGCGCGCGTCGCGGTTCTCCGGCGTCAGGATCGGGGCCAAGCCGACCAGCATCGGATCATCGCTACTGCAAACCAGCACCGCCACAGTGGGAAGCAAGTCACGTCCTGCCGTGAGCGCCACCTCCCACAACGCGGTCCGTTCCGAGCCCGCACGCTCAGCCGCGCGTCGGCGGTCTCCGCCGCCCAACCACGACACACGCACAGCACAGTGACCGCTGGCCGCCGTGCGGACGGACACGCTGAGCCTCCCGGCGTGATCCGGTCGGCGGGGCCCTAGTGGCGTGATCACCTGGCCCCACAACTCCTCAGCCCTCGCGATGATCAGTAGGTTGGCCAGGTCGCCCGCCAGGTGAGGGTGCGCTCGGAGATCACGGCAGAAATCCTGTCGATTGCCGCTTTGGCCTCCGGATGGCTGTCCCAAGCGTTCCACTTACGCTGCAGCGCATAGGCCACGAGGTCAGCCAGTTGCACCCCATGACTCGTGTGCGAACTCACGAAGTGCATGGAGTCGATGATGGACTTGAGCTTGGTCCCGGGAACTTGACCTCCTCCCCATTCCTGGAGATCAGCGACCATCTTCACCGCTCGCAGCTGATGCTCCTTTTGCTCGTCCGCGATGAGGATCTTCTTCCCTGCGGTTTTGTCGACCTTTTCGAGCAGGAACTGCAAGGCCAGGAGGTAGGCGTTCTCGTCGGCGCTTCCCTGGTACCGGTTGTGCAGGCGCTCCTTGTGGATGCTGGCGTAGGACACGCCGATGTCGAGATCGTTGAGGACCGCGATCGCGTCCTCGTACACGGCGATCAACTCCCTGGCGTCCGGGAATCCCAATGGCCACTGCCGTTCCAGATCTCGTTCCCGTGAAGCTCGAATTCGGCGTGCAGCCACCCCAGGTGCTTTCACGCCACCTCGCGAAACGCCTCCGCGAGGGGCTGGACCTTGTCCTCGTGGACGAGCACAGCGGCCAGCGTCAGCAGCGCCTGCTTCTTAGCGCCTTTCCCAACCGAGCCCGTCTCGTCGATGTACACCAAGTGAGCCATGCGCCTAGTAAATCCGACTGAAGCGCCGAACAGTGTCGCTGGCCCTTACACCAGCGGAAACTCCGCCATGGCAGTGCTATCCCCACGCGCGTTACTCGAGGTGCGGCCCTGAGGAGCGGCTTTGTCGGACTGGCTGTTCCGGATGCCCACCCTCCACCTCGCCGAGGCAGCACATGCAGGAGGGGCTCAGGTGTGGCTCTACGAGCTTCGCTGGAGATTCGGACCGGCCGGTGCTTCCCATGGTCTGGACGCCCTGCTCGTGTTCGGCACCACCCACATCGGCACCACCCACATCGACACCGGGCTCACCGAAGCCGGGCCGGACGTCATGGCGCAGGCTCGGCGGCTTTCGGAGCTGATCCGGTCCGAGCACCTGTCCTTCGCCGCCACGGGAGACCCCGGCTGGGCACGCTACGAACCGCACAGACGCGCCACCCGCGTCTACGACACCGCGCCCACTGTCTCCGGATACCCCGAAGCGCGTTCTCGCACGATCTGGCGCGACCAACGATTCGGCATCCTCGACCTCTTGACCCGTGACTCTGGGATTGCCAGTGGCCGTTATTGAGCCGGGCGAGACAAGTTGAGCCTGGTCAAATCTCACCGCGATGTAGCACACGACATGAGTACGACATCGCTCGTGAGATTGCGACATCAGCCGCGAGACCCCTACATGAGGACCCAGGGGGCCGTGCGTTCATCGGAAGTCCCGCGAACCGCTCGCGAGGTTCTTGAGGTCGAGTGGGGTGACGTGGTCGGCGACGAGGGATACGGTGCCTTGTCCGACTTGGGCGATGCCGCGCACGAGCAGCGCTGGGGCTGGCCAGCCATCGCTGGCGGGCAATCTTCCAGAGGCCGGGTGACACGATGATGTTGACGAGGCCGGTTTCGTCTTCGAGGTTGAGGAAGGTGATTCCGCCGGCGGTGGCGGGGCGTTGGCGGTGGGTGACGGCGCCGCCGACTTTGATCCGGGTGCCGTCGGGGATGTCGAGCAGTTGGGCGGCGGGGATCGCGCCGAGCTTGTCGAGGTGGGCGCGGATGAACGCGGCTGGGTGCTGGCCGGGGGTGATGCCGGTGCCCCAGAGGTCTGCTGCGGCGAGTTCGACCGCGGTCATTCCGGGTCACGCTGGGGCGTTGTGCCCGATCGCGAGGCTGGGCAGGTGCTCGGTGCGGGTGGTCGCGGCGGCGCCAGCGTGCCAGAGCGCGGCGCGGTCCGTAACAGTCGGCGAGCCTTATCCGATCTTGTCGATGACGCGGGCTCGTCGAGTCGCGACGACTCTAGGTGTCTGGCCTGGCAGAATGGCGCTGATCAGGGACGGTTGTCAGGCGACGTCCACGGGGAGGAAGTGGTGGTCGCGTGGACCGGCTTGCTTACGTCTGGTTCCGTTCACAGGCAGAGTTGGCGCTGCACAAGCACAAAGCCACCGCCTTCCAGGACCACTTCAACGACGTGATGGAGGCTGTCCACGGCCCAGACTTCATCCGGGTCCGCCCCGCCGGGAACACCGGGGACCGCAAGTGCGACGGTTATCTGCAGTCCGACGACACAGTGTTCCAGGTCTACGCGCCGACCGTGGTCAAGTTGTCCTCGTGGGTGAACAAGGTCGACGAGGATTTCACCGGTGCCAAGGCGCAGTGGAGCATGATGCGGTCGTGGACGTTCGTGCATAACCAGCACGACGGGCTGCCCGCCGATGTGGCACAGGCGCTGCTGAAGCTCAAGACCGACCACCCCGACCTAGTCATCGAACAGTGGCCGCCCACCCACCTGCTGGAGATGACCGCTGACCTATCCGAGGACCGTCTCGTGCGGGTGTTCGGACATCCGCCGCGTGAGCAGGAGATGCGCATCCTTGATCGGGGCGACATCGCCGAAGCCGTCGCCGGGCTTGCCCTGGAAAGCATTTCTTGGACACCCGACGCGGCCGACCTGCCGGTCGTGGATCCACGCAAGCTGGACTACAACCAGCTCTCCGAATACCCCCGCCGGCTCATCACCGCTGGCATCGCTCAAGCAGGCATGGTCGAGGGTTACTTCGACAACAATCCCGACCCCACCCTTCGCGACCGCGCCGGGATGCTGATGAAGGTCGAGTGGCTCAACCTTCAGCGCCACGGCAACGCCGGGGACGAGGCTTTCCATGCCCTCTACGCGCGCGTGGCGGCCAACGCCGAAGGCTCACGCGAGGCCACGGCCTCGCTCGCACTGTTGGCCTACCTGTTCGAGTCCTGCGATATCTTCGGCAATCCGCCTGTCGGCTGGACGGGAACGGCAGCATGATCACCCCTACCAAGGGCGTGCGCCCCGAGCGATCCCTGCTTTACCTGGGCGGACAGATCCTCGCCGACCTTGACGAACCCACCACCGTCAGCGCAGCTTGGGAGGCCCTGGCCGGACGCCGTGAGCGCGAAGGACAGGACGCCACCATCACCTTCGACTGGTTCATCCTCGCCCTGGACCTGCTACGTGCCCTGGGTACCGTTCGACTGCGGGACGGCCTGCTCGCCAAGGCGGACAAGCGGTGATCCACGAAGTCACCAGCAGCCTGCCCAAATTCAAGACCCTGCGCTTCACCCAGGGCCTGAATGTCGTGCTCGCTGACCGCACCGACAAGTCCACCCAGACCGACACTCGCAACGGCAGCGGCAAGAGCAGCCTGATCGAAATCCTGCACCACCTGCTTGGCGGTAAGGCCGATACCAAGAGCATGTTTCGGCAGCAGCCCTTGGACGAGCACTGGTTCGCTATGACGTTCGACCTGGGCGACCAGCTGGTCCGGGTGCAACGGGAAGGTGCCACACCTGGCAAGGTCACCGTCACCACGTTCACTGATGACGGAGCAGTGGCTGACGAGGAGATCATCTCCAACGAGCAGTGGAAACGGCGACTCGCCACAGAGCTATTCGGCCTCACCGAAGAGGGTGACTGGGTCCCCTCCGTCCGCTCCTGCATCAGCTACTTCCTGCGCAGGCAGTCGGCAGGCGGGTTCCAGACCCCGACCAAGCATTTCAATCAGCAGATGACGTGGGACATCCAAGTCAACCTATCTTTTTTGCTCGGTCTGGACGTCGAACTAGCCCGTGCCTGGCAGCGGGTTCGAGAACGCGAAAAGCAGATGGAGACTCTCCGCAAGGCCGCCCAGGGTGGTGCCCTGAGCGACATCGTGGGTAACTCCGGCGAGCTGGCCAGCGAACTCGCTGTGGCCGAGGACGAGTTGACCACGTTGACCGCATCCGTCGCCGACTTCACTGTCATCCCGACCTACACCGTCGTGGAGGCCGAGGCCACCCGCCTTGGACAGCGGATCCGCGCATTGAACAACCAGATCATCTCCGACCGTGACTACCTAGCCCAGCTGGAGGGCAATCTCAGCGAAGTCCAGACCACCCGCCCCACCGGGCTAGCCGAGCTCTATGCCGCCGCCAACGTTCAGCTCCCCGACGTCGCGCTGGCTGCCTACGACGACGTGCAGGCGTTCCACGACTCCGTCATCGCCAACCGGCGCCAATACCTCGACGCTGAGATCCGCCGCATTACCGCCGGCCTAGCCGCCAACACCACCGAGCGTGACCGCCTCGCCGAGCAGCGCTCGGACGGCTTGCGCCTGCTCGCGAGCGGCGGCGCCGCCGAAACCCTGCTCGAACTGCAGCGCGACGTCGCCAAGCGCCAGGTTCGCGTCGAACAGCTCCGTCACCGCTACAACAACGCTGTCGCACTCGAATCGGAGCAAGGCGAACTCAGGCTCGAACGGCAACGGCTCGCCGCCGCCCTCACTCGCGACCTGGCTGAACGCCAACAGGTCCTACGTCCGGCGTTCGTGATCTTCGAGCGCCTGTCCCAACGCCTCTACGCCGACCAGCAACACGGCCGCCTGGTTGTCAACGCTACCGACAACGGGCCCGAGATCAGTGCAACCATCCCCCGCGGGCGCAGCAAAGGCATCACCAACATGCAGGTGTACTGCTTCGACCTCGACTTGGTCACCCTGTGGACCCGTAGGGGGCGCGGCCCCGGTTTCCTCGTCCACGACAGTCACCTGTTCGATGGTGTCGACGAACGCCAACGAGCCTCGGCTCTGCAACTGGGCGCCGAGTACGCCGCAGCGGAGGGCTTCCAATACATCGTCACTCTGAACAGTGACGAGACTCCGAAAGATCTCCTCGACGGCCGCGTCCTCGAAGACTTCGTCTTACCCGAACGCCTGACCGACCACGGTGAGGACGGCGGCCTCTTCGGGCTGCGGTTCTAGCTCCCGCCCAGAGGTCAGATGCCGCCTTCAAGTTGCAGGAGCGCGTGGCCGCGAGCCATCGCTGGTGACGCCCTTCTCGATGGACCGCTAGACCGGCGCGGAGGTCGGCTCCTTGGCCGCAGCGCCCGGTCGGTAAGTCAGCGCGATGAACTGAGGTATGGCAGCAATCGAACCCACTATTCTGACCTCGTCCGGCCACCAGCCGTGACGCTCGATCTGGCGGCGCCGCTATGACCTACCTCGTAGTTCCTCGAGGCTGTTGGTCGTCTCGGCACGAGCGGCGGTACTGATCGGGCTGAAGATTCCGTTCATGTAGGTCAACTTAAGTCGCCCGACAAGTCGAGGGGAGCTCGAGCTCGCGGTAACCACTGACGAAAAAACTTGGCACCGATCGGCCCGGCGGTTCGCGACGGACGGCTCACACAGCTACTCGGTGCTCTTGCCCAAGGCCCGCTGCCAGGCGTCCCACTCGGGCCGGGCATAGGCCTGGAGTGCAGAGAGAGCCGAACCCGACTGGTTGGAGTCTGGCAACTCCGTGAATCGGAACCGGAGATGATGGGTGTTGCACTGGTCGCCGTGGCCGCACGAAACACGGCGTGCTGGGATCTGCATCATCGCTTGGGTCTCGATTTCGGCGCCAGGTAATCCGAACAGCGGATCGGCGAGGGCGAGTGCGGCCTCAGAACGGCGAGGGTTGTCGCCCGGCCATTCCACGTTGAAGTGAGCGCACCCGGTCGGCCAGGTCCGGATCCACAGCGCGTCGCGCAGCAAGGCGATGCGCCGAAGGAGTCCGCTCGCGACCTCGGCGGGGCCGAACGCCCGGCCGTAGGAATCGAGTGCCTGTGTCTCGACCTGCGTCAGCGTGTCCGGCGCCGCACGGTACAGGCGCACGTCGGTAGCCAACTCGTCTCGATTGCGCACAGCCCGGTATGCCTCGGCCGCATGCCATGCTTGCCGGGCCGTTCCGACAAGCTCGACGACAGCGTCCGGGAAATCGATCAGGAAGAGTTCCATCGATCGCCTGTGCAGCCGGACCCGTAGGCCCTTGACTCCTGACACCTCCCCCTCGAATTCGGAGGGCAAGATCTCGTACAGTAGCGGTGCGACAGCGATTGGATCGACACGGATCTGCAGTCGGTCGCGCAGCGGTGTGACCGACTGCAGCACCACGGCCGGCCGTGTCAGCCCTCCCTCGGGGTGGGTGTGCAGGTGGTTGACCGCTCGGGTGACAGCATCAAGGACGCCTGACTCGAGCTCGATCTGAGCGTTCGTGGCTGCGTCAGGAAGCGCGGCATTGCGTACCGCCGGGGGAACGTCAACCTCGGGCCCGAAAGGCGCCGGCATCATCGTCGCCGTCGCGAGCGTGCGAAGATCGGATCGTTCGTCTGCGGACAATCCGGATGCCCCAGCAATCAGCTGATCCTTGGCCTTTTGGAACGACTCACCTGTCCGTGTGCGGCGGCGCTCGACGAGATCGATTTCCCAAGACACAACAACACCTCGTTCTGCCTGCCCGGCGCGGCGAACCAAGGTCGGTCGACTTACGACTGCGACACCACGAATGAGTGAACGCGAGCAGCCTTGGCTGTTCAGCCGTTCCGTGGGGCACCGTCGTGTTGCCGGGCGATGACGGTTCCGACGCAGCGTGCGCTCGACGCGGGCCGAATGCTAGCACGGGGTTGCGCGGCATATTTGAGCTGGCGTCTGGGGGACGCGTGCGGGCCGATGTCGGTCTCCGATTGGGCTCCGTTGCTCACAGAGCACCCGATACGCCGCGACACTGCCCGGCATTAACGCCCGCGAAAATTGCCGCCTGACCTGCACAGATCAACCCTGGGCATCACTATGTGACACTCTTTGACACGGCAAACCCGGGGATTAAAAGTCTCCTGCTCTACCAACTGAGCTAGCGGCCCGCGGGCTCAGTTTAGCGGGCGCCCGCCGTGTCACCAGCAGGGTGGGCCTTGATCCTCGTCACCTCGCCGGTGGGGCCGGACCCGGCCGGGGATTCCACAATGGACAAGGGCTCACCGGGCCCGGTCGTAGACCATCGCCATCTCGCCGAGGTCGCCGGTTTCGTGCAGGGACAGCTGCCACTTCGTGGCGGGCAGGCCGTCGTCGAAGAGGCGCTCGCCGCCGCCCGCGATTTCGGGGGTGATCATGAGGTAGAGGCGGTCCAGGAGGTCGGCTTGCAGCAGCGCCTTGATCACGGTGGTGCTGTTGTTGACCAGAATGTCGCCCTCGCCGCTGGCCTTCAGGTCGGTGATCACGTCGGCCGCGGGGGCGTTGGCGATGCGCGCGTGGGTCCACGGCGCCTCGGTGAGCGTGGTCGACAGGACGACCTTTTCCGTGTCCACCAGCCACTTCGCGTAGCCGCGGTCGCGGGGGTCGGCGTCCTCGTTGTCGATGACGGTCGGCCAGAAGCCCAGGAAGCCTTCGGCGTTGACGCGGCCGAGGACGGCCGTGGTGGCACCGTCGTGGAGTCGGGCGAGGTGGTTGCGGGCGACCTCCGTCATGGCGTACGGGACGATCGCGGCGAGGTCGTCGGGGCCGCCCGGGCCGTGGTAGCGGCCGTCGAGAGTGATGCTGATGTTGGCGGAAACCGTGCGGGTCATTTCTGTGCCCCCTTGGTGGTGTCGATCTTGATGGTGTCCATGAGGTTGTCGAGGACCTGGCCCCAGCCGGTCGCGATGCCGGCGATGTGCGGCGCCGCCTCGACGGTCGTGTCGGTGATGCGCAGCCCGAGCCTCAGGTGGGTGCCTTCGGCGACTTCGTCGAGTTCCAGGTCGTACTCGGTCGTGAACGACGCTTCGCCCAGCACGGCCAGGTCGAACACGAGCCGCTCGTTCTCGGTGGCTGCCTGCACGTGGCCCTCGGACCGGTAGCTGGCCTCGGCGTCGCGGAACTCGACCACCGCCTCGCCGTGCGGGTGCGGGTCGAGCACGACCTCCACCACCGAGAACGCCGGCGGCGCCCACCAGTCGGCCAGCTTCTCCGGCTCCACCCAGTACCGCCACACCACGTCCGGCGGCGCGGGCACCAGGCGCTCGAACGAGAACTCCCGCCCGTCCGCCCATCCTTCCCGATCCGCGGCCGCCGTCTCGGTCTCGACGGCCGCCTGGTACCGCTCCAGCACGTCCCGGTCGCCGGCGTGCGCCTCGACCTTGTCGAGGATGATCTCCAGCCGATCCGCGAACGCTCTCAACGGCACGGCGTCGATCGCGTACACCCGCCTCTGCCCGAGCGGCGTCACGGACACCACCCCGACCTTCGCGAGCGCCTGCAGGTGCTTCGTCGTCTGCGGCTGGCGCAGCCCCGCGAGCTCCGCAAGCTCCCCCACGGACCTCGGCCGCCCCGCCAGCAACTCGACGATGCGCCACCGCGCCCCGTCACCCAGCGCCGCTGCGATCTCGTTCATGAGGAGAAGTATTCCCCGACCAGAATATTCTTGTCAAGGAATATAAGGGAACAATCCTCTGACCTGCGAGTCAACCAAGAAAATTGGATCAGCCGGCAGAAGCCCCGAGATCGATCAGGCCCAGGATCAGCCTTCCGACCCCTTCACCTTCGCAGCCTCCCGGCGCACCTCGGCCTGCGTGGCCCGCTCTCGCTCCAGCCACTCCGGCCCCGCGGCCTTGATCTCCTCGATCTCCGCCGTCGTCAGCGGCTCGGTCAAGCCCGCCCGCGACAGGCCGCCGATGGAGATCCCCAGCTTCGCCGCCACCACCGGACGCGGGTGGGGGCCGTTGCGCCGCAGGTCGCGGAGCCATTCGGGCGGGTCGGTCTGCAGGGTGTTGAGCTCGTCGCGCGACACGGCGCCCTCCTGGAACGACGAGGGGGTCGCCTCCAGGTACACGCCGAGCTTCTTCGCGGCGGTGGCGGGCTTCATCGTCTGAGGGGTCTTGCGCGAGGTCATGGGGCCCAGGGTAACCACCGTCGGTAACCTGGCCTGCGTGACCGGCCCGGACGCACCGCCCTCGTTCACGCTCGGCTACGTCCCGGGCGTGACGCCCGGCAAGTGGGTCCGCACCTGGCAAGAGCGCCTGCCGCGAGTGCCGCTGGTCCTCAGCACGATCGACCCGCGCGAAGCCACCGCGAAGATCCACGAGCGCGAAGTCGACGCCGCGCTGCTCCGCCTGCCCATCGACCGCACCGGGCTGCACGCGATCCCGCTCTACATCGAGACCACCGTGGTCGTCGTGCCGAAGGACCACGTCGTCGCGGCCGCCGACGAGGTCACGCTCCCGGACCTCGCCGACGAGCTCTTCCTCCACCCCCACGACGACACCCTCGGCTGGCCCCACCCGCCCGGCAAACTCGCCGAACACCGGCCGGACACGACCGCCGACGCGATCGAGCTCGTCGCCACCGGCGTCGGGCTGCTCGTGGTGCCGCAGTCGCTCGCCCGGTTGCACCACCGCCGCGACCTCACCTACCGGCCTCTCGCGGACGTTCCGGAATCCCAGGTCGCGCTGTCCTGGCTCGAAGACGAGACCACCGACCTGATGGAACAGTTCATCGGCATCGTCCGCGGCCGCACGGTCAACAGCACCCGCGGCAAGGCGCCGGAACCGAAGCCCAAAGCCAAGGCCCAGCCGAAAACCAAGAGCCCCAAGAAACCCCAGCATCCCCCTAAGCGCGGCAAACCCCGCCGCCGCGGCTGACCCCACCTCGGCCATTCGGCCGAACCTCACCCCCGAACCCCAGCCGAACGGCCAGCCCGCCCCGGCCGTCCAGATGATCAACAAAAACGCCGTTCCCAGCAGGCTCGGACTCCGGATCAAGCACACCGGAGCACGAGGTGGCTGGGGACATGCTGCAAGAACAACCGACCAAGCGAAAACTGCTCTTCGCCGCGGCCGCGACGGTGATCGTCGGGGGAGTGCTCGCCATCGTCGGCAGCTTCGGTCCCGTCGACCTGCAGGTCTACCGCTTCGGCGCCGACGCCGTCCTAAACGGCGGCGACCTCTACGGCCAGTTGCCCGCCACCACCTCCGGTTTCCCCCTGCCCTTCATCTACCCACCGTTCGCGGCCGTCGTCTTCGCGGTCATGACGCTCCCACCGCTCGCCGTCTCGGCCGTGCTGATGGACCTCGTCTCCCTCGCCGCCCTCTGGGTCACCCTCTACGCGACCGTCCGCCGCCTGAAGCCGACCTGGCGGGCCGCGCTCCCTCCACCGCGCTCACCGTCGCCGCGCTGGCCTTCGAGCCCGTGCGCTCCACGCTCTCCTTCGGACAGATCAACCTCGTCCTCATGGCCCTCGTCGCCGTCGACATCCTCATGCCCCACCCGCGCTGGCCCCGCGGCATCGGCGTCGGCATCGCGGCCGCCATCAAGGTCACCCCGGCGGGCTTCCTGCTGTTCTTCTTGCTCACCAAGGACTTCCGCTCCGCCCGCAACGCCCTGAAAGCCGGCGCCGCGGCCACCGGCCTCGGTTTCCTCGTCGCCCCGGCCGCCTCCGCGAAGTACTTCTTCGGCGGCGGCCTCACCGGGGCGGCCGGCCTCAGCGGCTCGCCCTACGCCACCAACCAGACCATCGAAGGCGCGCTCCACCGCCTCAACCTGCCGCCGCTGCCGTACCACGTGCTGTGGCTGGGCATCTCCGCCTTCGTCATCGCGGCCGCCGTGGTCGTGATGCGCCGAGTGGACCCGCCGCTCGCCTTCGTGGTCAACGCGACGGCCGTCCTCGTCCTCTCACCGATTTCCTGGTCCCACCACTGGGTTTCGCTCGCCCCCGCGCTGGTCATCCTGGCCACCCGTGTCCGTACCACCCGCCAAGGCGCGGCCCTCGCCGCCGGCGCGGGCGTGTTCATCGCCGCGCCCCACGCCTTCCTGCCGAACAGCGACATGCGCGAACTCGCGTGGACGCCCTGGCAGCACGTCGTCGGCGACTCCTACCTCCTGCTCGCCCTCGGCTTCCTCACCTGGCTGCTGGTCGTCACGCAACCGGCCTCGGTGCGCCTCGAAGAACCGGCACTCGCCGCCCGCTGAGGCCCATCCACGCGCCACCGGACGCATTTCCCCACTCATCGAACAGAATTCATAATCGCGATCGCCAAAACACAACAATTCATCTCCCCGTCGAGTGACTGCGCCAAACAATCGGTCACCCCGCCGCGAGCCCCCTAGGGCTGAGTTGCTGAACGCACTGCTCTGTTCGGGGGAATTGCCACGCGCAACGCCCGCCCGCGCGAAAGGTCCCCGCGGCGCGCCGTGATCACACGCAGCGTCACATCGGGAAACGCGAAGAGTGGCGATCCGCCGGAAATCCCTCGTCAAACCCCTGGCGCGGAGCCCTATTAGCACCCCGCCAGGGCACTGGTGCTCGCAGCCCGGATGTGATGGCGCTAATATCCGGGTCCCGCCATCCAGACATGGGGGAGCGGCGCCACCGGCGGGAAGCGAAAACCGCGCTTCGCCGAAAGCCGTGAACCAGCGAAGAGCCCGAACAACGAGCCAGATCAACGAGCGAGACCACCAACCCGGCGCACGGCCTGCCACCAACCGGACGCGAGGACTTGAAGCCATGTCGGAACAACTGCCCGCCCGCCACGCGCAGCAGCGCGGGCGCGCCGTCCCGGCCGCGGTCGCGGTCCCGGTGACGGCGGTCGTCGCCGGTGCGCTGTGGGCGTGGGTGACGTTGGAGGTGCCCGAGCAGAGCCGGGTGCTCGTCGCGGTCGTCGCGGCCGTCACCTGGGTCGCCCTCGTCGTCGCCGTCTACCTCGCCACGCGCGGGTCGTCGGCGCTCACCGGCGCCGAGGAGCGTGCCCGCCACGCCGAGCACCGGGCGCAGGTCGAGACCCGGCAGATGACGGCCGTCAACCTCGAGCTCTCCATGATGGTCGACCAGACCCTTCCGGCCGTGGTCAACCGTCTGCGCGACGGCACGAGCGCCGCCGACATCTACAACTCCACGCAGCTGCCGGAAGACCCGTTCCAGAACCGGATCATGCGCCTGTTCATCGACGAGGTCGCCCAGGGTGAGCGCCGCCGCGCCGCCGCCACGGCCGCGTGCGCGAACGCCGCCGGCCGCGTGCAGGCGCTGTCCACCAGCATCCTCGCCGACCTGCGCGAGATGGAGAACCACTGCCCCGAGGACATGCTCGGCGAGGTCCTCAAGGTCGACCACAGCACCGCCCAGGCCGGCCGCCTCGCCGACTCCATCGCGGTGCTCACGGGCGCGCGCTCGGGCCGCCGCTGGGCGAAGCCGATCCGCATGGAGAGCATCCTGCGCGGCGCCATGGGCCGCATCGGCGCGTACACGCGGGTGCGCATCCACTCCACCAGCGGCAGCGCCATCGCCGGGTACGCCGCCGAAGACGTGATGCACGCGCTGGCCGAGCTGATGGACAACGCCACCAAGTTCTCCGCGCCGTCGGAAGAGGTCCACGTCTACGTCGAAGACCTCCACAACGGCGCCGTGATCACCATCGAAGACGGTGGCCTCGGCATGAAGCCGCAGGCGCTCACGCGAGCCGAGATCGCCGTGGCGCAGAACGAAAAGCTCGACCTCACCACGATCTCCGGCACGCGCCTCGGCCTCGCCGTCGTCGGCCAGCTCGCCCGCAAGCACCAGCTGCACGTGTTCTTCCGCCCGTCCTCGCGCGGCGGCACCGGCGTGGTCCTGCGCATCCCCAACCACCTGATCACGCAGCCGCGCACCGACCCGTTCACGGACCCCCTCTCCGACGCCCAGCCGCGCCGCGAAGCGGTGGTCAGCGCCGTGCGCGCCGAAGAACGCGAGTCCACGCGCGGCACGCTGGAACCGGTGCTCAGCGAGTCGGGCGGCCTGCCGAAGCGCCCGCGCGGGCAGACACTTGCCGCGTCGCGCCAGCTGGCGCCGAGCCCCGGCCCGCGGCCCACCAACCGCAGCCACGGCGACAGCGGCGCCCGGTTCGGGGCCTTCCAGCAGAGCCGCACCCGCAGGGTCGCCGCCAGTCCGGCCGAGTCGCAGGCGGACGCCGATGACAACGACTGAGTCCCTGCCGCACCGGAACCCCCAGATTGGAGTGAGGGGGCGCGCGTTTTCCGCCCCCGGATCCTCGATGACCCAGAACTCGAACCTCGAATGGCTCCTGGAGAACCTCGTCGGCAACACGCCGGGAGCCGTCCACGCGCTGGTGCTGTCGAAGGACGGCCTCAAGCTCTGCCACACCGCCGGCCTCACCGCCGACAAGGCCGACCAGCTGGCCGCGATCGCCGCCGGCGTGCAGGCGCTCTCGCACGGCGCGTCGGCCGAGTTCGGTGACGGCAGCGGCGGCATTCGCAACTCGATGACCGAGTTCCACGGCGGCATCCTGTTCATCGTCGAGGCCGGCATCGGCGCGCACCTCGCGGTGATCGCGGCCGAAGACGCCGACGTCGGCCTGATCGGCCACAACATGGACGAGCTGGTCGAGCAGATCGGCTCGTTCCTGACCGCCGCTCCGCGCTACGCGCAGGCCGGTCCGACGGCATGATCCGCCGCGCTGTCGAGGAAGAGGACCCCGACCGCCTCTACACGCTCACCGGCGGGCGCAGCCGCACGGAAGACCTCGAGCTCGACCTCGTCACGATCATCGTCGCCGAGTCGGCGCCGTCGGCCGGGATGCAGTCCGAGCACGTGAGGATTCTGCGGATCGCCCTGCACCCGACGTCGGTCGTCGAGCTCTCCTCGGAGCTCTCGCTGCCGGTGAGCGTCGTGAAGATCCTGGTCACGGATCTGCTCGACAGCGGCAAGGTCTCGGCCCGTCACCCCTCTTCGGCGCTGCAGCGCGCGTCCATCCCCGACTCCGAATTCCTCAAGAAGGTGCTCGTTGGACTCCGCAATCTCTGAACGCACCAATCGCGCTCCGCTGGCCGCCACGGCAGCCGACGGGCTGAAGATCGTGATCGTCGGGGGCTTCGGCGTCGGCAAGACCACGATGGTCCGGTCGGTCAGCGAGATCCGGCCGCTGAGCACCGAGGAGACGATGACGCAGGCCGGCGTCGGCATCGACCAGGGCCTGCAAGGGAAAACCACGACCACGGTCGCGTTCGACTTCGGCCGCATCAGCCTTGACGAGCGCATGGTGCTGTACTTGTTCGGCGCGCCCGGCCAGGAGCGTTTCTGGTTCCTGTGGGACCGGCTGTTCTCCGGCACGCTCGGCGCGGTGGTCCTCGTCGACACCCGGCGCCTGGCCGACTCGTGGTACGCGATCGACCGGCTCGAGCATCACGGCACGCCGTTCATCGTGGCGCGCAACAACTTCGAGCCGCCGGCCCATGATCTCGGCCAGGTCCGCGACGCGCTCGACCTCTCACCCGACGTGCCCCTGATCGACTGCGACGCGCGCCGCCGCGACTCGTCGAAGCAGGTGCTGATCTCGCTCGTCGACCACCTCTACTCGTTGTCCACCGCCCGGGAGAACCAGCCGTGACCGAACACCGGCCTGAAGTGTCCACAGAGGACTTCGTCAAGCTCTACGGCGCGCAGTTCCAGGAGGATCCGGCCACCCTCTACGGCCGGATCCGCCAGGAGTACGGCGGTGTCGCCCCGGTGCTGCTCGACGGCGACGTCCCCGCGTGGCTGGTCTGCGGCTACCGCGAGCTGCACCAGGTCACCAGCGATTCCCAGCTGTTCGCCCGCGACACGCGCCGCTGGAACCAGTGGGAGAACGTGCCGGCCGACTGGCCGCTGCTGCCCTACGTGGCGCACAACCCGTCGGTGATGTTCACCGAGGCTTTGGAACACCGCCGCCGCGCCGGCGCGATCGGCGACGCACTGTCCGCAGTGGACCAGTTCGACCTGGGTGCGCACTGCGAGCAGATCGCCGACCGGCTGATCGACACGTTCGCCGGCACCGGCGAGGCCGACCTCATCACGCAGTTCGCGATGCAGATTCCCTTGCTGGCCATCGCGAAGATGTACGGCATGCCCGAGGCCGAGACTCCGGCGCTGGTGCGCGACGTCGCGATCTCTCTCGACGTCGGCCCCGACGCGATCCCGGCGTACGGGCGCGTGCAGGAGGCCATGGGCCGGCTGCTGGCGCTCAAGCACCGCCAGCCCGGCCACGACGTTCCTTCGCACATGGCCCACAACCCCGCGGGGCTCACCGACGCCGAGATCGTGCAGGACCTGCTGGTGGTCACGGCCGCCGCGCAGCAGCCGACGGCCAACTGGATCGGCAACACCATCCGGCTGATGCTCACCGACGACCGCTTCGCGATGACGCTCTCGGGCGGCCGCGGCAGTGTCGGCGAGGCCCTCAACGAGGTCCTCTGGCACGACACGCCCACCCAGAACTTCATCGGCCGCTTCGCCACGCGTGACACGCAGCTCGGCGGCCGCCGCATCCGCACCGGCGACCTGCTCGTGCTCGGTCTCGCCGCCGCGAACGCCGACCCGCACGTGCGCCCCGACCTCGCCGGCGGCGCCGTCGGGAACCACGCGCACATGTCGTTCGGCCACGGCGAGCACGGCTGCCCGCACCCCGCGCCCGAGGTCGCGGAGGTCATCGCCCGCACGACCGTCGAGGTGCTGCTCGACCGGCTGCCCGACCTGTCGCTTTCGGTGCCGGACGAGGCCTTGAAGTGGCAGCGGTCGATGTGGATGCGCGGGCTGGAGTCGCTGCCCGTCACGTTCACGCCGACTTACGTCGCGAGCCACGCCGCCAGCTGGGGCTGATCAGTTGGCGCTGAACCGCACCGGCAACGCCGACGGCCCACGCGTGAACACCCCCGCTTCGTGGGTGTCCGCGTCGTCGGCGAGCCGCACGTTCGGCATCGCGTCGAGCAGCTGAGCCACGCCGACCTCGATCTCCGTCTTCGCCAGCAGCGCGCCGACGCAGAAGTGGCGGCCCAGCGCGAACGACAGGTGGTTCGCGGCCGCCGAGAACGCGGTCTCCGTCGGCAGGTCCGTGCGGAAGATGTCGAACTCGTTCGGGTTCTCGAACCGACGCGGGTCGCGGTTGGCCGCACCGATCAGGCAGGTCACGGTGCTGCCGGCCGGCACGCGCTCGCCCGCGATCTCGATGTCCTCGGCGGGCTGGCGCATGATCATGTGCACCGGCGGCGTGTAGCGCAGCGTCTCTGCGAACGCCTTCGGGATCAGCCCGTGGTCGGCTTGCACGGCTTCGAGCTGCGCCGGGTTTTCCAGCAGGTTCTTGAACACACTGGCGATCGCCTTGTCGGTGGTCTCCCCACCGGCGGCGAGCAGCAGGCTGCAGAACGCCTTGATGTCCTCGTCGCTCATCCGCGTGCCGTCGACCTCGGCCGAGCACAGCGTGGAAAGCAGGTCGTCGCCGAGGTTTTCGCGGCGGGCCCGGATGATCGGGATCAGGTACTCCGCCAGCTCCTCGCGCGTGCGCACGCCGGCCGCGGCCACGTCCGGGTCCTGGCTGAGGTTGCCGAGGAAGCCGATGATCGCGGTGTACCAGCGCTGGAACCGCTCGTGGTCGCTCTGGTCCAGACCAAGCATGTCCACGATCACATTGATCGGGAAGTGGCGCGCGTAGTCCTGCACCAGGTCGGCTTCGCCGCGGCCGCGGAAGCCGTCGATCAGCTGCTGCGAGTTACGCTCGATCACGGGCCGGAACTTCTGCTCCAGTTCGTTGCCGCGGAACGCCGGCACCACCAGCGCCCGCCGGATCGAGTGCTCGCGCCCGCTCATCTGCAGGATCGTGCGCCCGTGCGCGGGTTCCAGCTGCCAGCTGTAGTTGTCCGTGGTGAACACGGGCTCCCGAAACGCTCTGGCGACGTCGTCGTAGCGGGAAACGATGTAGCTCTGCATGCCTTCATGCCAGACGATGGGCTCGTCTTCCAACATGATGTCGTACGCGGAATACGGGTCGGCTGCGAATTCGGCGGAAAGGATGTCCGGCGCGTGACGTGCCGTGGTCATGGAGCTCCCTCGCTCGGGCGGTGGAGTAACCACGTTATCGACGGACGTTGCGTGTGCGGGGAAAATTAAGGCCATTGGAGCAGACCACTGATCCAGATGGATTACCAGCCGAACCTCGTTCGGTGTCTGCGCGTAGTGATCAGGGACCTCGCGTCACTCTCTAGAGTTTTTCCGGTCAGCGGGATTACCGCCTCGGGAAGTGCCGATCCAGCCGGCGCTCAGCCCCTCGGCGCGATCGAATCCCACGTGCCGAGCAGCTGATCGACGTCCATCACCGCACCGAAGTACTTGTCGATGTTCACCAGTGCGGCGTCGTGCTCGGCCTGCGTGAAAGCCGCGCAGCAGTCGCCCATGAACGCGATGTGGTAATCGAGCATGTAACCGTGCCGCGCGGTCGATTCCACGCACACGTTCGTGCTCACGCCGGCCATCACCAGCGTCTCGGCCCTCAGCGTGCGCAGCACCGAATCCAGCCGGGTGTTCACGAACCCGCTGTACCGGTGCTTCAGCACGACGGGTTCCCCTGGCAGCGGCGCCACCTCGAACGACTCCGCGCCCCACGTCCCCGCCCGGCAGACCACGCCGGAGCGGCCACCGGACCGCGCGGTCAACGCCGCCGAGTCGGTCGCTTTCTCGTGTGCCGTCTGCACGAACACGACCGGCACGTCGTGCGCCCGCGCGCCGGCCAGTAGAGCCTGCAGCCGGGAAACCATCTCCTTGGCCGCGCTCACGTCCTCGCCACGCCGGGCGCACGCGCCGTCGGGATGGCAGTAGTCGTTCTGCACGTCCACCACCACGACGGCTGCCTTGGCGGGGTTCAGCTTTTCCTCGTCGAATCGCACAGTCGCCACCTTGGTCGAGCCGCTTCGGGAGACGGGAAACCTACCGGCTGGACCACGCGGTCACCAGGAGGGTTTCCACTGGCTGAAATCAATCGGCCGTGACCAGTTCGGCCAGCGCTTCCCGCAGCTTCCCGGTCACCTCGACCGGCCGCCGCGACTCCCGGTCCACGAACACGTGCACGAACTGCCCCTCCGCCACCAGCACCTCGGCGGCGGTGTACATCCCGATCTCGTACCGCACGCTCGACCGCCCGAGGTGCGCCACCCGCAGCCCCACCCGCAACGACCCCGGGAACGACACCGAAGCGTGGTACTGGCACCGCGATTCCACGCACAGCCCGATCACCTCGCCGGCTTCGATGTCCAGCCCGCCGCGATCGATCAGCCACGTGTTGATCACCGTGTCCATCAACGAGTAGTGCACCACGTTGTTCACGTGGCCGTAGATGTCGTTGTCCTTCCACCGCAACGGAACCGTCTGCCAGAACGGGTAACTCACCACAGGTGCACCGAAGCCCGCAGGATCCCGGCCAAGTCTTCCTCGGAAGCCTCCCGCGGCGCCGTCGCCAGCAACCGCTGCTGCTTCACCGTGCCGGAGACCAACGAGTCCACATCGGACTCCGCATACCCCACCGCGCCGATTCCCGCGGGAATCCCGATCTCCCGCATCAGGTTCACCAGCACCGCCGGCAGGTGGTCCTCGAAGTCCCCGGCCCACTCGAAGTCCGGCGCCAGCAGCCGTGCCACCCGCAGGTGCCGCTCCGGCGCGGCGGAGAACGTGAACCGGAACGCCTCGGGCGCTGTCAGCGACACCGCCATCCCGTGCGGCACCATCGCCTCGTCGCCCGGGTAGCCGTCCGGGTGGAACTCCCGCACCTGCCCCGCGATCGGGTACGCGTTCGCGTGCGGGATGTGCACCCCGGCGTTGCCGAACCCCAGCCCCGCGAACGTCGCGGCCAGCGCCATCGCCTCGCGCGCCTCCAGGTCCGAACCGTCGCGCACCGCCCTGGGCAACGCCCACGACAGCAATGACAACGACTTCTCCGCGAACATGTCCGCCAACGGGTTGGACCCGCAGTACGGCACCCGCTGCTCGGGCTTCTTCCGGTCGAACGACGTGTACGGCTTCGCCGTGTAGCTCTCCGCCGCGTGGCAGAGGATGTCCATCCCGGACGCGGCCGTCACCCCGGCCGGCTGCGTCACCGTCAGCCGCGGGTCCACCACCGCCAGCGTCGGCCGCAGCCGCAGGTGGCTGATCCCACTCTTCACCCGCAGTGACAACACATCGAGCACACACACCGTCGTGCTCTCCGACCCGGTCCCCGTCGTGGTCGGCACGGCCACGAGCGGCTTCAACGGGTTCGCCGGCGCCCGCCCGCCGCCCACCGGCGCGTTGACGTAGTCCATCAACGAGCCCTCGTTGGACGTCAGCAGGTTCGCCGCCTTCGCGGTGTCGATGCTCGACCCGCCACCCACGGCCACGAACGCGTCGTACGGCCCGCTCCCGCGCGCGAAGTCCACGGCCTTCTGCATGCTCACGTCCGTCGGCTCCACGTGGACGCCGTCGAAGACTTCCGTCGCGATCCCGTACGACTCGATCCCCGAGGCGATCCGCGCCGGCCATCCCGTCGCGGCGACGGTCGGATCCGTGACCACGAGTACCCGGCGAACGCCGTACTGCGTGAGGTCGTAACCGATCTCGTCGCTGGATCCCGTGCCGTACTTCAACGCGGGCGCGCCATAGGTGAAAACGGTTTCATGCTCGGTGGACGTCAAGGCCTGGGTCCTCGCTTCCTGCCAGCGGGCGGTCAAAGCGGACATTCGTCCCATTTTCGCGGTCATTCCCCGAAGATCACTTGACTGCGGTGAACCGTGCCGCCCTAAGCTCTCCTCATTAGATACCAAGTAGGAGCGACCGTCGCCCAGACGGCCGTGCGCATCCTGACCGAGGCCCAGGTCCGCCGGGTGTACGCGGTCGTCGGCGAAGCGTTCCTGGAGCTGCTCGACGCGTTGCAGCGCGAGCGCGAAGTGACTCTCGTCTCCGCGCGCCACGATTCGGGCGCCGCGTTCATGGCCGAAGCCGAGGGCAAGCTCACCGAGCGCCCCGCCGTGCTGCTCGCGAGCCGTGGTCCGGGCGCCGCGAACCTCGCCATCGGCGTGCAAACGGCCTACCAGGACGAGACGCCGATGGTCGTCCTCCTCGAGACGCCGGCGCTCGACCGCGCGATCACCGGTGAGCTGCCGACCTCCGACCTCACGGCCATGTTCGAGTCCATCGCGAAGTGGTGCGTACGCGCCGAAGACCCCGACGCGGTGCCGGGCCTGCTTGCCGAAGCGCTCACGCGCTGTCGCGAAGGCCGTCCGGGACCGGTTGTGCTCGGCGTGCCCAGCGACGCGTGGGGAGTCCCGTACGACTCGGCCAAGCCGGTGGCCAAGGTGCGCCCGCCGGTCACCGGGACGCTGGGCCGTTCGGCCGAAGCCGTCGCCGGGCTCGTCGACGAGGCCCGCTACCCGGTGGTCATCGTCGGCGGCCGCGCGCGCTCGGCGCGAGACGAGCTGATCGCCGTCGCCGACGAGCTCGCCCTGCCCGTCTACAACGCCTTCCGCCGCCAGGACGCCTTCCCCGAGACGCACGCGCGCTACGCCGGCCACCTCGGCCTCGGCATCCCCGCGCGCCAGCTCGACGCCCTCGAACGCGCCGACCTCGTGCTCGCCCTCGGCACCCAGCTCGACGAGGTGACCACCCAGGGTTACCGCTACCCGACGTCGCAGCAGACGCTCGTGCTGGTCGGCACCGGCATCGACGAGCAGCGCCGCCGCGGCCTCACCTTCCGCGTCGACTCCGAGGTCGAACCGTTCCTGCGCGAGCTGCGCTCGATCGCGACCCCGCGCACGCGCCGCGCGTCGGCCGCCAACGCCGCCGTGCACACCTTCATGACCCCGCCCGACACGAGCGGCAACACGCGTGTGCACCCCGTCGATGTGATCCGCGCCCTGCGCAAGCTCGCGCCCGAGGACACGATCGTGACCAGTGACGCGGGCAACTTCGCGCAGTTCATGCACCGCTACTGGTGCTTCACCGCGCCGCGCAGCCAGCTCGGCCCGAGCAACGCGGCCATGGGCTACGCCGTGCCCGCCGCCATCGCGGCCAAGCTCGCCGAACCGCGCCGCGCCGTCGTCGCGATGGTCGGCGACGCCGGCACGCTCATGACGGGCCAGGAGATCGAGACCGCCGTCCGCTATCGCGCGCCCGTGATGGTGGTCGTGTTTCAGAACGGCGTCCACGGGGCATTGGCCATGCACCAGGCCCGCGCGCACGGCCGGCTCTCGGGTGTCACCATCCCGCTCACGGACTTCGCGTCGTGGGCCCGCGGGCTCGGCGCCGCCGGGTACACGGTGGACGATCGCGAAGAGCTCGAGGCGATCGTCGCGAGTGCGTTGGTGCGCCAGCGTCCGTGTGTGATCGATGTGAGGACGGACCCGGATGTCGTAACGCCCGACGTCCGCCTGAGCACCTTGCTGAGCGCGGTTCGCCCGCAATCACCCGGGCAGTGATTTTTCTCCGGCGCGCCACGGGAAACGCCGGGAAAGTTCAGTGGCCGCAGGGGGGTGGCTCCGGTAGCCTGACGGTGTTCCCAGGGGTTCGCGGGAGAACCGGGATCCGGCAGTCACATGCAGAGTCACATCGGGACGCGCCGCGCACGCTTCCACAGTGCGAGGGTTACCGATTCAGTGGTCTGGTCCGGACGGGAACGGCCGGTTTCTGTCGGTGCCGGGTGACATCATCACGGCATCGCCCGCTGGGAGGCGGGTGGGAACGAGGGGAGCTTCAACATGGCCGACGAAAAGACCACGGTTTCGCGTGGTTCGTCTGCCCGCACCGCGGCGGCGCGTGCCGCCGGGGCGCGCACGGCGACGGAGCAGGTCCGCGAGACCTCGGGTGTCGTGCCGGTGCTGTTCAGCGCCGTCGCGGAGGCCCACGACGTGGCCGTCGTGGTCGGTGACCAGGACACCGGCTGGCGTTCGCCGTTCGGCGGCGGTCTGCGTCCGGCGAGTGGCGAATAGCTCACCCGGCCTGGCTCACGCCTGTTCACCAGGGTGAGTCCGGGTGGCTCGGGTTGTCCACGTGCCACAAGCTGTGCTTTACTTTCGATGGTCTCGATTTTTGTGAGTTACGCTCGCAGATATCAGCGGGCGTAGTGTCTCCTCACTCGAGGAAGCAAACCGCCCGGGTTTGACTCGGGGTGCTGATGTGGCTTCCCGTTTGGTGTTATGTATGGAGATATTTAATGACTCAGGGCACTGTGAAGTGGTTCAACTCCGAGAAGGGGTTCGGCTTCATCACCCCCGACAACGGTGGCGGCGACGTCTTCGTTCACTACAGCGAGATCCAGGGTAACGGCTTCAAGAGCCTCGAAGAGAACGCTCGCGTGGAGTTCGAGATCGGCCAGGGCCAGAAGGGCCCGCAGGCCACGTCGGTCACCGTCATCTGACCTAGACCTTCGTGAAGGGGCCGCCACCCGCGCTACGGGTGGCGGCCCTCTTTCGTTACCAGCGCTGTCGTTGCGAGCGCTGGCGCGTGGCAACGCTGTCGTGTTCTTTTGCGGGCTGTCTCACGATCTGGTTTCCCTTGCCGGACAACGACTTCCGTGCCTCCAGGTCACCCCGCTATCACCCGATCGTGTCCGAGGTGGACCTCGTAGGCTGCGCGCCATGATCGAGAACGGCTACACCGTCTCCGGGATGTCCTGCGGCCACTGTGCACAGTCGGTCACCGAGGAAATCACCGAACTTCCGGGCGTCGAAAGCGTCGAGGTCGACGTCGAAACCGGCCGCGTCGTCGTGCGCAGCGCCGAAGAGCTCACCGAGGACGCCGTCCGCGGTGCCGTCGAAGAAGCGGGTTACACCTACGAAGGCACCGTGGCACTCGTCTAGCGGGTCAGAACCCGCGGATCAGAGCACTGCGTCCGCGAGCCGCTTGATGTCGTCGACGTCGTCGGTGCCCGGGTTGAAGATCAGCTCGTCCACCCGAGGTCCGCGAACGACGCCATGGTCGCCTTCAGCTTCTCGGGCGTCCCGCACACGCCGGACACGGCGAGGTCGGTGAATTCGCCCGCGCCGGCGTAGTAGTCACCCACGTTGGCGCGGCCCTTGTCGATGTCGCCGAGCGCGACGTACGCGAGCGCCACCAGGTAGGGGTCACCGGCGCGGCCGGAGTCCTTCCACGCGGCGCGCGCCTGCTCGAAGTGGCCGGCCACGAACTGCGCCGGGGCCGAGCCGCCGACGTAGCCCTGACCCCACTTCGCCATGCGCGTGAACGACGCCGGCGCCATGCCGCCGAAGAACATCGGCACCTCGCGGGTCCCGGCCGGCACGCCCGGGTTGTCGCCGCCGCCGACGGGCTGCCCCGTCCACATCGAACGGTACGTGTCGAGGTCACGGTCGATGCGCGCCCCGAGGCCCTTGGCGCCGAGCCCGTCCACGACGAAGTCGTCCGGGCGCACGCCGATTCCGAAGCCGACCGACAGTCGGCCACCGGACACACCGTCGATGCCCGCGAGCTCCGTGGCAAACAACGGCGCCGGCCACACCGTCGCCAGCAGGACACCGCTCACGAGCCCGATCGACTTGGTCGCGCCGGCCGCCGCGGCCAGCGCCACCGTGTCCATCACGCCGGGGTAGGCGATCCGGCCGACGGTGCCCAACGAGGAAAAGCCGGCCTCCTCGGCCTGCGCCGCCCACTCGGGGATGACCTGCGGGCGAACGTCGCGCACCGCTTTCCGGGGAAGGGATTTACCCGCCGGTCTGACACGATCGACCCGTTCGCCGGGGCTCGTCACCGGATCGGCGCACGTCGTGCCGCACGGTGTGCCCCTTCGTGCCTGCCTCGGGTGGGTGATTCCCCCGGCCGAGGGACTGGGCCGTCCGGGTGAGCAATCGAGCTGCAACCCTCCGCAACCCTTCCCCTATCCGGCATTACACGGTCTGCTGAACCGGCACAAGCAGGACAAGGAGATCTGTGGTGGGCCCAGGTGTGGCGGGCATCGTCGCCAACCCGGCGTCGGGGCGGGACATCCGGCGGCTGGTGGCGCAGGCGTCTGTGTTCCCGACGGCCGAGAAGGCCAACATGGTCCAGCGCGTGCTGGCCGCGTTCGCCATCACGGGCGTCGAGAGAACGCTCGTTTCCACCGACCTCGGCGGCATTTCCGCGGCTGTGCACCGACGGCTGGGCCGCGAGCCGCTGCCGGGTGTCGAGTTCTGCGACAAAGACCCGCTCACGGGCACCGCGCAGGACACGATCAACGCCGTGCGCCGGATGGTCGATGCGGGGGCCGGCGTGATCGTCTGTCTCGGTGGCGACGGCACGGCCCGCGTCGCCGCGAAGGCGTGCGGCGAGGTGCCGCTGCTGGCGCTGTCGACCGGAACCAACAACGCCTTCCCGCAGATGCGCGAAGCGACCGTCGCTGGTCTCGCCGCCGGCTTCATCGCGAGCGGTCAGATCGACCCCGACCTGGTCACCCACCGCGTGAGCAAGCTCGAAGTCGTCACCAAGGCGCGGCGCGAGATCGCCTTGGTGGACGTCGCGGTGACCCTGAGCAAGCACGTCGGCGCGAAGGCGCTGTGGGACCCGGCGTCGCTGACCGAGCTCTACTGCACCTTCGCCGAGCCCGACGGCATCGGCCTCTCCAGCATCGCGGGCCAGCTCTGCCCGAGCCCGCGCTCCAGCGCCGACGGTGTCGCCCTCAAGCTCGGGCCCGTCGGCGTCACCCCGCACGTGGTCCACGCGCCCATCGCCCCCGGCCTGGTGAAAGCCGTCGGCGTGCGCGGCTGGGGCGTGCTCCAGCAGGGCATGCGCGTGGACCTCGCCGCGGGCGGTGGCGTGATCGCCGTCGACGGTGAACGCGAGCTCGAGCTCAAGCCAGGGGAGAGCGCGTACGTCGAGCTCCGGTCCGACGGGCCGTGGTGCGTCGACGTGCGCGCGGTGATGGCCGAAGCGGCCCAACGAGGGTTGTTGCGCACCACATCCACCGAAGGCGGTGCGCCTACGAAGGGAAAGGAGCGTCGACGATGACGGAGACCTTGCTGGAGGCCTATCGCACCATGCGCACGATCCGCGCGTTCGAGGAACGCGTGCACGAGGAGTTCGCCACCGGCGACATCCCCGGCTTCGTCCACCTCTACGCGGGCGAGGAGGCCTCGGCCACCGGCGTCTGCAGCCACCTCGACCGCCGCGACACCATCGCCAGCACCCACCGCGGCCATGGCCACTGCATCGCCAAGGGCGTGGACGTGAAGGCCATGATGGCCGAGATCTACGGCCGCACCACAGGATCTTGCCACGGCAAGGGCGGCTCGATGCACATCGCCGACCTGTCGAAGGGCATGCTCGGCGCCAACGGCATCGTCGGCGGCGGCCCGCCGCTCATCTGCGGCACCGCGCTCGCCGCGAAGCAGCAGGGCACCGGTGGCGTCGGCGTCGCCTTCTTCGGCGACGGCGCCAGCAACCAGGGCACCACGCTCGAAGCCCTCAACCTCGCTTCCGTCTGGAACCTGCCCGCGGTCTTCGTCGCCGAGAACAACGGCTACGCCGAAGCCACCTCCAGTACCTGGTCCGTTGCTTCGGACAACATCGCCGACCGTGCCGCCGGCTTCGGCATGCCGGGCGTGATCGTCGACGGCTACGACTTCTTCGCCGTGACCGAAGCCGCCGGTGAGGCCATCGACCGCGCCCGCGCCGGCGGCGGTCCCACGCTCCTGGAAATGAAGTTCACGCGCTATTTCGGCCACTTCGAGGGCGACCAGCAGGCCTACCGCGCCGACGAGGTCGCTCACGCCCGCGAAAACCTCGACTGCCTCAAGCGCTTCCGCACGCGCGTGGTCGAAAGCGGCGAGCTGTCCGAGGAAAGCCTCGACAAGGTCGACACCGAAGTCGCGAAACTTGTCGAAGAAGCCGTGGCGGAAGCCAAAGCCGCACCCAAACCCACCCGAGCCGACCTGGAGACCGACGTCTACGTCTCGTACTGAAGGGAGCGCGAGTCATGGCACGCACGATCAGCTACCGCGAAGCGATCAACGAGGCCCTCGCGCAGGAGATGCAGCGCGACGAGTCGGTGATCGTGATGGGCGAGGACAACGCCGGCGGCGCGGGCAGCCCCGGCGAGGACGACGCGTGGGGCGGCGTTCTCGGTGTCACCAAAGGACTTTTCCACCGTTTCCCCGGCCGGGTGCTCGATACACCGATCTCCGAATCGGCCTTCATCGGCGCGGCCATCGGCGCCGCGACGGCCGGCCAGCGGCCCGTGGCCGAGCTGATGTTCATCGACTTCATGGGCGTCTGCTTCGACCAGATCTTCAACCAGGCGGCCAAGTTCCGCTACATGTTCGGCGGCAACGCGCGCACGCCCGTGGTGATCCGCACGATGTACGGAGCGGGTCTGCGGGCCGCCGCCCAGCATTCCCAGTGCCTGTACCCGATCTTCACGCACATCCCGGGCCTCAAGGTCGTGGTGCCCTCCAGCCCGTACGAGGCCAAGGGCCTGCTCATCCAGTCCATTCGCGACGACGACCCCGTGATCTTCTGCGAGCACAAGGCCCTCTACGACACCTCCGGCGAAGTCCCCGAAGACAGCTACACCATTCCCTTCGGCGAAGCGAACGTCGTCCGCGACGGCGAGGACGTCACCATCGTCGCCATCGGCCGCATGGTCGGCGTCGCCGAGGAAGCCGCGCGCGAGCTGGCCTCGACCGGGGTCGAGGCCGAGGTGATCGACCCGCGCACGACCAGTCCGCTCGACACCGAGACGATCCTCGAAAGCGTCGAGAACACCGGCCGGCTCGTGATCGTCGACGAGGCTTCCCCGCGCTGCAACCTCGCCACCGACATCTCCGCGCTCGTCGCCCGCGAAGGGTTCGCGTCCCTGCATGCACCCATCGAGATGGTCACGCCGCCGCACACGCCCGTGCCCTTCTCCGACGCGCTCGAAGACCTCTACATCCCCGGCCCCCAGCAGGTGGTCAACGCGGCGAAAGCCGTGGTCGGCTGGACTCGGTGATGGCCGAGATCCAGCGCGTGACCATGCCCAAGTGGGGCCTGTCGATGAAGACGGGCCGCATCACCGACTGGCTCGCCACCGAAGGCGACGAGATCACCGAGGGTGACGACCTCGTCGACATCGACACCGACAAGATCACCGGCACGCTGGAGTCTCCGGGCTCCGGCGTGCTGCGCCGGGTGATCGCTCCGGCGGGGGAGGACGTACCCGTCGGCGCGACGATCGCCCTGGTCGCTCCCGCATCCGTCGCCGACGCCGAGGTCGACGAAGCCGCCGAAACCGCGTTGCGGGAGCTGGCCGAAGGCGTGGTCGAGGAGGCGGCGGGACCGGCCACCGGCACCGTCGAGGTCGACGGCCGCACCCTCAGCTACGCCACGCTCGGTGACGCCGGCGGTTCTGATGGCGAAGTGGTGGTGCTCGTCCACGGCTACGGCGGCGACAAGAATTCCTGGCTCTTCGTCCAGGAGCCGCTCGCCGACGGCCGCACCGTCCACGCCCTCGACCTCCCCGGTCACGGCGAGTCCACCAAGGACGTCGGCGACGGCTCCCTCACCACCCTTGCCAACGCCGTCCTCGGTTTCCTCGAAACACTCAACGTCACCAAGGCGCACCTAGTCGGCCACTCGCTCGGCGGCGCCGTCGTCGTGGCCGCCGCCGCGGCGCAACCCGCGAAGGTCTCTTCGCTCACGCTGGTGGCCCCGGCCGGCTTCGGCGACCGCATCAACGCCTGTTACCTGCGCGGCTTCGCCACCGCCACGTCGAGGAGAGAGCTGAAGCCCCACCTCAGCGCCCTCTTCGCCGACCCGGACCTGGTCACGCGCCGCCTCGCCGACGACCTCCTCAAGTACAAACGCCTCGACGGCGTCGACCGAGTCCTGGAGAAACTCCTCGGCACCCTGCTCGAAGACGACGACACCCCGGCCCTGCACATCGCCCCGCTCCTGGCCCAGTACGAAGGCCCGGTCACCGTGGTCTGGGGCAGCGAAGACGCCGTCCTCCCACCCGAAAACGCGGCAGGCCTCCCGGACGTCCACTCCGTCGACGGCGCCGGCCACCTGGTCCACTTGGAGAAACCGTCGGCTGTTGTCGAGGTGGTGGTCGAGGTGGTTGCCGGGGCGACGGAGAGCTCGGCACGGCCTTGACCGACGCCGTTACGGCCTTCCTCGACCCTTCCTCGACCACTGCTCGACCCTTGCTCGACTCTGTCGGTGAAGTCACCGCCCCTTCCGATCACGGCCCAGCCACCGGCACACTGGCACCGGAGGCCGGGTGAGGAGCACCCCAACGCGGCATTCGTTGCGTGGAATGGGGCGTGGGCGCGCAGCGTCTCCGTTGAGGGTGGTGGCGGGGGCATGGATGGAGCACCGAACGCCACGGTGGGGGAGTCGGACTAGGAGCGGGTGGTTGTTGGGCCAGCAGCACCTCGAGGCAGCGTTGCCGGTCGGGGTTGACCCCCGGCGGCACGCGCGCGCTCTCGCCCGCGTCCACGAAGCCGCCATCGCGGGCGAAGCGTTGCCCAGCGCTCCGCGCTCGGTGATCAGCGAGTCCTGGTCCCGCGTGCGGCGGCTCGGCATCGACCCGGACCGCGGCGCGTCCTCGCCGATCCTCGACGCCGCCGAGCTCGAAGAACGCCGCCGCGAAAGCGGCCTCACCCCGCTGCTGCCGATACTGCGCGGCGGCCAGCTCAGCCTGGCCGAGCAGGCCGCGCACATCATGGTGATCGTCGACGCCGCCGGCCACGTCCTCTGGCGCGACGGCTCGGTCCACGTCCGCCGCCGTGCCGACCGCCTCGGGTTCGTCGAGGGCGTCGACTGGCAGGAGGAAGCCGTCGGCACCAACGCCATCGGCACGGCGCTCGTGGCTCGGCGCCCGGTGCAGGTCTACTCCGCCGAGCACTACGTCCGCGCCCAGCACGACTGGACCTGTGCCGCCGCCCCGCTGCACGACCCCCGCGACGGCCGGCTCCTCGGCGTCGTCGACCTCTCCGGCCCCGCCTCGACGGTCCACGCCACCACCCTCGCCCTCGTCGACGCCGTCGGCCGCCTCGCCGAATCCCAGCTGCGCACCACGCACCTGACCGACCTCGAACGGCTGCGCGGCATCGCGGTTCCTTTGCTGGCCAAGGTTTCCGGCCGCGTGCTGGTCACCGATCAGCACGGCTGGATCGCCACCACCACTCCCTCCGCGATCTCTGCCGCCACCGGCCTCGCGCCCGCCGGCCGCCTGCCGTTGCCCGCGTCCGTCGGCCCCGGCCCGCTGTGGCTGCCCGCCCACGGCCACTGCGTGGTCGAACCACTGCCCGGCGGCGGCTCATTCGCTTGACCGACTCCGAAGCTGCTCCACCGACTCGGGTTTCCCTGGACCTGCGCATCCCTGGCGAACCGCTGCTCACGGTTTACGGCTCCGCGGGCGAATGGACCCACCGCGTCTCCCCGCGTCACGCGCAGCTGCTGTACGCCCTCGCCGCCCACCGAAACGGCTGCAGCGCTTCACAATTGTCCTCGGTGTTGTTCGGCGACGCGACGCGCACGGTCACCGTCCGCGCCGAGGTTTCCCGGCTGCGGCGGATCGTCGGCGGGATCATCGTCGGCCGCCCCTATCGCTTCGCCGACAACCTCGAAGTCGTCGTGCACGGTTCGGCCATCGCTGGTTGACGCTGCGGGCTAGTTTTGCCTTGCGAAGCAACGGCACGCGCGGGTTGCCCCGCGTACGCGCAACCACCATTGGTGTGAGTGATCTTTCTTGCCCGCGTGGCAAGCGGCGATGGTGTGCACCATGACCAAGCGAACTTCGGTGCGGCAGCGCCGGGTCTCCGCCGAGCTGCGGGCCTTGCGGATCAAGGCGAACCTCACGTGCCGAGAGGTTTCCGAGGGCCTCGGCTTCTCGGAGAGCAAGATCAGCCGCATGGAGACCGGCGACCGCGGCCTCTACGTCGACGACGTCTCCGCGATCCTCGGGTTCCTGCACGCTCCAACGGAGAAACGCCAGGAGCTGCTGACCCTGCTGCGCGAAGGGGAAGAGCGGAACTGGCACGAGATCCACGGCAAGTTGCCACCCAATTGGAAGCAGCTGATCCGCTTCGAGGACGAAGCAGCTGGAATCAAAAACTACGAGCCACTCTTGATTCCAGGCCTCGCGCAGACTCCCGAGTACACGCGCGCCTTGATGCAGAGCATCGATCGGCGGTTGGAGGAGCTCGATGTCGAGAAGCTGATCGCTGCGCGGGTGAGCCGCCAGCTTGTGCTCGGCCGGTTGAACGGTCCTGTCGTGCACCTGCTGATCGAAGAGGGTGTGTTGCGGCGATTGGTTGGTGGTCCAGAAGTGATGCGCGGGCAGCTGCAACACTTGCAGCTGATGGCGAATCGCTCGAATGTCACCATCCAAGTCGTGCCGTTCTCGGTCGGCGGCCACCCCGGGCTGGAAGGGCCCTTGGTCCTGCTCGACTTCGCCGCGCAGCCCACTCTCGCCTACGCGGAAACTCGCGGAGCCAGCAGCTTTCTGGAGGACGAAGCCTCCATGGCTCGCGTTCAGCATGCCTGACGTGGCCTACTTCGCTGCGCCTTGTCACCGGCGGACTCCGCTAGTCTGATTGCCAGATTGATCGGCAATCTCAACGCGACCGAGGAGCCCGAACCATGATCGCCACCGATCCCGTCCAGGCCGCTTGGCGGAAGAGTTCCTACAGCTCCACCGAGGCCAACTGTGTCGAGGTTGGTGCCTGGCACAAGAGCTCGTACAGCACCTCCGAGTCCAACTGTGTGGAGGTCGGCGCGTGGAACAAGAGCTCCCACAGCTCCACCCAGGCGAACTGCGTTGAGGTGATTGCCACCCCGTCGGTCGAGATCGGGGTGCGAGACACGAAGGACCGTGGCGCGGGTCACCTCACCGTTTCGGCTGAAGCCTGGACCGCGTTCCTCGCCTCTGCAGCCGCCCCTGCCGGGCGCTGATCGAGATCACGTGCTGGTGACACCTTCCGGGTGAGGTTCGCCCGGCTCTCCGCGACCGGCTACCTTCTGCGGGTGGCGTACGGGGAGGATCGGGGATGACCAGCACGGTGACGCGGCCGGAGACGTCTGCGGGCGCTGGCGGTACGGGTGCTTCCGCGCCCCCGCCTGAGGAACCGGAAGGCCGCAGCGGCATCGCGGGCTTGCTGGAGCTGCCGGGCCAGGCGGTGCGCGCGATCGTGAGATCGGCGGCGACGACGCCGGGCCGTCTTTCGGTGATCGCCGTGGGCTTGGTGTTGCTGTCGCTGGTGGCGGGGCTTGTGGGCACGCTGTCGGCACAGGACAAAGACGACACCATCGGTGGACTGATCAGCTACCGCGAACCGCTGGCATCGGCGGCGCAGCAGGTGTTCCGCTCGCTGTCCGACGCGGACGCGACGGCGGCGACCACGTTCCTATCGGTGGGCACCGAGCCGCCGGAGCTTCGCAAGAAGTACGAGCAGGACATCGCGGAGGCGGGTTCGGCGCTGGCGAAGGCCGCGTCGGACACCGCCGATGTGGGTGACGCCGCTCACCAGGTGGACATCCTGAACCAGAAGATCCCCGTGTACACCGGGATCGTCGAGACGGCGCGCGCGAACAACCGTCAGGGCTTCCCTTCGGGTGCTTCGTACCTTCGCGAGGCTTCGCAGCTGATGCGGACGACGATCCTGCCCGCGGCGGAAGCGCTGTACCGCGCGGACACCGACAAGCTCTCCGCCGAGCAGGACGACAGCACCGGTTTTCCGTGGGCGGCCGTCGCGCTGTTGCTCGCGCTGGTGGCTGCGCTGGTCGTCACGCAGGTGTACCTCACGCGCAAGACCAACCGCGTGGTCAACATCGGCCTGCTGGTGGCGACGGCGTGCATCGTGCTGTCGATGCTGTGGGGCGCCGTGGCGCTCATCGTGCAGGGCAGCCTGGTCGGCGCGGGCAAGACCGACGGCAGCTCGCAGGTCGACGTGCTCGCCCGCGCGCGCATCGCCGCCCTGCAGGCCCGCGCCGACGAGACGTTGACCCTGGTCGCCCGCGGCGACGGCGGCACGTACGAACAGCAGTTCATCAAGCTCGCCGAGAAGCTGGTCGGCGCCGACGGCGCGGGCGGCCTGCTGGGCCAGGCCCGTGACCTCGCCGCCGGCACCCCCGGCCAGCAGAAGATCGAGGCTGCCGAAGAAGCCGCCCGCGAGTGGTCCCTGGCCCACCTGGAAGTCCGCAAACTCGACGACTCCGGCCAGTACCAGCAGGCCGTCGACTTCGCGACTTCCGTCAGCCAGGGCAGCGCCGCGGCCGCCTTCGCCCGCCTCGACGCCAACCTCCAGGACGCCATCGAAGTCTGCCGCCAGGAATTCCTGGACGACACCCAGGCCGGCGACAACGCGTTGACGGCGTTGGCCCCCGGCGTGGGCTTCCTCGCGGTGCTCGCCGCCGGCGGCGTGACGGTCGGCGTCCGCGAACGCCTGAGGGAGTACCGGTGACCCCGGCTCCCTCCCCGACGTCCTCCGCACGGCCGGCGGCTGCCGTGTCGTGCGCTCGGCGGGGTTCGGCGTGGGCTGACGGCGTGAGATGGAGATCGGCGACTGCGGGCATCGTGACCTGCGGACGGCGGAGATTGAGGGAGTCCCGGTGATTCGGTCGCGTCACTTGTTCCGGGCGGCCGCACTGGCGGTGGTCGCGGTATTGGCCACCGCGTGCGGCTCGGCACCCCAGCCGATCGACCCGGCCCCGGTGAGTGACGCGGCCTGGCCGATGCCCGCGGACGTCGGCGGCCCCGACGCCTCCGCCGGTGGCTCGTCCGACTCCAGCTGCGACCCGACGGCCAGCCTTTCTCCCGCCGGCGCTTCGGTCAGCTCGCCTTCGGTCGCGAAGATCAAGGCCCGCGGCAAGCTCATCGCGGGCGTCGACCAGACCACGTACCTGTTCGGCTTCCGGAATCCGAAGTCGGGCAACCTCGAGGGCTTCGACATCGACATGGTCAACCAGATCGCCGCCGCGATCTTCGGCTCGGCCGAGGGCCACGTGCAGTTCCGGGCGATCGCGTCGTCGCAACGTGAGCAGGTGCTGAAGGACCACCAGGTCGACATCGTCGTCCGCACCTACTCGATCACGTGTGCGCGCCTGAAGGACGTGGCCTTCTCGTCGGTGTACTACGTCGCCGGCCAGAAGATCCTGGTCCCCAAAGCCTCCAACGCCGAATCCCTGTCTGATTTGAAGGGCAAACGCGTCTGCGCCACCAAACAGTCGACTTCGTTGGCCAAAATCGCCACCGACCCGGCCCACCCCACAGCCGTTTCGGTCGACAACTGGTCCGACTGCCTCATCATGCTCCAGCAACACCAGGTCGACGCCGTCTCCACCGACGACACCATCCTCGCGGGCATGGCCGCCCAAGACCCCACCGTCAAGGTCGCCGGCGCGCCCATGACCACCGAGAACTACGGCATCGGCATCCCCAAGGACCAACCGGACCTCGTCCGCTACGTCAACTCGGTCCTCGAAACCACCCGCACCGACGGCACGTGGTCCTCCAGCTACCAGAAATGGGTCGGCGCCCGCCTCGGCCCGGCCACGCCCCCTTCGCCGACGTACAAGTAGCCCGATGCGCTTCGCGCACCCCTCCGCCACGGCCCCTCGCCCGAACGGCCCCTTGGCGCCGCGCACCCCGCACGACTGGACCTCTCGCGCCGCTCTCGTGCCCGCGCGACTGGACCTCTCGTGCCGCTCTCACCTCGCGATGGGACTGCTCGTGCCGCTCTAGCCTCGCGAGGGGACCGTTCGGACCGCCGCCGCTGCGCGACTGGCCCTCTCGCACCGCGGCGGCCGCACGACTGGCCCTCTCGCATCAGCCGGTGCGCGAGGGGACCGCTTGCACCGGTTCGGCCGTGCGACTGGCCCTCTCGCATCGGTGTCGGTGCGTGAGGGGACCGCTTGCATCGGTTCGGTCGTGCGAGGGGACTGCTCGCGCCGCTCTAGCCTGGCGAGGGGACCGTTCGGACCACCGCCGCTGCGCGACTGGACCTCTCGCATCGGTTCGGCAGTGCGAGGGGACCGCTCGGCCGCTCTAGCCTCGCGACTGGCCCTCTCACACCAATGCCGGTGTGCGAGGGGACCGCTTGCACCGGTTCGGCCGTGCGACTGGACCTCTCGCACCGCGGCGGCCGCGCGACTCGACCGTTCGCGGCGGCGCGCGCGAGTGGACCGGCGGTCCCGAATCCGTGCGCGAATCGTCCAGTCGCGCCGGTTCCCAGCTCCGCAGCCGGTTCCGTCGGCCAAGCGCCGGCGCGCGGCAGGTCCCTTCGGGCGGACCTGAGGCGTCTGGACCCCCGCGTCGTGGTGCCCGACTAGGATCAATGAGGGACTTTTTCCGCGGGGATCTCGGGAGGTAGTTGTGTCGGAGGAGCCGCGCCGTCCTCGGCACGCCGCGCCGGACGAGAACGCGGGCGCCGAGACGCCCTCGTGGACTCCGCCGCCGCCGGTCCGCTGGGACACGCCGGAGCCGTCGGTGCCCGGGCGCCTCGACCCGGCCGCTCGGCCGGACCCCGAGTCGCCGACCGTGATCAACACCCCGGTCTACCGTCAGCAGACTCCGGCGCAAGGTGCGCAGCAGCCGCAGTACCCGGGCCAGCCGTACCAAGCTGGTCCGGGCCAGCCGCCTCAGGGCGGCCAGGGTCAACCTGGTTCAGGCCAGCAGATGCAGGGCCAGCCGCAGGGCGCTCCCGGCCAGCAGGGTCCAGGCCAGCAGGGCCAACACGGCTACCCCCAGCCTCCCTACGGCCAGCAGCCCCCGTCACAAGGCCAGCCCTACCCGCCTCACCCGCAGTCCCCATCCCGCGCGTACCCGCAGACTCCGGGCTACCCGCCCCCGTCCCACACGGGCCAGCAACGCCACCCCGCCCGGCCCGGCACCCAGGGCCAGCCCTACCCCGGCTCCCAGTACGCCCCCGGCCGCCCGGCCCCCGAGCAGCCCAACCGCGTCGCCGAGCCCGGCTCGAACCCCGGCACCTCGCCCCAGCCCGGCCGCCCGGCCGACCCAGGTGCGACCGGCACCCCGAACCAGGGCACTTCCGCGCAGCCGAACCGCGCCGCTGACCCGAGCGCGACCGGCGTCCAAACCCCGGGCACCTCCGCGCAGCCCGGCCGCCCGGCCGAGCTTGGCCCGAACCCAGGCACTTCCGCGCAGCCCAGCCGCACCCCCGACTCCACCGCGATTCCCTGGAAGCAAGTCCAGCCCGGAACTCGCGCCCCCGAGTCCGACACCCCGAACCAGGCCGGCTCCGCCCAGCAGTCTTCCGAGACCCAGCCCGGAAACCGCGGCAGCGAAGCCACCGACCCGAACCAGACCACCTTCACCGGCCGCCAGCCCTCCGAGCAGGCCAACCGCGTAGCCGAACCGACCGCAACCGACGACCCGGCACAGCAACAAGACCCGGCACAGCAACGAGACCCCGCGCAGCTACAAGACCCGGCCCGCGCGGAAAACGCCGAAGCCAAGCCAGAAGACCCCACCCGCCCCCCGGGCGACCTGGCTCCGGTCATCCTCCCGCAGTCCCAGCAGCCGGTCGCCCCCGTCGACCCCGCCGCGCCGATGCCCACCAGCGTCCTCGCGAACCCGAGCCCCGGTACGCAGAGCATCATGCCGCCGTCGCCGCGCCTCCAGCCGCAGGAATCCCTGCCGGACCCGGGCACGGACAGCGTCGTCGCCGCGAGCCGCAGCGAAGGCCACGGCACGGGCACCCGCAGCGAAGGAACCGGCACCGGCAGCGGCTCCCAGGGCAGCGGCACCGGCTCGTTCCCCGGCACCTCCCGGCGCACCGGCTCCCGCACCTCCAGCCGACGCTCCCGTCGCGGCCGCCTCGGCGCCGGCCTCATCGACGTCCCGCCCGTGCCGTACCGCGACCCCGCGACGGCCGTGCTCGCGAACCCCGTCGTCTCCGAGGAAAAGCGCTTCTGCGGCAACTGCGGCTCGAAAGTCGGCCGCGCCAAGGACGGCAAACCTGCCACCCCCGAAGGCAAGTGCGACAACTGCGGCACGTCCTTCTCGTTTCTGCCGAAGCTGCAGCCCCACGAGCTCGTCGGTGGCCAGTACGAGGTGCTCGGCGCCCTCGCGTACGGCGGCCTCGGCTGGATCTACCTCGCGCAGGACCACAACGTCTCCGACCGGTGGGTCGTCCTCAAGGGCCTGATCGACACGGGCGACGCGACCGCCATGGCCGCCGCCGCCAACGAGATGCGGTTCCTCGCCGAGGTCGAGCACCCGAACATCGTCAAGATCCACAACTTCGTGCAGCACCCGGACGCGCAGACCGGCACGTCCGTCGGCTACATCGTGATGGAGTACGTCGGCGGCCAGTCGCTGCGCCAGCTCGCCCTGCAGCACCACCGGGAGAGCAAGCGGCCCGAGCCGTTGCCGATCGGGCAGGTCATCGCGTACGGCCTCGAGATCCTCCCGGCCCTCGGCTACCTCCACAGTCAGGGCCTGCTCTACTGCGACCTCAAGCCCGACAACGTCATCCAGACCCACGAGCAGCTCAAGCTGATCGACCTGGGTGCCGTCCGGCGGCTCGACGACTACGAGAGCCCGCTGTTCTTCACCACCGGCTACAGCGCGCCCGAGCTGGCGACGCAGGGTGCGTCGATTTCGAGCGACCTCTACACCGTCGGCCGCACGCTCGCCGTGCTGAGCTTCGAGTTCCAGGGCTACACCACGAAGTTCAAGTCGACGCTGCCCGGCCCTGACGCCGTGCCGCTGTTCGCGCTTTTCGGTTCGTATTACCGCTTCCTCAAGCGCGCGACGCACGTCGACCCGGACCGCCGCTTCCTCGCCGCCGAGGACATGGCCGACCAGCTCACGGGCGTGCTGCGCGAGATCATGGCGCTCGGTACGGGCAAACCGCGGCCCGCCGCGTCGACGGTCTTCGGGCCGGAGAGCCGGACGTTCGGCGTGCACCTCGTCGTCCCCGAAGCCGGCACGACCGTGCCGCTGCCCGAGCCCGCCGAGGTCGTCGCCGGCCTGCCGATCCCGCAGGTCGACACGGACGACCCCGCGGCCGGCGTCCTGGCGACCACCACCGCGCTCGACCCGCGCGAAGCCATCGAAGCCCTCGCCGGCGCGCCGCGCGAGTCCATCGAGGTGCGCCTGCGCATCGTCCGCGCGCGCATCGAGCTGGGCGAGTTCGTCGAAGCCCAGCGCCAGCTCCAGGCGGCCCAGTACCTGGCCATTCGCAACGGTTTCCCGCACGACTGGCGCATCGACTGGTACCGCGGCCTGATCGAGCTGGCCGGCGCCCGCCCGCGCGTCGCCCACGTCGCCTTCGAAGCCGTGTACGACGACCTCCCCGGCGAAATCGCGCCCAAACTCGCTTTGGCTGTCAGCGCTGAGGGCGTCGGCGACTACTTCGGCGCCGCGCGCTACTACGAACTGGTCTGGCGCACCGACCGCACCTACGTGAGCGCCGCCTTCGGCCTCGCCCGCGTCTACCTGGCCCAGGGCGCCCGAGCCGGCGCCGTCGAGGTCTTGGAGATGGTCCCCGCCACCTCCACGCACTACATCGACGCCCAGGTCGCCGCCATCAAGATCAAAACCCAATCCAGCGCCGCCACGGAGCAGTCCCGCATCTCCGAACAGGACCTCCTCGACGCCTCCCTGCGCCTCGAACGCCTCAACCTCGACGCCGAACGCCGAACCCGCCTGTCCGCCGAAGTCCTCGAAGCCGCGTACGACTGGCTTCGCACGCCCTCCGCGCCTTCCCCGGCCGAGACCTCGAAAGTCCTCGGGTACGCCCTGGAGGAGCGCGATGTGCGGTTCGGTTTGGAGCGGTGTTACCGCACTTTGGCTCGCTTGGCGGGGACTACGGAGGACCGGGTAGCGCTGGTGGACCGAGCCAACTCGATCCGTCCGCGGACGTTCACGTAGGTCGTTCTCGGGGTCGTGTTGTGGGTTTCGGCTGCGTGCTTGCGGGTTCGGGTCCAGGCCGCTTGGGTGTGCGCTGAGTTTGGGCTGGGCTGTGCGCTTGGGGTTCAGGCCGCTTGGGTGTGGGCTGAGTTTGGGCTGGGCTGCGCGCTTCGGGTCCCGGCCACCTGGACGTGCACTGAGTTCGCGCTGAGCCGCGCTACGCAGGTTCGGTTCCCTCGCGTAGGCGTCTGTCGGCTACTCGGCCTGCGACAGCCCGCCGGCCAGGTCGGTTTCAGCCCCCCATCGCAGACCCACCCGACCTCGGCATTCGCTCGCCCTACGCTGACTTCATTCACTCGTCCGGGTTGTGGACAACTACCCCTAAACCGGGTCTCACCAGGCTTTTTGTCGGTGGGGGTCGATAGAATGGACTCGGGGACGCCCCCCTCGGGAGGGCGGGGGCCTGTCCAGGCCGGGCCTAAGGGCATATGGCAAAGGAGCAGAGCCGACCCAACCGTCCGGCTCCACTCCAGCCCCCCGCCATCCCCAGCACCAACCCTGCAGTCACAGGCTGCGCGCGTTGATGTCCCCGTACTCCGTCGTCGCCTCGATGGTCAGGTCCGCCAGACCGCCGGCGTTCTGCAGCGAGTTCCGGACTCGCCCATACGACGTCCCCGCGTCCAGTGAAGCCGAGACGCCCGGAGCGGCACCCACCGACACGTCGCCGGCCGCCGTCCGGAGCACAACCGACCCGCGCACGGCCTCCGCGATGTCGATGTTTCCCTTGCCCGTCGTGATCGAAGCCGGGCCGTTGAGCCGGCCGACAGACACATCACCGGCCTGAGTGGACAGACGCAGGCCGGCCGCCTCGTCGACCTTGATCGCGCCGTGCGAGCCCTCGAACGAAACTTGGCCCAGCCGGCCCACGCCGCGGAAGTCGGCGCTCGCGGCCGAGGCGGAGACGCGCGAGTCGGCGGGCAGTTGCACCGTCACCTCGATCGAGCCCGACGCGCCGAGCATCTGGTTCTTCGCCGTGGCCTCGATCCGCAGCACGCCGTCCGCGAAGGAGACCGTGGTCTGCTCCGCGACCTTCACGTCGCGGGCCTTCGAAGCGTCCGCCGGCTGGACCTCGACGGCGGTGTCGCCGCGGTCCGCGGCGATGAACTGAACGCGCCCCGCGGGGATGGTGACGAAGGCGGAGATCGGGGCGGTGGTGGTGAACTTCTGCATCTGGATCAGCTCCTGTGCTCGTTGTTTCTGACATGAGAAACGCTACGTTGCGTTCAAAAATCAGGCAACAAGAACGTTGCACAGTAACTGCAAAATACCAGTTCAGAGGCTCGCAATCATTGCAATGGAGCAAAATCTAACGCAACACGGCCGTTGCAATGAGCCACAGCAAAACGCTACGCTGAAGACCCAGCAAGCAACCCCGAGGGAGAAGAGATGCCCGGCGGCCGACTCACCCAGCAAGAGCGCCAGCAGATCGCCTTGGGTCTTGCCGACAGCCTCGCCTACGCGGAAATCGCCCGGCGTCTCGACCGCCCCACGTCGACCATCACCCGCGAGGTCATGCGCAACGGCGGCCCCACCTCATATCGCGCCGATCTGGCTCACCACGCCACCGAGCACCGCACCCGGCGCCGGAAGAAGACAGCAGCACCCCTGAGCCAAGAAGCCCCGCAACCCCACGGCCGCGACGCCGAAGCAGTCCGCGAGTACGAGGAGACCTTCACCGTCCTCCTCATGCAATCCGGCCTCCCCCGGATGGCCGCCCGCGTCCTGACCTGCCTCTACATCAGCGACGACGGCAGCGTCACCGCCGCCGAGCTCGTCCGCCACCTGCGGGTCAGCCCGGCGTCGGTCTCCAAGGCCGTCTCACTCCTCGATGGCCTGGGTCTGCTCAGCAGAGAGCGCGACGAGCGCCGCCGCGAGCGCTACGTGGCCGACAACGACGTTTGGTACCAGTCCGTCCTCGCCGGCGCGCGCGCCAACGCCCAGCTCGCCGAGACCGCTCGCCAGGGCGTCGCGATCCTCGGCCGCGACACTCCCGCGGCCGCGCGCCTGGAGAACATTGCCCGGTTTGTCGATTTCGTCGGCGAGAGCATCGCCCGCGCCGCGGAGCAGGCCCGCGAGATCCTTTACGCGAAACCCGAGGTCAGGGATTGATCTCCCACTCCTGACCGTCCTGCGCGCGCCGCTGCTTCTCGCGCGCGTCGGCCAGCTTCTGCAACGCTGCCGGGTCACCGTGCGTGGTGAAGTGCTCGAACCCGACCGCCACGAACAGGGCGCGCGCGGTCACGGCGACCGGCCCGTCGGGCGCGTCGAGGTGACCATCAGCGGAAACGTAGATCTTGCGCCCAGCCGTGCCGTCCAAACGGGTCTCGATATGCAGCGTCGAGCCGACGGGCACGGGCCGGCGGAAGTCCGTCTCGAGCTTGCCGGTCACGGCCGGGCGCCGCAGCAGGTTGCCGACCGCGCTGCCCAGCGCCTCGTCGAACGCGCACGCCAGCAGCCCGCCGTGCGCGAGGCCGGGCGCGCCCTGGTGAGCGGGCGTGACGGTAAACTTCGAGAGCACCGTGTGCCCCTCGCCGACGGCCGAACGCAGGCGCAGGCCCGCGTCCACCTCGTCGCCGCAGCCGAAACACTCGTCGAAATGCACGCCGAGCTCGGTGCCGGGAGCGGGGGCCTTCGGGTGCACGGCGGGTGGCTCCACGGACACCGGCGGCCACGGTCCAGAAACACGACTCATGCGCTGACGTTAACCCGCGAGTAGCCGTTCGCGGTACGCGGCCTGACCTGCGGCGCGCGTTTTCCTAAGCGCACAGTAGTCGGAAAATTCCGTACGGTAGAACTTTCGCGACTCACACTGCCGATTAATCCCAGCGGGGCAACACTCGGGAAATGAGCTGCATCGGAGCTACTGGGTCGCGTACGAGGAGGTCGTCGCGGGGATGAGCGAGGCAACGGCGAAAACACCGGACGTGGACCCGAGAACCGTCAAACGGGCGGTCCTCGCGTCGGCGATGGGTAACGCCACCGAGTGGTACGACTACGGCGTCTTCACCTCGGGCGCCATCGCCACGAGCATCGGCACGGTCTTCTTCCCCGGCGAGGGCAACGCGGTGCTGAAGTCGCTCGCGCTGGTGGCCGTCGGGTTCATCGTGCGGCCGTTCGGCGGGGCGTTCTTCGGCCCGTTGGGCGACAAACTGGGGCGGCAGAAGGTCCTCGCGATCACCATTCTGCTGATGTCGGGCTGTACTTTCCTGGTCGGCGTGCTGCCGACGTACGCGGGCCCGTACAGCATGGGCATCGCGGCACCGATCGCGATCTTGTTGCTGCGCTTGATCCAGGGCTTCTCCACGGGCGGTGAGTACGGCGGCGCGGCGACGTTCATCGCCGAGTACGCGCCGACGAAACGCCGTGGTTTCTTCGGATCGTTCCTGGAACTGGGGACCCTGAGCGGCTACGTGCTGGGCAACGTCGTCGTGCTCGCGGTCACGCTTTCCTTGCCGGCCGACCAGGTCGAGGCGTGGGCGTGGCGGATCCCGTTCTTCGTCGCGCTGCCGCTGGGCCTCATCGGTCTGTACCTGCGCTCGAGGCTCGAGGACACGCCGGAGTTCAAACGGCTCGAGGCTTCGGGCAACAAGCCGAAGAAGGCGCCGCTGAAGGAGACCTTCACCCGCAACTGGCGGATGATCCTCAACCTCATCGGCATCGTGCTGCTGCTGAACATCGCGGACTACATGCTGCTCACGACCATGCCGACGTACTTCACGGATACGTTGAAGATCAACGACAACACGTCCACGTTGATCATCATCGGCGTGGAGATCGTGCAGGCCGCGATCATCCTGCCGCTGGGCGCTTTGTCCGACCGCATCGGGCGAAAACCGTTGCTGATCACGGCCGCGATCGGGTTCCTGGTGCTGAGCTGGCCGAGCATCAAGCTGATGCAGTCGGGCAGCATCCTGTGGCTGATCGTCGGGTTCGGCATCGTCGCGTTCCTGCTGGTGCTGATGCTGGCCGTGATCGGCTCGACCTTCCCGGCGATGTTCCCGACCCGCGTGCGCTACGGCTCGTTCGCGATCGGCTACAACATCTCGACGTCGCTGTTCGGTGGTACATGTGGTGTCGTCGTGACGGCCCTGATCCAGAGCACGGGCAACAAGGACTGGCCGGCGTACTACCTGATGATCGCCGCCGTGATCGCGCTGGTGCCGATCTTCAAGATCCCGGAGACTTCGCAGGTGCCGATCGAGCAGATCGACACCGCGGACACGGGTGGCAAGCTGGCGGGTGCTGCTCGCTGAGTTCGGGTCTATTGGTTCGCGGCCCGTCCCCCTTGTACTGGGGGACGGGCCGCTTTATGTCTACTGTGGACAGCCCGTGGGCTGCTCCGCTCAGCGAACCTCGGCGACCTCGACCGGGCGAGGAGCAGCGAAACGCTTGCGCGCCCAAGTCGCCAACCCACCGGCGACCACAACAGCTACTACGGTTTCGATCACGAGTGCGGCGAACACCATTTTTGCTTCCTCCTCGAGTTCTCGGGCCGGCTCGCTCTTGTTCGACCGGCTGAGCACGGATGTCGGCGGCCTTCGTCGACCACCACAGGAAACATCGCCACAAGGCGCCCGGATATTTCGCCGAAAACCCACTTAGCTGGGGTGACGTCGGCCACCCTGGTTGTGGGGCGGTAACTGTGGTCTGAACAGGGGATTGGTGCCTCACTGAGTGAGAGGTTTGGGGCGCTGGTGGCTCGGCTTTTGCCTCCCGCCGCCTCGCCTGCTGGCGCGACGGGTCCCCTCGCATCGCACGGCACCGCACCGCTCGGCTCGGCGCGACCGGTCCGCTCGCACCGCACGCCGCGACCGGGCCCCTCGCGGCGCTGACATGGTTCGACCAGTCCAGTCGCGGCGCGAACGCGGTTCGAATGGTCCTGTCGTGTGGTGGTTGTGGCTCGACCGGTCCGTTCGTGCCGGGCCGCGTGACACGTCCGTTGGCGCTGCGAGCCCTGCACGACTGATCCGCTCGTGCAGCGGTGGTGGCTCGATGGGTCCCTTCGTGCGGCGGGCGCGGTTCGAAAGCGCCCATCGTGTGGTGGTTGTCGGCTCGACGGGTCCGTTCGTGCCGTGCCGTGTGGCGGGTCCGTTGGGGCGGGGAGTCGTGCGCGAGTGGTCCACTCGTGCAGCGGTGGTGGCTCGGGCTCGATGGGGCCTTCCGTGCGACGGGCGCGGCACGAAGTGGCCGGTCGCGCGGTGGCTGTGGCTCTGCTGGTCCGTTCGCGCCGGGTCGCGCGCCGGGTCGCGCGCCGGGTCGCGCGCCGGGTCGCGCGGCGGGTGCGTTGGCGCTGGGAGCTGTGCGCGAGTGGTCGACTCGTGCAGCGGTGGTGGCTCGATGGGTCCCCTCGTGCGACGGGCGCGGTTCCAAGGGCCAGTCGCGCGGATCTGCCAGGCCCAGCGGTCCACTCGCGCGGGGTGGCGGTGTCTCAGCGCGTTGTGGCGATCGGTGGGGCGCTTGCGTGCGTGGGGATCGTGGTGGCCGACGGGGGCAGACGGACCGGCGTGCGGGGGAAAGACGGAAGGGACTCCGGCGGCTTGCCCGGTGCCTGGACCGCCGAGCGGGTCGGCGTCGGGTTTCCGGGCGGAGCGGTCGTGTCGGCGGTGGGTGCGGTGGTCGGCAGGGAGCTCGACGGCGAAGGGGTCGGCGCGATGGTCGACAAGCCGGGGCCGGCGGGCTGGACGGGCGTCGGCGGGCCGTGGTGGCCGGCGGCGAAGCTCACGGCCAGGCCGGCCACCACGAGGACCGCCGCGGTGGCCCCGGAGGTGCCGGCCACGGCCAAGCGTTTGCGGCGGCGTCGGATGCGGGCGCCGTCGTTGATGATGTCGGCGGCCGAGAGGGTGAGAGGCGGGCCGTCCGGGAGGGTGGAGAACAGGGCGCGGATGTCGGTGCTGGAGGTCGGGTCGGCGTCGGAGCTGGTGTTGGGATCCGAGCCGAGGGCGAAGTCGCGGTCAGAGCCCGAGCCGAAGTCGCGATCCAAGCTCGAGTCGAAGTCGCGGCCAGAGCCAGAGCCAGAGCCAGAGCCGCCAGAGCCAGAGCCGCCCGAGCCACAGCCGCCCGAGCCTTTCGAGTCACCGCCGTAGCCGCCAGACCCGCCCGAGCGCGAGCCGAAGTCGCCCGAGCCTGGGCCCGGGCCAAAGCCGTCAGAGCCTCCCGACCCCGGCCTTCGCCCAAAGCCGTCAACACCACCAAAATCACGGTTCACCGGAACAGTCACCTCCCTCCAGGAACAGCCACAGCCACGAAGTGCGGCCCCAGCCGGTTGCGCAAAGTGGCCAAGCCGCGGGCGGCCTGGCTCTTCACCGTGCCGGTGCTGCAGCCGAGGGCGGCGGCCGTCTCGTCGACGGACAGGTCCTCGAAGTACCGCAGCACCAGCACGGCGCGTTGACGGGGCGCCAGCACCGCGAGGGCCTGGCGCACCTGCATGTCGTGTTCGGTTTCGGCGTCCGTGGTGGGGACGTCGGGTGGAGCGTCGGTCAGGCGCTCCCGCTTCCAGCGGCTGCGGCGGTTCTCGGCGAGGAACGTGCGCAGCACGATCTTGCGCGCGTACGCGTCCAGACTGTCGTGCCGCGACAGGCGCGGCCACGCGAGGTACAGCTTCAGCAGCGCGGCCTGCGTGAGGTCCTCGGCGCGATGCCAGTCGCCGCACAGCAGGTATGCCGTGGCGCGCAGGCTGTGCGCGCGCTCGCCGAAGTACTGGGCGAACTCGCCGTCCCACGGCGAGCTCGGCCCGGACACCGGACGGGAGCGGGAGATCACCTGCGCGATCAGCCCCAGATGTCCGGCAGGTTCAGGTCGCCGGTCGGCCCCGCGGGGATCGCCGTCGGCACGCGCACGCCGCTCGGCGCCCGCACACCCGGAGCCTGCGCCGGCATCCGCGTCGGCACTGCGGTCGGAGGCGCCACCTCGGTCGGACGCTGCGCCGGCAAGGTCGGCCGCGTCGTAGCCGACGGCGGCTCCTGGGCCGGCACCGTCGGCTGCGTCGCGGCGCTCGGCGGCGCCGGCTGCGCGAACGCCACCGCCCCACCCGTCACGGCACCCCCGACCAGCAGCAACGCACCGACACTCAACGCGAAACGAATACGCAAAACAGCTCCTCAGACTCACGAGCACCCCGGTCGGCGGCGCCTCTTCTGCCCCTAGTCATGCCGCCGGTGTCGCACCGGGTTGCATCGAGTTCGCCAAGTTTTTCCCGCATCCCACGCCGGCGTTCGGGCCCATCCCACGTCCACCCCGCCAACGCCCTGCCCTCACCGACGCCCCACCAAGCCTGACGCCCACGCTGCCCGCCGACACATGTTCCGCCGGTCGCCGGGGTCGACCGCGGCCCGCCCCGGAGCCCAGCCGGCGCGGCCTGACCGCGAGTCTCGAAGGGGCGCGGCTTCGCGGATCGGCGCCGTGCCTGCGCCATGAGACTCGGCCCGGAGCGGAACCCATGTGAGTTGGCCGCCGCTGCGCTGTTTCGCCGGGCCCCATGGTCGAACCAAACGCAGCCTGGCCGCGAGCCTCCGAGGGGGCGGCTTCGTGGATTGGCGCCGTGCCTCTGCCGTGAGGCTCGACCGGAGCACAATCCGTTGCGAGCTGGCCGCCGACACCCACTATCCCGCTGGCCACCGTGGTCGAACCACGCACGGCCTGGCTGCGAGTCTCGGAGGGGGTCGCGGCTTCGCGGATCGCCGCCGCGCCTCCGCCATGCGGCTCGACCCGGAGCGCAAACCGTGCCAGCTGGCGGCCGCTGCGCGCTGTCCCGCCGGGCGCGGTGGTCGAACCCACGCGGCGTGGCCGCGAGTTTCGCAGAGGCGCGGCTTCGTGGATTGGCGCCGTGCCTGCGCCGTGAGGCTCGGCCGGAGCACAACCCATGTGAGCTGTCCTCCGACACCTACTACCCCGCTGGCCACCGTGGTCGAACCACGCGCGGCCTGGCTGCGGGTCTCGGAGGGGGTCGCGGCTTCGTGGATTGGCGCCGTGCCTCTGCCGTGAGGCTCGGCCGGAGCACAACCAATGCGACTTGGCCGCCGACACCCGCTGCCTCGCTGGCCATCGTGGTCGAACCAAATGCGACCCGCCCCGGGGCCGGCAGCAGGACCGGGCGCCTCGCTGGGTTACAAGGCTCTGCCAGAGGTCCACCCCCGCTTCGCTGTGACTCGCAGCCGAGTGCCCGGCGCCGACCTGCGAACCGGGCCTGACCCGCCCACCCCGGCCAGACCGCAAACGCTTGCGCCCCACCAGACAACCCCCATCAACGACAAACGGCCGGAGGCACCAACCCCCGGCCGTTCACCGCACGACTCGAACTCACACCGCGGACAACTTGCTCCACGAAGCCCAGTCATAAGTCCAGTCGCTGTAGTCGCCGTCCTTCGACGTGAGCGTCTGGGTGCTGCCCGTGATCTCCACCGGGTCGCCCGGCAGCACGCTGTCGTAGTAGATCTTCGCGTTCGCCGGGGACAGGTTGAGGCAGCCGTGGGAGATGTTCTTCTTGCCCTGCGCCCAGATGGAGCCCGCGAGGCCGTGGATGAACTCGCCGTTGTTGGAGATGCGGACGGCCCACGGGACGTTCACGTCGGTGTAGCCGTAGCGCGGGTTGCTCATCGAGTAGGTGGCGTGCTTCGACATCACCACGTGCACGCCGCTGTGGGTGACGCGGCCCGGGTCGGAGTCGAGGCCGTAGCTGACCGGGAAGTCCATCACCTGCTTGCCGTCGCGGATGACCTGCATGCGGTGCTGCGTGGTGTTGCCCTTGACGATCTGCGAGCGCCCGATCTTGAAGCTCGCGGAGAGGTCCTGGCGCCCGTACGTGCCGCTGCCCATGGACACGCCGTAGATGTTCGCGTTGACCTTCACCTCGGTGCCCGGCGCGAAGTACTCCTTCGGCCGCCAGTGCACGGAGGTGTCGCCGTTGAGCCAGGCCCACGAGCCCTCGGTTTTCGGCGTGGTCTCCACCGACAGCGCCTTCTCCACGGCCGCCTTGTCCTTCACGGCGCTCGGGAACGTCAGCGCGATCGGCATCGCGATGCCGTACGTCTGGCCGTCGCCGACGTTCAGGCTGCCGGCCATCTGCCGGCGCGGCTTCACGGTGGTGAAGGCGCCGCTGATCTGCACCGGCTTGCCGTCACTGCCGGTCGCCTGGCCGGACCACGTGTACGTCTTGCTGTAGCCGAGGTCCTCGGTGGTGGCCCAGCTCTTCTTGTCCGCCGACGGCTGGCCCTGCACCTGCTTGCCGTCCGGGTTCGTCAGCGTGACGGAGTCGAGCGTGCCGTCCGTGACGGTCACCTTCACCGGGTCACCCGGCGCCACGTCCTTGGCGTTCGCCGCGGGTGCGAGCGTGAGGGTGGCCGGCTTGGCGACCGGCGCGGCCTTCGTCGGGCCCCCGCCCGTGTTGCCGCTGGCGCTCACGGTGGTCGGATCGCTACTGCACGCACCGAGCGTGAGCGCGGCGACGACCCCCAGAACCGCGATGCCCGCTCTACGGCGCGCGAAGTGTCGGATAGTCACACCGATCCCCAATCTCCCCTGGACAACCCCAACCACCCAGACGTCCCGAAGAGCCCGAACGTTGATCGATTGGGTAGTGACCAATGTCACACCAACCCTCGCGAAGCTCACGTACGGGGCCCAGGCGACTTCAAGACGTGCACGGTGATGTCCGGCGCGGCCGTGCGCGGTCAGCCTAACCGGATGGACCGACCGCGCTCCGTAGGCGGCAATACGACGTTCCGGTGACGTGCGAGTCTGTGAACCGATCTGCGAGATCACGGGCTTCAGATTTGGCCAGATCTCGGTAGGCTGCTGAGCAGGCCGTCGTTTTGCGTGTTCGTGGCTTCACACTCGCGGAACTTCTGACGCGAGCCGTGGGGCCCGACAGCTCTTCGCTCGACTCGTTGGAACCGCCCGGGACGGCCTGGGGTGCCGCTTCGGTGGCATTCGAAGCGGATCTGTTACGAGGAGTACAGCGGTGGCGCAAGGCACTGTGAAGTGGTTCAACGCGGAGAAGGGCTTCGGCTTCATCGCTCAGGACGGCGGTGAGGGTGACGTGTTCGTGCACTACTCGGAGATCGACGGGCGCGGCTTCCGCACCCTCGAGGAGAACCAGCGAGTGGAGTTCGAGGTTGGCCAGGGCCAGAAGGGCCCGCAGGCCCAGAAGGTCCGCCCGATCTGAGACAAGCCCAACGCGTTTGCTCAGGCCTGAGTAAGGAACTCCCGGTGAGTCACTCGCCGGGAGTTCCTTTTTTCGTGACAAGTTGTTGTGTGACACCGTTTTGTTGACACAGCGTGGTTTCACTGACGCAGCGTGACTTCCGATCATGGAAAAGCCCCCGGCACTGGTGCACCGGGGGCTTTCTCGCCTGCGTTCGTTGCGCTTCGATCAGCGGGGGAGAAGCGGTTCGTCGAAGGAGCCCTGGGGGAAGCTGAACTCGTCGGTCATGGCGTCGGAGTGCCGGCGTTCCTGCGCCGACGCGGCCTGGCCCTCCCAGGAGAGGCGTTCCAGGATCCACTCCATCGCCAGCGCCTGAGGGGAAATGTCGCGCTCGTTGGCGATGTCCTTGAGCTGCTGGCTCGCGATGAGGTTCATGCGCAGCTGGTAGACCTGCGCTTCGCCGAAGCGCTTGCCGGTCCCGGTGCTTTCGGGGTCGGAGTCCGGAGCGAGAGCCGCGAGGTAGCTGGTGAGCTCCTTGTCCTCGACGACTTCTTCGCCCGCCGACTTGGCGGCGTTGCGGTGCCGTCCGGACGAGACGGCCTTGAGGTTCGTACGGCTGCCGAGGCGGCCGAGTGAGGGAAGAGGCACCCGGACACGATAACGGTTGGGTCTCGGCAAACAATCGACTGTGAGACACGACACAAGCAATTCAGTCGCTCATTGAGCCTATTCGATCACCTGATCAGCCCAGTGGTAAACGCTGTTCAATGACCGTCTGTGGATGTGCTGTTCACGCCTCGCGCAAGGCGAGTTTCAGCAGGTCGTCACACAAAAGTGCGGAAATGGAGAGACCCCCGCGCCAGGGGGAGGAACGCGGGGGTCGGAGGGGATCTCCACAGGCGCTGACCGGGGGTGTGTCAGCACCATCGATTGTTGCACGAGTTCCGGGCTTGGGCGAGTGGAACCTGTGAGAAATCCACACTCCGGTTCACATTCACGATCTTGTGAATGTGTTCGGCGATTGCGCAGGGTTGTGCGGAGAGTGTTCCCAGGTTCACTCTCCGGGGGGCTGCCTGTGGCGCTTCGCTCTGGCTAGCCTCGCGGCCAGTTGTTCAGAACCGGGCGGAGGGGCCATGAGCGGGTCTGTGGAAGTTCGACAGTTCCTCCTTCGGTACGAAGGTGCCGATGGCGGAAGCACGTCGCTGACCGGCGGCGGCGTGCCGACGCAACGCGGGGCCACCGACGGCCAACGCGTCTCCGACGATCAAGTGCGGCGAGCCCGCCTTGCCGTCGCCAACGGCGCACTGGGGGTCGAGGACTGCTCCCAGCTGTTGGAGATGCTCGGCCTCGATCTCGACGAGGGTGGACAGGCGCCGGTTCAGCGCTGAGGTCCGTCGTCGGTTGGGGTCGGGGTTGCTCGGAGTGACTCGGTGGCTCGGCGTGGGCTGTCGTGTGACTTGTTGACGGTTCTCGAGACGCCGGCTCTTCGGCACCCGAGGGCCCGGGGTTGATCGCTTCGCCTGCTTCGCGGCCGCCGAGGGCTTGATCGACCCCCGGCGGGGCCGACGTTCGGCTCGGCCGCCTCGCCGACGCGTAGGATCACTGTTGTTGCAGGTCATGAGCTTGCCGGAGAGTTAGTCACCCCCCGGTGTAAAGCGGTGGGGGCGTGCCCTATGCTTGTAATCGCTCCCGGGGGAACCTGAGAGCGCAGCTGGTCGGTTCGCCGAAACCGGCTGGGCTCCCATCGTTCAGTGGCCTAGGACTCCGCCCTTTCAAGGCGGCAACGCGGGTTCGAATCCCGTTGGGAGTACGCAGTAAACGCAGTACCAGTAAGGCCCTGTGGCGCAGTTGGTTAGCGCGTCGCCCTGTCACGGCGAAGGTCGCGGGTTCGAGTCCCGTCAGGGTCGCAAGATCGTTCGGCTACTAGCCGGCGTTCCCGGCCAGGTAGCTCAGTTGGTACGAGCGTCCGCCTGAAAAGCGGAAGGTCGCCGGTTCGACCCCGGCCCTGGCCACAGCCCAGAACCGCCTCGACTTAGGTCGGGGCGGTTTTCTCGTGTTTGGGGTGAACTCGGCGCGCGGCACCAACGCTAGGTCGACGATCGCGGGGATGTCGCGGTGGAAGCGGCTTGTGCTGCCCCGACGGGACGCGACATCCCCGATGATCGTGCTACTGGCTGCGTTTCGGTCCGGCCTCCGGCGTTGTGGTGATCACAGCCGGTCGGCGAGGGTTTTTGCCAAGGTCACGTAGCCGTCGCGGTAACTGTCGTTGACGGGCGCGGCCAAGGAGAACATGGCGATGCGAGTTACACCGTGGCTCGGCACGGCGACCGTGATCGCGGTGCCGTTGTCCTTGCTGAGGCAGTAGGCGGTGGTCCACCGGGGCCGGGTTGACGGCGGCGCAGTGCCGGGCACTGGTGCTGGCCCACCGGCGAGAGGCGCACGTTCGGCAGCTGGACGACCCGGCGCTGTGGGGCGCGGAGATCGACGACGAGCGGTACGTGGTGATCAGCCGAGCCTGAATGGGGCAGGCTTGCGCTGGAACCACTTGAGGTGCGCAGGCGGTCCGGGGGTACCAGGTCGACTGCCGTAACGTCGCGAACTTCTGCGATCCATCCACACTCGGCCCTCTGCGACCGGAGTTGTCCACAGATCCGGCTGACGCCGATTTTTGGCCCCTCACCTCGGTAGAATGGGATCGGGGACGCCCCCCGCCCTCCGGCGGTTTCTAGGGGTCGTTGCAACACCTGAGTGATCAGGGGTTGTTCATGGCTTCAGGGTTTCGGAATCGAGCCGGGCCGGT